>CALZGZ010000266.1 GCA_945787105.1 uncultured Gammaproteobacteria bacterium
GAACGTCCACCCTTCCCCTACCTGGGACATGAGCCCTTCCTGGATCGGGAAAGCGGCCCCGCCGGGTGCGTTAGATGTCGATAGCGGTAATGTAGGTCCGGCCTGAGATATTCCCAGGGGTGCCACCGGCGGCTTATGCGGCATCTCGCCCGCTGCGGCTCGCGGCAAGACGCGATCGAGCACAGTCGTCAATTCGGACCGGGGTTGCGCCGCGGCATGGGAAGCAAGGATGAACCCGGGCCCAGATACGCCGAGTTCAGACCCGGCAAGGGTGCGCTCGTCGACCAGCCCGATGAGATCATCCTCGGCAACCACAGCCTCCAAAGTCAGGGTGCCCCGTTCCCCATCCCGGTAAGTCGGCTCCCCGTCGATCATCGCGTTGGTCATCGATGATCGGGAGCCCACAGCGAAACTACCGGGAATCGGGGCCGCGGGGGAACCCGCAGCACCTGCCAATAATGCGGTTTTCGCCGCATCGAGCGGCACCGGTTTGCCGGATGCCGGTAGCATATTGCCGGTAAGCCAGGTCCCAACCGCTAGATTCGCAAATGTGTTGGCGGGTGGGGCCTGGGCCTGGGTCAGCAGGTGCTGAAAACTCTGCGCCGGCGGCTGTCCCGTCGCGGGCGGACCCAATGACTGCGCCGGTAGCGATCCCTTGCCTGATGCTCCTTCCGCCGCCCCACCGGACGGTGGGGCGGTCGCTATATCGATGACGGGTAATGCCTCGAGCAACGCAATACGCTCCGATGTTTGCCATTTGATAAATGCTATTACGCAAATCCTGTGCCAGGATTAGGGTTAGTCCGGCTTCGACGGGCCGGGCCGAGGGTTCTGACGCCCGCGGTTCCCGGGATCTTCCGCGTCATTTTCCATCCGCCGGACGGCCTCGCGTTTCTCACGGGCACGATGACGGGCCACGAGCTCCTCCATCGCCCGCGCATGGGCGCGGCGTTTCGACCACGTACCCCGCTTGGAATCGACCAACTTCTCCGATTGGCTTACGAATTGCATCTGCTGCGTCACGGCTCTCGATAGACGCTCGACAAAGGCCCAATAATCCCTCAACTTACCGGCGTCGAGTCCAGTCTCTCCCTTCGTTTTAATCTGCTGAACATATTCGTTATGCAACGACTGTAATTCCTCCAATTGCTCGGTACGGGAATCAAGCTGTTGTCGACATTCAGCGAACGCCTTGGCGGCATCGCGTTCATTGTCAACCGCAAGGTCAAGTATCTTTGTCAAGCGCTTACTTTTCTTCATAACCATCCCAGCGTCACCAACATCCGCGTTGCGTTAAGGATCTAACTCATCTTCAGTGTTGCGGCCAGCGTATTAATACTGTCGAGCATATTTACGGATTGGCGCATATCCTGCTGGAGAAAACTTACCAAGCTCGGATAAAACTTTATCGCCTCGTCAACACGTGGATCGCTACCCTTTGCATACGCGCCGACGTTGATCAGATCCCTATTCTGCTCATATGTCGAATACAACTGACGGAACCGCCTGACCGACTCCAAATGTTCCGTTGACACGATCTCTGTCATTACGCGGCTGATCGACGCCTCGACGTCTATCGCCGGATAATGACCCATCTCTGCAAGTCTTGGAGACAGGACGATATGGGCGTCGAGCACCGCACGCGCACAGTCGGCTACGGGATCGTATTCGCCGTCGCTTTCGGTTAATACCGTATAAAATGCGGTGATGGTTCCGGCATCCTTTGGACCGGTCCCTGCCCTTTCCACGAGCAAGGGAATATTCGCAAATACCGACGGCGGAAAGCCACGTGTCGCGGGTGGTTCACCGATCGCCAACGCAATTTCACGCTGCGCCTGGGCGTATCTCGTCAACGAATCCATGAGCAGTAACACGTGCTTACCCTGGTCCCGGAAGTACTCGGCGATTGCGGTCGCCAGCATGGCGCCGTGCTGGCGCAACAAGGGTGGCCGGTCCGCCGGTGTGGCCACGACAATTGCGCGTGACAAACCTTCGGGTCCGAGATTATTCTCTATGAACTCCTTGACCTCACGACTGCGCTCGCCGATGAGCCCTACGACGATCACATCGGCCTCGGTAAATCGTGTCATCATCCCCAACAGAACGCTTTTCCCCGCACCACTGGATGCAAAAAGACCCGCTCGCTGCCCGCGGCCGATCGTGATTAGCGAGTTGACGGCCCGTACCCCGACGTCGAGTTTCTCCGTAATCAATGCACGTTGCAGTGGATTGGTTACCAGCCCGTGGAGCGGAACATGGCCCGCAATACGCACGGGGCCCTTTCCATCTAAAGGTTCACCGGCACCGTCAATAACCCGACCGAGCATTCCGGGACCCACTGGTACGCGCGTGTCGCGCCCGGTCGGGGTTACGCGCGCGCCGGGGGCAAGCCCGCGAATATTGCCGGTGGGCATCAGATACAGTTTTTCGCCGGCGAAACCCACAACCTCCGTCCCCACCTGACCGTCCCTATTGCCTGAAACGACGCAGCGCGCACCGACTGCCGCGCGACATCCGATCGCTTCCAGGGTCAACCCAACAATCCGAGTAAGCTTTCCTTCGACCACGAGCGGCCGTGCATGACGCAAACCCTCGCGCATACTACGGAGACGGCGCGTCCAGATAGGACTGCGATCTGCATCAGGATAAGGAGACGCCATCTTCGTCGCGTTCGCCTCCCAACATTGCGGATATCAGCGCATTCAGCCGTCCTTCGACAGTCGCATCGACTTGCGAGTTTTCCGTTACAAGCCGACAATCGCCCTGGGTCATAACGGGGTCTTCGGTAAGCTTCCAGGTCGGATGATCGTCGTCAATCGACAAGATGCTGCGAACCAGCTTGGCGTCATCCGGATGCAGATGAATATCTATGCTGCGCGCGTTACTTGGCAGTACGCTGACGGCCTGGCGGATGATCGCGATGATACCGTCAGGGTATGTCTTCATCTCCCGCCTCACGAGTTGGTGCGTGACCGCCTTAACCATTGTCACCAGCTCCTGTATGACTTGTTCATCCAGATCAATCAAGGGCTCATCAAGCCGCAACAACAACTGGTGGAGACGTTGAGCCTCGCTTTTTGCGGCGAGCAGCCCTTCCTGATGACCAAGGCGGAAACCGTCGTCATAGGCGCGTTGCTGAATCGCTTCAATATCGCGCACCGTTAACCGATCGGACCCGGGCTTTGGATTACCGCCTGCGGGTACGCCGCTGACTTGGGGAACGTTCCAACGTTCACAGGACTCTAGTTCGTTTCCATCAATAATCTTAGACATACGTCTCGCCACCACGTCCCGACATTATTATCGACCCCTCATCCGCCAACTGCCGTGCTCGAGTAATAATTGCTTTTTGCGCTTCCTCGACCTCGCTCAACCTGACCGGCCCCTTCACCTCCAGGTCATCCTTCAATAGTTCCGCAGCCCGCCGTGACATATTCTTGAAAATCTTCTCCTTGATGTGTGTGGAGGATCCTTTTAGCGCGACGACCAGTTGCTCCATTTCAATTTCACGCAACAGAAACTGTATGCCCCGGTCATCGATATCGATAAGATTTTCAAAAACAAACATGAGTTCTTCTATGGTATGACCGAGTTCCTCATCGATCTCGCGGATTTTCTCCTGCATTGCATCCTGCTGACTTGGGGTCAATTCGTTTAACAGGTCGGCTGCGCATTTTGCGCCGCCTAGACGAGACTTGGCGAAATTGGATGATGCTTGTCCCTTTAAGCGTTGCACCAGGGTTTGTTTCAATTGTTCAAGCGCGTTCGGACGCACAGTTTCCAGCCTGGCGATGCGCATAAAAACATCACTTCGAAGGGCTTCGGGCAACTCAGTCAATACGTTCGCAGACTGGGTACTGTCCAGCGAACTGAGAACCAGCGCCACAATCTGGGGATGCTCATTCTGAAGCAGCTCAGCGACAGTATCGGGATCCAAGAGATTAAGCTCCTCGATGCCGTTGTCGCTCTTGTCCAACACATTTTCGAGCAGACTTTTTGCCTTCTCGGGGCCAACCGCCTTCTCAAGCACTTTTTGCACATAGGAATCGTTGCCAATGCCCAGCGCCGTCTGCCCAACAATGGTCTCTTGCAAGTTGCCAAGCACGTATTTGACTCTATCAGGAGGTATTGACTCCAGCTCCACCATCGCCCTGCTCACTGCCTGGACCTCTTTAGCACCCATGTATTGCAGAACCTTTGAAGCATGGTCTTCTCCAATCGCGCGCAGCAGAATCGCCGCACGACGAAGACCGTTTTCCGCCCCTGAATTAGCCATCCTCGCCTACCCAGACCTTGACCACCTGTGCGACTCTTTTGGGATCGTTGGCCACCATGTTTCGTGCGGCTTCGAGATCTTGTTCATAGTTACCAGCGGCTTGTCCGAGTAGTCTCGTGGGCCCAGAGAGTTGCGCGCCGCCTGCAGAAACCTGCCCTCCCTCCAAACCGCCCTGTCCGGGCAGAACTTCGAGCCGGCTTCCGCGAGTGGCCAATGCGCCCATAGTAGGCTTCAGCACGAAAAATATGAGCAGCAACACCGCCACGGCGCCGACCAGATGTTTCAACAGATCCAACACCCAGGTTTGCTTCCAGAGCGGCGGTTCCGGCAAGGGCTCGGGCTTTGCGGGCGCAGTAAACGGAATGCTGACTACCGATACTGTGTCGCCACGTGCTTCGTTGAAACCAACTGCCTGTTTAACCAGTTTTGTGAAACGCTCGATATCTTCCGCATTGGAGGACTCCGCGGATTTCTTCTTAGATCGGTCGTCAACGACCACCGCAACGGAAAGACGCTGAATCTGGCCGGTGGAAAGCCGCGTATGACTAATCGTTTTATCGAGCTCATAATTACGGGCCGAACGTTGACTGTTCGTCTTCGGCCGTTCGGGCGAAACACCAGCGTTGGTCTCCGACTCCCCGGGCTGTCCGCCCTCCGCAATCACCGACGTATCCACCTGGCTGGTAGTCCCCGCAGGCGGCGGTTGGTTACTCAATGCACCGGGGACTCCCATGGCGACGTCAAGGCCAATCCGTTCCTCCTTTTGAACTGTCTCACTCCTTACCTGCCGTTTGTCGGGATCGAATGTCTCAGAGGTTTTCTCAATAACCGTAAAATCAATATCCGCAACTACTTGGGCACGAATGCCACCGAGACCAACGATAGGCGTTAAGATATTCTCAATGCGTTCGACATAACCCTGCTCCACCCGGTGTGTATAAGACAACTGATTGTGGTTCAGACCCAACTCCTTCGTGCTGTTAGCGGTGGTCAATAATCGTCCCTGTTGGTCGATTACGGAAATCCGCTCAGTAGGAAGATCAGGGATACTAGAGCTGACCAGATGTACAATTCCCGCTACCTGTTCTTCATTGAGTTGGCGTCCCGCAAAAAGGCTGATTACGACCGATGCGCTAGGAATCTTGCGCGCGCGGACAAACGAAGATTGTTTGGGAATAGCCAAATGAACGCGCGCGCTCTTGACATTGTGAAGACTCGAGATCGACCGCGCCAGCTCTCCTTCGATCGCTCGTTGATAACGCGCCGATTCCATGAATTGGCTGGCGCCGAAGCCCTTGGAATTTTCCATCAATTCGAACCCCACCGCAGAACTCCTTGGCAACCCTTCCGTTGCGAGCTTGATACGCGCACTGTGTACTTTGCCACCGGGCACCATCACGCTACCGCCGACTTCGTCTAGTTTGTAGGGAATATCCGCCTTTTGCAGCGCCTCTATGATCTCTCCCGCCTCCTGCTGAGATAGACTCCCGTACAGTGGCTGATAAGATGGGGTTCGCGACCACAGTACAATCCAGAAGCCGAGCGCGATACTCGCTGCCAACCCAAACAACATCGCAATCTGTCTTAATGCCGGCAGCTGAGCAAAACCTCGGGCCGGAACGGTGACAACTTCAGGTGTTACTTGCGCCATTAAATATTAGCTGGAGATACGGAATAACCGTCCAGCTTCCTCATGTGGATTTGAATATCTTCGATTTCGCTGACCATTATTTACTATATCTGCATGCTCATTATTTCCTGGTAGGCGGAAACCAATTTATTGCGGACTTGAAGCATAGCCTGGAACGATATATTCGCTTTTTGCAGTGCAATCATGAGTTCCGCGATGTTGGTGTTTGAATCTCCTAATTCATAAGCCGTCGCCATGTTTGCCGCTGTTTTTTGTGTGCTGTTCACATGATCGATTGCCTGGGTCAACACGTTGGTGAATTCGCCGGAACCCGTCGACCCAGGGACCGCCGCGTCACCGGTTTGAGCCGCCACGGCCATGGTTCGCATCTGGTTTATCAGCTGTGATACATCGATCTCTGACATTTATATCTCCCGAAAAGCCGCTTTCTGTTAAACCTATGGCAGCGTTGCGCCTTCTTCACGCATCTTCGCCAGCTTATAGCGCAGCGTGCGCGCACTGATCCCCAAGCGCTTAGCCGCTGCTATCTTGCTACCATTTACAGACTTCAACGTGTCCGCAATGTGTGCTTCCTCGTGGGACTTCAAATACTCGTTGAGACTTACCAAAGTTTCGTTTTCATCACGCACGTATTCTTTGACGTGCATCGTCTCGTTACCGAAGTCCGTTTGAAGATCATCGACGTCGATCCGTTGACCGTTGGATAATATAAGCGCGCGGTGCATGAGGTTCTCGAGTTCACGAACGTTCCCCGGCCAACGGTTAGAGACCAACCAGCGCTCGGCAGCCTCACAAATAGTAGGCACCCTGTTCCCCGTTGCCCGGGCGTGGCGCTTCAGGAAGCATTCCGCCAGCAGGAGGATATCGCCAGAGCGTTCCCGCAGTGGCGGCAAATGCAGCGGAAACACGTTCAAGCGGTAGTACAGATCTTCCCGGAACCGACCGTTTTCCACTTCTACGGACAGTGTCCGATTGGTCGTCGCCAGAACACGAACATCGAGCTCGATCAACTTGGTCCCACCCAGACGCTCCACCTCACGCTCTTGTAGTACGCGCAGCAACTTCGCCTGCAGTCCCAAGTCCATCTCCGAGATTTCATCCAGCAACAGCGTGCCACCCTGTGCGCGCTCAAATTTCCCGGGACAAGTTTGATAGGCACCGGTAAATGCACCCTTTTGAAATCCGAATAGGGTCGCTTCGAGCATGGTATCCGGGATCGCTGCACAATTGACGGCAACGAAGGGACAATCCCGCCTCGCGGAACGGTTGTGGACGTAACGCGCGAGCACCTCTTTACCAGTTCCACTTTCCCCGGTAATCAAAACAGTTGCTTCGCTACCGGCGACCTTATCGGCCAGCGACAACACTCTCTTGCTGTTGCCGTCCTCGGCGATAATGTCGTTCGCAACGGCATCCTCCATGCAGACATATCGGGTGACGCTGCTGATCAGGACATCGGCCTCGAACGGTTTAACCAGGTAATCTACCGCTCCCTCTTGCATTGCGCGCACCGCCTGCTCGATGTCCCCAAACGCCGTCATCAGTAGAACCGGGACCTGCGGATGCTTGCGTTGGATTTCCGCAAGCAAGTGGTGCCCATCCATGGGCTCCATCTTGACATCACTGACAACCATCCGCAGCGCTTGTTCGTCCAATATCCGCAGCGCCGCCGATCCATCAGCGGCTGCCACCACATCGAACCCAGCCATGTCCAGGGTGTCACATAATGCTTCCCGCAGATCGGTATCGTCCTCGACAATCAGAATTTTTGGCTCAGTCATTCAAGCTCCTGTTTCGCTTCCGCACCCGTGAACCATCTCAGGTAGCGCTTTCCAGTCTCGCGGCCACAGCAGCGGTTTTGCCGGAATAACGGGCGGGCGTAGGAAAGCGGAATTCAATCGTAGTGCCCCGACCGGGGGTGCTGTGCAGTTCGACATCCGCTCTATGGTCCTGGGCGATCGCTTGGACGATTGCCAGACCGAGTCCGGTTCCCTGGGCACGTGTGGTAAAAAAGGGTTCGAAGACCCGCTGCCTGATATGCTGTGGTATGCCGGGTCCGTTGTCCGCCAACGAGATGCCCACACTATGCGGGCCATCGCTCCAGCTCGATAGGCGCAACTCACCGTCTCGACCACAGGCCTCCGCAGCGTTGTTAACGACGTTCTGAAACATGCTGATGAGCAGCGGCCGGCTCCCTCGTATCACCGCGGCGCACGCTTCATCCTGAACGACGAGCCGGCATCCGTATTTTCTGAGGAGTGCCCTGCTTTGTTCCAGGACCCGGTTCAACAAATCCCCAACCCGGATATTCTCGGTTTCCTGGGTCCCGCCCCTGGAAAACAGTAGCATATCGTTCAAAATGTCATTCAGATGATGCAACCGGTCCAGACTTTTTCGAATCAGTTTGGAGGAATTCGCGACGCCGCTCGGTTTGGACAGTTGTGACAGATGCAACATCACCGAGGAAAGCGGAGTGCGAATCTGGTGCGCGAGTCGCGCGGCCATATCCCCCATTGCGGACAGGCGCTGATAATGAAGGATGCGCTGCTGCAGGTAGCGGGTTTCCGTCACATCCTGGATGAGGACAATCTGTCCGGGTTCACTTCCGAGCGGACAGGTAGAGATAGTAACCGTCCGCCCATCCGCCAACGAAATATCCGGCCCTTCATTTTCAAGCGTGCGGAAATTTTTGCCGAGAAGGTCCCGCCACGCTTGGCCTCTCAGCCCCTCGCCGAGCCACCGCTCCGCGATCGGGTTGGCGAGTCGAACATGACCATCGCCATCAACAACCACCAACGCGATCGGGAGCGCGTCGATCAGGTTTGAAAGCCACAAGGCCAGATTGACGTGGTTTCGCATGTCAGTGTTATCGCGGACTGGCCTCTCCGTCACCGCGTTCTCGAGCTTGGCTACCTGCTTCGATAATTGGATGTAAGTATCCACCAGCGTGCTGGAAGCGCTGCTGAAAGTCGCGAAAGCCTCTTCCAAACATTGCGCCTTACTCGAAACGGTATCGGCCACGATTCTCTCCGCTTGTTATTGCATGTTGCCTTGAATTCGGGGTACCCACGCAACGCATCAATCAATGCGTGCTCTGGTGGCGACGGTTGCCGCAAGCGGCACCTGATCGCACCCCCATGCGTTACTTAAGCAAAAAGGATGCCGATATTAAAATGGCAGTGAGAACAAGAAGTTAGGAATTGACGATAAGCGGGCCGTCAAATTCCCGTCGAGGCGGGTTTACTTCCAGTTTGTATTTGCGGATTTTTTCTACCAGTGTTGTGCGCCGCGTTCTCAGTATCTCGGCGGCCCGAGCTACGACACCATCGGCTTCCGCCAGCGCCTGCTCGATGAGCGAGCGCTCCACGTCCGCCAAGTGTTGTTTGAGGTCGAGCCCACCATCGGGAAGTGTGGGGCACGAAACCGTATTCTCCACATGATGGTCCGGCGCATCACGAGCCAGTTGCTCTATATCAACATTATCAACATTCGGCCGGTACTTGCCGGGAAGATCGGCGATATCCACGCGTTGATTGGGATACATGATCAGCAGCCGCTCGATCAAATTGGCTAATTCGCGGACATTTCCAGGCCACAGATAACGGCGCAAGGCGGCCACCGCGCTTTCGGTCAGCGTGATTCTCGCCTGCCGTTCGCTCTTGAGGCGATCGAGCAGGCACTCGACCAGCGCGCTCAAATCCTCCACTCGTTCGCGAAGCGGAGGGATAGTGATTGGAAAAACACACAATCGATAGTACAGATCCTCACGGAACTTCCCCGCCTCGATCTGACTGTCCAAATCACGATGGGTGGCCGCGATGATCCGGACATCCGATTGTATGGTCTTTTCACTGCCGACCCGTTCAAAACAGCGTTCCTGTAGCACCCGGAGCAGCTTCACCTGCATGGAAGACGGCATGTCTCCGATCTCATCCAGAAACAGGGTGCCACCCTGAGCCATCTCGAAACGGCCCCGCCGGCTGGCGATCGCCCCCGTGAAAGCGCCCCTTTCATGACCGAATAATTCGCTCTCTAGAAGCTCGGCGGGTATCGCTCCACAATTGATCGGCACAAACGGCTTTCCACGCCGGAGAGAATGATAATGAATATTGCGGGCCACGACTTCCTTACCCGTGCCCGACTCACCCAACAACATCACATTGGTTTCGGATTCGGCAACCTGCATGATTGCCTTCTTGACCTGCATCAGACCGTGGCTGGAGCCAACCAGGCAACGGAACAGCTCAGGTGATCTATAATCTCTGGAACGTTTCGCTGGCTTTACTTGCTTGGCCTGCTGCTTGGCCGTTGAAATGAGCTTTTGAACCTCCGCCCACAACGGTGCCTGCTGCTCACACTGATCGGTGATCCGCCGCAAGTGGTCAAAATCCGTGGCTACAATGTTATCGCTGACAGTGGAGAGCAGGTGCTCGATCTGTTTTCGTTGTTCACTGTTTCCTTCAACAATCACAATACTCCGTTCAGTCATAAGGGCTGCTCCGTGCTATTCCGCCAACACCGCGCCACCGATCTGCCAGCGCGCAACGTTGTGCGGTTTTACCCGGTTAACCATAACACCCGGTACTCCCACGGCAAGACGATTGAACAGCGTTGAAAGCCAACACAAGCCGCCCCCTTGAATGCACACGATAACCTACGTTTAGCCTTAGTGATGGGTTCGAACAGATCCCTATTCTACACTTCAAATAGCAACAGAAACCGCAACTGTCAAACTGGATTGCGTATCCTGGAGGGGTGAACCCAACCAGCGCCGTCCCGGGATTCATTGAATTTGCGGTTGGCCGCGATCTCCGTGCTCGTAGTGGTCTGGAAATTGCATCCATGAAAGCGTATTGATCACAAACGCCGGCTTTTTGACGCTGTGGCGCGGTAACGCGTGAATATCACTATTTAGGGGACACAGATTGACATCGAAAAGCAAACCTGAGTCGAAGCCAATCGACATACCGTGGTTCACGATGTCGGCATGGGTAATCACCACGGCCATGCTGGCGGTACTGATGACCCTCGTTATACGCGGCCGTGCCGCGGATGCCTTATTGTGGCAAAACCTGGATGAACAGACAGGCGAGGTGGGGGCGCTCCGCGTTGAATTGCAGGACTTGCTATCGCGTTCGAACCAGCTTTCCAAGACTGGAAAAAATGGAGACCGGGGAACCGATCCCAACTCCGTGTTGGCCAATGATCCTGCCAAGCTGTTCGGGCGGCTTCAACTGCTGGCGGAGGAGCGACAACTGATTATCGACGAATTCAAGCGACTTGGCGGCCGCGTCGATCAATTGAACTATCGTGTTGAACATCTCGCCGATCGCATCGGTAATCTGCAGAAACAGCAGGCCCTTGACGCCGTGACATCAAGGAACTCGCCAGCGGTGAAAAATACCAAAAAATCCGCGCTGTTCGGCCTGGCGCGCACGCTGTCTGGACACAAGGGCGATATTTTTTCTGTTGCCTTCTCCCCGGGCGGGGACCGTCTGGCCACGGGTAGTGAAGACAAAACGATCAAGCTGTGGGACACCTCGACCGGGAAGGTGCTGTACACCCTGACCGGCCACGTTGACGGCGTGTCTGATGTCAGCTTTGCGCCGGACGGAAACTTGCTTGCCTCCTCGAGCTGGGACCGCACGGTCAAGTTATGGCATCCGCAAACGGGCGCGCAGATTCGCACCTTTCTCGGTCACCGTGACCGTGTGGCCCAGGTGCAGTTTGCGCCGGACGGTTTGATGCTCGCGTCACTGGGGGCCGACCACCAGGTAAATCTATGGGACCCGTTCTCGGGTGCCCTCGTCGCACATTTAGCGGCGGCAACCCATCGGTTTCGCGCACTGGCATTCGCCCCCGACGGGGATATGATCGCATCCGGAGGGCTGGATTCCGCGATCCGATTATGGCGGACCGGCAACAGACGCGAACTGTCTGCACTAAAAGGCCATACCGACGTGGTCAATACGGTGGCGTTTTCACCGGATGGTCGCTACGTCGCCTCAGCGGGAAAAGACCGGGAAATTCGGATCTGGTCGCTTAACAAACGCCGCCTGGAACGCAGCATCCCGGGCCATACGGCGCCGGTACGCGATCTCGCCTACACCCCAGACGGACGCTACCTCATCTCCTGTTCCGAAGACGGGCAGGCGCGTGTGTGGGACGTATCGACGGGTGCGGTGGTGCAGGAACTGGATGGCGATGCGGAGTCGGTCGCGTCGATCGCGATCTCCGGCGACGGCCGCTGGTTGGCGACCGCCGGAGACGACAAGCGCATCAAGCTTTGGCAATCCCGTGCGTCGCCGTCCACCGAGCCGCTTGCCCGACAACACCGACTACCGGTAACGCCCCGCAAGCGTTCTGGATAACGCCAGAGCGCTGATTCACGGGCCAGCGCGGGCGTACACCAGAGTTGCCTTTTGATTCTTTTTGATTCCCGCGAGCTCGGCCTGCAGGTGGCCCAGCCTGGCTTCCCCCAGGCGGCGTATCTCCACATCCGCGTCCACGATATGTTGCACGTTTTCCGCGATCATACGCACGTTGGCCTTCTCTGCCGGACGATCAAAAATCGTGACTAGAACGGGCTGACGTTGTGATTCCAGCTTCGCGACACTTTCCCAATCCGCTTGTCTTGCCGCTTGCAGCATCTCATCGGTCAGATCCAACGCACACTTCCATTGCGTCTCGGCCAACTCGGACGAGATTGTTCTTTGCTGTGCAGACCGATTAGTCATTGGCCCGCGTTTACCGTCCCGGAATCCGGTTTGTTTGCAGAGTTGACCTCACCCCCGATAGCAACCCATCCGGACCTGATTTCATGCAACAGTGCGATCACCTCGTCCATCATGGATAGATCGTTTTTGAGGTTGGCTTCCAACAAGCGCCGGTTCATATAGTCGTAAAGCTGGTCCAGATTTTCCGCGATTTCGCCTCCCGCTTTCTTGTTCAGGCTCATACGCAATCCGTCGAGGATCGCCATCACGGATCGAATGTTCCGGTCTTTTTCGTGAATAACACCCTGGGCGGTGTGGCCCTTGGCCAGCGCCAAACGGTCAACCGCACCTTCCAACAGTAAGGTAACCAACCGATGCGGATTATCGCAAACGGTGGCGGTTTGATTGACCACCTGTTGATATTGTCGTATCGCCCCCGCTGCGTAACCGTTGTTCATGTGCATTTCCTCATTGAGGTTGCCTAATGGCGCCACTGTAGACAGATTTCCGCCTGCAATCGCTTTAAGAACTGATTAGAAAAAGTTGTTGCGTCAGAAAACTACTCGTCGCTTGCATCTGGCCGAGCAAACTGTCCAACGCGGCGTATTGCGATCTCAACCGCTGCTCGGTTGACTCCAAACGTCTCTCGATAACGTCCCGACGATCATCCAAATCGTCTATGCGATTGTTCAAACCGTCGGTCCGGACGTCGATCACTCCGTCCTCGTCCACCAACGCCTCCGCAATACCTTCCAACCGAACCGCAAATCCTTCGTCGCCATCGGCAAACAATTGCGCGAAACCCGTGAAATCATTAACCAGGGCCGATTCCACGAGCCCACTGTCCAGGGCGAGATTGCCGTCCTTTTGGAGCGAGACACCGATTTCCGAGAGATAAGAAAAACTGGCACCCAGCCCAGTGGCCGGGGTAGTCAACTCGGAAAGGATGCGGGATTCCACCGCCAGCAAGGTTCCGTCACCGGACAGATTACCGGAGCGTAGATCCGACATCGTCTTTCTTAGGCTGTTAAACGCATCCACGAACGCCTGCACGGACTCGATTATCTTCTCATTGTTACGCGCGATACTCAGCGTTTCCGGACTTACAGTTTCATCTTTAACGGTCAACGTAACACCTTCGATAACGTCATCAATGGTGTTTGATGAACGGGTCACATCAAAACCGTCAACTTTCAGCTTCGCGTCCTGGGCCTCGGCGCCGGTTATGGTCGCCATGCCCAATGGATCTGCTATGGGCGCGTCGTCGCCGTCTGTAAAAGACATCGTGATCTCGTTGGCCGTACCGCTTTCATCGGCGGTCACGATAAGTCGGGCGCCCAGGTCCTCATTGATAATGGTCGCGGTCACCCCGGTGTTATCGCTCGCCTCATTGATGGCATCGCGTATCTCTCCCAGGGTCTTGTCCTGTATCCCAACGTCGAAGGCATCCGCCCCCACCTGGATCGTGGCTTTGGCACCGCTTACGGTGGTCACCACGGTGTCCTCATCGACAAATGGGTTGGACGCCATCTTGTGGTGCTGGGCGCGTTGCGTCACCTCGATTGTGTAGGAACCAACGGCGGCGGAACTCGAGGCAGTCGCGGTCAGAATGTCCTGGTCCGAACTTTGCACCGAAAAAATATTGAACTTGGACTTGTCCGAGAGCCCATTCATCGCATCCTGGAACGAGGCCAACCCACTCTTCAACTGGCCTAGTGAGCTCAACTGCGCATTGTATTCCGATTTGCGATCGTCAAGCTGCTGTAAAGGACGGCTTTCGAGCGCCATGAGTTGACTGATAATGGAATTGACATCGAGTCCCGACCCAATACCGGACGCGGTGATCATCGTCTCAGCTCCTGTTGATAAGCGCCCATTTCAAACTCGCGAATCCACGAGCAGCCCCTGAGCCTCCCTCAGGCGCTCAGCCAGACGAATCATTTCTTCTGGGGGGATCTGACGAATAACGTCTCCACTCTCCGAATCAACAATCTTGATCACGGTTTGCCCGGTTGAATCGTTGATGCTGAATTCGAGCTTGCGCTTGAGTGATTGCGCGAGGTTGTTTATCGACTCTACAGCACGATCAACTTGCGCCCGGTTCGGAGCTTCAGCAGCTGTTTCGGTCTCTGCGACGGAACCAGCCGGGCGTTGAGCTGCCCGGCGGGCCGACGATGATTCGAACCGATCGTCCGTGGCTCGAACTGGCTGGTTGTTTACTCCGCTAAGACCCTGTACAGACATTGCATGCACCTACAATGTTAGGGTTAAAGTAACGTCCGAGACTATCGCCC
>CALZGZ010000267.1 GCA_945787105.1 uncultured Gammaproteobacteria bacterium
CCCCGGAACTCCCCCGGAACTCCAGCCCGGAACTCCGGCAGAGAGATACTTTAGACGAGACGTACAGGAGTAAGAAGTTATGTTTGAACTAACTAGCCTGAAAATTCCACTTGTTGGCGTGACCGAATCCGCGGCCAGGGCGTGCGCCCCGTTTATCGGCTCGGGTAAGAAAGACGAGGGCGACGGCATCGCAGTCGACGCCATGCGCGTCGCCTTAAACCGAATCGATATGGACGGAACCATCGTCATTGGTGAAGGCGCCAAAGACGAAGCACCGATGTTGTATGACGGGGAATCCGTCGGCACCGGCCAAGGCCCCAAGATCGATATCGCAGTCGACCCCATTGAGGGTACAAACCTTTTTGCTACCGACAATCCAGGGTCCATCTGCACTTTGGCGGCTGCCCCCGCCGGTACCATGTATCGCCCCGGGGAGTGTTTCTACATGGACAAACAGGTCTATCCCAGAGCGGCAACCGGCAAGATTGACCCCGAAGCCCCGGTGGCGGGCCGCTTGAACGCGCTGGCGGATGCGGTCAACAAAGACATCGGCGATATAAAGGTCTTCGTCCTCAAAAAACCTCGTCATGAATATCTGGTCCAAGAGATCTACCAGGCAGGGGCCAAGGTCAAGTTGTTGACTGACGGCGACGTCAACGGCGCGGTCATGGCAATCCTGAACCAAGGAGTCGATGCGCTGCTGGGCATCGGCGGCACCCCGGAAGGTATTGTCAGTGCCTGCGCGGCCAGAGCCATGGGTGCGGAAATGTTCGGCCGCATGGCGCCACAGAAAACCGAGGAGATCGAGGCCTGCGAGCGGGCCGGAGTCGATACCGCAAACTGGCTGCGCAGGGACGATTTGATTACCTTCGACGACATCCTGTTTGTCGCAACCGGTCTGACCCAAGGTGATTACGTCAACGGTGTGACCATGGCGCGGGATTCCTCCGCGCACTTTATCACCACCGACACTATCGTGATCGCCGGAGCCAATGGAAACGTGCGTCGCATCAGCACCACGGTACATCAATAGGCTGTCGGTCCGGAATATTCATCCGACCTAAAACAAAAAAGGGGTCGGTGACAAACGATAAAGCTATTGATTCTCAGCTGTCACCGACCCTTTTTTATCCTTTTATTAGGTGCAGGTCGCGTTGATCCCGAATGTGGGTTGCTGTTGTCACCGGTGTTCGCCGTTTGTGGCATGCGCCAGGACCGACAGTATCCCATCGTCGAGACGATAGATCCATCCATGAACGGTTAGGTCGTGGCCACGTTCCCGGGCATCTCTGACAATGGTCGAGCGACACACGTTGTTGGCTTGTTCGAGGACATTGAGCTCGCAAAGACGGTCGGCTCGTTGTTCCTCGTTCATTTGACGGTCGAATTCCTGTTCGTGCTTGGTGTAGACGTCCTCGATATGACGAAGCCAGTTCTCGATAAGCCCGTGCCGCTTTTTGTCAATGGCTGCCTTGATCCCGCCACAGCCGTAGTGTCCACACACGATAATATGTTTTACCTTCAACACATCGACCGCATACTGGATCACCGAAAGGCAATTTAGATCAGTGTGCACAACCAGATTCGCCACGTTTCTGTGAACGAACAGTTCTCCCGGCAGCAACCCTACGATATCGTTGGCGGGAACCCGGCTGTCGGAACAGCCAATCCACAAATACTCGGGCGCCTGTTGACGGGCAAGTTGGGCGAAGAAGTCCGGACTGGCCGTTTTGATGCGCTCAGCCCACCGGGCATTGTTTTGCAAAAGTTGGTCTATGGTGATGGATCTCATTGTGGTTGTCCGGCATCGTCGTCAGCCTTGGGCTCGGGCATAGTTTAACAGCTTGTCAGACGAGCCCCGTATTGTCCGTAAATCCGACCGAATTTGTCACGCTGCTACTTGCCCATGGCAAATTCGTAATTCTGCCTCAAAAGTGATCATCTGAGCGGTCATAATTATGAACAGGGGTCGGTGACAAACGATAACGCTATTGATTCTCAGTTGTCACCGACCCCTTTTTCCGCTGACCACCCGGGCATCGTGCGGGTAGGTTTGCGCAATACAAACCCGCCGGAATGAATCTATTCCATTACACAACGCCCGCGTGCGAATATTGCTGGCTCCGCTTTTATGGAATCTTAGACAGTGCCCAACCACCACACCGTCACCCAACTATTACGATGGTCAGCTGCCGGACAATTGTTCGAGCCCGAGCACTGCCTGCGGTGGGTAAAAGACGTCAATGCCGCCTATTTGAACTACGACCGGCATCGGTGTGACACCGGCACCTTAGTGGATTTAAAGCTGGCGACAATCTTCTGGCGCGGAAAAATGCTGGACACGCTGATCCAACGGCCGCCAGCGTGGTACCGGCAACACCCACTCCATTACCAGGAAATACTGCTCGCCCTGAACACATACATCAATGGCGAGCAACAAACCGCACTGGCGTCACGATTGGGACAATCGGAACATTTTCACCGGTTGATGGCGAACCAGGGTATTCGTACCGGCGGTTACGGCGGTGATGGCGATGAGGCCGGCCCCGGTGTGGATCTCAAGTTCATCGCCAACCGCAATTCGCCCCGGTCCCTCAAAAAGTGGAAACAGAACCCAGCTTTCAGCCGCTACCGGTTCAGCGGCGACGGCGTACGCTATCGCGGCGTATTTTTTCGCCCTGGGGATGTGCTGCTCACCAACGTCAATCTGGATGGTAACGGCGTTTATACGTCGTTGAGCGACCCCAAAGGCTTTAGCTCCCATTCCGCGTTTTTCGCCATACTCGAAGACCAGGGGCGGCGCTTTCCGGTGGCAGTGGAGACCTTTGAGAAAGGTGTACGACCGGTGCCGCTCAATGTGTTTCTGGGACCGCGTTTTTGCGCCTACGCCGAGGTCTATCGCCACCAGGAGCTGTCTTCGTCACGCGCAGAGGCCATCAATCGCGCCGCCGTGTGCATCATCAACGACGTCAAGGGTTATAACTTCGATTCCGAGGACGACGATCGCGACTATATGTCCTGTACCAGTGTCGGCCGCTTCCTGCACGAGGACGCGGGTCTGCGAGGAGCCCGCACCAGCAGCGAATTGTGCGCTGGAAATGTGCAGGAAAACTTGAGCCGCCTTGGATATACTTTTTTCAAGTTTTTCGCGCCGGTGGATTACCTGCTTGACCAGCGTTTCCGCTGCGTCGGCTGGGTTGACAACAACCAGATCGACCGGCTACTTGCTCGGGAATTGGTGGACCGCGCCTTTCGTGAGCAATTTGTAACACGCAAGATCAGACCGGAAAAATTTCCGTTTCCGTATAGGATCAATCGATGGGGCATTGGACAAATCCGGAGGCAGACGCTGATAGGTAAAATCATCGGCCTGGTCCATGGTTTTGATCATGTCAGCTTGCCCAAGGGGCCGGACGACCTGCTGGCGGTAATCACCCTGGTGGAAAAACAACTCGGTAGATCCATCGTCAATACTCGCCGCGCGATGATACATGAGCTGGAAAAGATGGACCACCTCGACATGCAGCAACTGGGCGCCAACTATTCCGCCTCCCTGCGGCAATGGTTAAACCTACGGTGGCTGTCCGCGGATTAGAATCGAGGTCGAAATCCGATGATGGGGGTCAGGCCTTGCACTACCGCATTACGCCTCACGCCGTGGCCGGTAACGACGTCACGCTCACTCTTGCTCCGAATCGTCTACATTTGAAATTAGTCAAGTTACACAATGTTTGACTGATCGCTCGTCCTCACTAGCGGGGCTTCCATGGGGAAGAAATTTGTCATCGCGGCGTTGATCCTTACCGGTGTTTACTACTACTGGAGGGGAGAGGTGACCGTGGTATCGGTGGACATCGGCGCCGATTTCCCATTGCAACTCGATCGGCCACTCTCGATTTCGTCTGAGCCTTTTCAACAAGTGCTCAACGGCGATCGGCGTACATATGTTTTCCAGGATTACCGCATCCAACCGTTAGCCAGCTTTCAGCTCCAGGCTCGAGTGTTAGGTGTGGCGCGCTATCGTTTTGGTCGCGAAGCGGTGTTGTCACCGGTTGATCTTGCACTGGGTTGGGGTCCGATGGCTGACGTGACCGCGCTTGAATCTATAGATATTAGTCAGTCCGGCCGCTTTTATTATTGGCGCGTGCAGGAGTTCCCCATCCCGCGAAGAGACATCGAGACGAATAGCGCGAACATGCATGTGATTCCCGCCAATGAGGAAGTCAAAGCCGCGTTATTCGATGTGGAGGAAGGCCAGGTAGTACTTATACATGGTTATCTAGTCCGTATCGATGCCGACGATGGTTGGCGATGGCGAAGCTCTCTCACTCGGAAAGACACCGGCTACAATGCCTGCGAGCTGGTGCTCGCCGAAAAGCTACGGATCCTTTGAAATGAGCAACAGTCACCAACGCGAGTTACGGAACAGACCACGATTCACCGGCCTTGCGGCGTGGACTTGCCCCGTTTGTCGTGTAGCGAAGCCATCGGATGTTGATTCGACTCGAAGTAATGAAAGACCCCGTTCCAGCGGGGCCCTTCTGCGATCTAGGCTTTACGGTTTGGTGGCCTAAAGCAATCCAAGCCACAGCACGAAAATGACGACCACCATCGGTATTGGATGGACCATCGCCCCATAGATATTCGCCTTTCGAGCTTGCTGTGGGTTATCGTTGCGCAAATACCAAAAACTCGCGATGGTTACGAAAATTCCCAACACCATGATGATTTGAAACACGAAAAAAACATAATCGATCGCAACAAGGTAACCGATGTTGGGCAGATCATTGGAAAGACGACCTCTGAGTAATGAAACTGTTACCAACACAAGTACCCCAGCACTTACCCGCGCTGCAATTTCAGAAACCGGTATCATATAGATCATAAACGCAATAATAAAAAGCACCGCCAACGGCAGCAATATAGTGGTACTGTAGCTCGAAAGATTTCTTGTGATATCTATTATCATATTTAGTCGAGAATAGTTTATTTCCGCTTCCCCCTCAAAAAACACTGTTTCCCCTAATGTAGACTCTGTTTTCACTAGGTCTTGATAGACAACGGCATTCGTCATCGCCCATCCCGGCGTCGTCCGAAAAATATTCTTGGCGCGTATGCGCTGAAATAGACTCGTATCTTTACCCTTGAGCCGCATCCCGATGCGATCGATAACAAATGTTAAGCTTTCACGTGTGCGATTCCGATGCCTTAATGCGAGAAGTATTTGCTGTTTGTCAAATGGGTAACTTTGAAATTCAAACTGGTTATGAAATAAGCCGCGCACTTTATAAGTGGCAACCACCATTCCCTGTCGTTCGCGATTCCAAATAGGTTCTCCGAGATTGACATTGCCGACGGCGTTTGAAAAATCGATATCGTCAAGATCTAAATCTCCTCGATATCTAAACCAAATATAAAAATCTAGGGTATAGTTACCACTTGCCGTATCGAGATTGCTGAACTCATTGACGTCGATTCCCACGTACACCACCTGCGTGGCGTGCGCATATCCCGCTTGATACGGAATAATCTCGCCGGTTTCCCTTTTTCCCGCAAAGTCAGGTACCCTCACAGGATCGATTACCGGTTCCATCTGAACGGGAGCGGAGACAAACGAATCTTTGTGAAACACGGCAATAGGGACGGTCCTGATCGCACTTCCCTCGTCATTGAAATAAGCGGTACCGGTGATGCCTTGAAAGGCTTTATCGAAAGAATTGATGCCCGACAGGTAATCGCGAATTTCTTTCCGGTCGGTAGCCAAGTCGTCCCCCGTAACGCTGGCCTTGATCGCTTCGATCGCTACTGAGGTCGCATCATAATAGGCGGCGGACGACCCATCGGGATCACGTTTAAAGCGCTTTTGAAACGCCGATTGGAAATGGAGACCATCGGCTCCGGCGACATCCCAGATCATCAACGTTGTCGAGAAGATCCCATCCGTGAAATCACCCGCCGAAATTCCGGGGGCTTCATCTTCTTGAAAGTAACTTGGAAAGGATTCATTGAGAGAGTCAGCTCCGAACACTGGAAATTTAAACCCAGAATTGCGCATTTCGCGCACGAAATGCGCCGCTTCCCGAGCTTGCAGGGCCAAGAATACGATACCGCTATCAGGTAACAGCGACAGTTGGGACACAATCCCCAGCATTTCTATATCAAGGTCCGCCTCATCCACCTTAACGGTATATTCGTGGGCGAGTTTTATCGGTAATTTATCTACAGCGGCTCGGAACGCCTTTGCCAAAGAGACACTGTAGGGATCGTCACTGGAGATCAGCGTTGCGTGCTTGTATTTGAGGATCGCGTGCATGTAGTTTGCGATGAACCCCGCTTGCAGCGCATTGTCATACGTATTCCGAAAATACCATTGATTTCCTCGCGTCACGGCTTCTGCCGTTGCGGTGGCAGTAATCGCTGGGATGCCGTACGCCTTATAGGTAGGTCCCGCTGCAATGGAGCTGCCGCTCGAGCGATGACCAATCACGATATAGGCCCCGCTGGTCTTGGCGATTTCCTCGGCGCGTTGGGCGGCTAACTCAGCTTTGTTTTGATCATCAAAAGATAACACCCGCAGCTTACGGCCGTTAATCCCGCCGCTGGCATTGACCTCGTCGACCTTGAGCTGGACTGCATCGCTCATGGCCGCACCAAGATGTTTGCTTGGACCCGTCATCGGTCCCACAACGGCAATGAGAAGGTCTGTAGACTCCTGAGCAGCGGTGATCTGAATGTCTAGTATCAAGGCGCAACACAGCACTACTTTCCCCAATCTCAACTTATCGAGCATCATGGTTGCGTTGGAGCAGTAGTCGCCACGCTGCGGAAGCGATTTAGATGCGCTCAGTGGAGGCAGGCGGAGAATACGCGCAAGGGCTGAAGCAATAGAAAGCAGTCCTCGCTTCACAAACATAAGCGATGCGAAAATAATTGCGAAGCACCGGCAACAGCCGCGACTATAACCTTGCAGGGCGTTGGTTATGTCGAACGAACCACCTTCAGCAATCACTCTTATATCTTTCTTTTTCTCCAAAACCTGGTCCTTTGCATGGTGAGGTTGCAAACGCGGCTCGGGGCTTGCGGTAACGCCGTTTAGTTTCTTTGCTGTATCGAGTTGGGCGTGGTTATAAAATTCTTCGTTTTCCGCGAATTGCTACTGCAAGCCGACCTCCTTGTAATACCTCACCGCACCCGGATGTAGCGGCGCTGATAAGCCGTCTTTCACCATCTCTTCTTGCTTGAGAAAGCTCAAGGCGGGATGCATGCTCTTGAAAACATCGAAGTTTTCAAAAACAGACTTCACGATCTCGTAAACAACGTTGTCGGGAACTGCCGTTGACGAAACCAATGTGGCCCCGACACCGAATGTCTTTATATCCTCGGGCGCCCCGCGATACATCCCCCCCGGGATCATCGCATAGCGGTAGTAGTCGTGCCCGGTGACCAGTTTATCGACTGACGGCCCGCTGACCTCAATAATAACGGCATCACACGCAGTGGTGGCTTGTTTGATGGTGCCCGAGGGGTGACCGGCGACAAAGACCATCGCGTCAATTTCATTGGCGCACAGAGCCTCAGACTGGACCGCGGATGGAAACTCGCGGACCAGCCGGAAATTACTTCTGCGCCAGCCATGGGCGCCCATGACCACTTCCATAGTGGCGCGCTGTCCTGATCCGGGATTTCCGATATTGACTCGCTTGCCGTTGAGATCATCGAAACGTTTGATCGTGCTATCAGCGCGGGCAACCACCGTAAAAGGTTCAGCGTGAAGCGAAAACACCGCGCGGAGTCTCCGATCTGCACCGATATCCGTGAATTTGCTCGATCCATGGTAGGAATGAAATTGCCAATCCGATTGGACAACGCCAAAAGTAAGATCATCGTTTCGGATGCGTTTCAGGTTGTCGACGGACCCTCCTGTACTCTCCGCCGCACACCGGATGCCGTGGCTTTTGCGCTGTTGGTTGACCAGCCGGCAGATAGCACCGCCGGCCGGATAGTAGACACCACTCACCCCGCCGGTGCCGATGGTGACGAACTTTTCCAGCCCCGAGACATTGGAAAACCCGCCCATGAGGCAGACTGCGAGCACCAACCCCGGAACCGCTCGCTTAGTGATCGCGTTCATGGTGATCCGCTCCTCCCGTCGTGGCGTATTCGTGATCACGCTCTTAGCGATAATACTCCGCCTTGCCGGTCAGGGAACAGGAGGTTTGCCATATTTTTGCAAGACCAAGGCAACGCCCTCAACGACGAGATCCTGGACCGTCGTCTGGTCATTGGGTTTACTCAGTTCCTTCGCTAGGGCGTCGAGCTGCAGCCAGGCTTGCTGGTTGATGCGCAACGATCGATTGGTGGTAGCGATTTTTCTCCCTGACCTTACAATCAGTAATAACACCACAGCTGCTGTCACTACTAACCCGACTAAGGCGGCTAGTATTGTATCTGTCATCATCATGACGGCCTCCGGACTAAGATGTGTCGCCTTGGTTCATTCACACTAGCTGCAAATCATCGCGGGATGATCGGACTATGCATAGAACTTTCCAGCGTGGCCTTATACGTATTCATTGCGAGGTGTGATGGGCCGTGTGAGGCCAGACCTCGAATCTAGCATAGTTATAAGAGTGAAGATAAGCCCGGGTGAAAAATACAAGGTATGATCCCGATGGCGATTTCCGCCTACGACGTATGTCCGGTGTTGACTGGATCTTGTTGTTTGCCGGGGTGCTCAAGCACCCGGACGCGGGTGAAACTTCAAGGTGACAAAAAACGTGGCGTATCGGTCAGTACATTTACTGGTGCCGGCACGTACTTCGGCGCCAACTGCGCACGAATGTCCTCGTCCGCATTCGGACCGATCCTACGTCATATTGAACACCCCGTTTAAGCCGCCGCAGACCTCCGCACTTCGGCGAGCCTGGGATTGTTTTTAATGGCAACATCCGCGAGCCGCGGTGGATTGCGATCACTATGAGCAGTAGACAAATTGTACTAGCCTTGTATGCATGATCGTTATATATGAGGTGCTTGTAATTGAGCCTGATGATTAATTCCGGGTATGTAATTTATGTATTGCTGGTTGCATTGCTGTATTGGTTTTGGCAAAGAATGCGCGCGCGGACATTTGAAGACCTGCTGGATCGAAGCGCCCGCGAGCATCACCACGTACAACAGATGCATCAACGGCACCCGCAGGGAGGCACATGGCGGGAGTTCCAAAGCCGGATGAAAGAACAGGAAATGAAATTCGAAAAAGGAGCCGACGACATTTTCGGTCTCGAGATTTAACACGTATCGGCACCTTTATTTGTTGCGCCAACGCAAACGGCCGGTGACGACGACAAAGCTCGTCGTCACCGGCCATTAACGTTGTCGTTGATGTGACGCTTACCGATCAGCTCGTGCCGGTACCTCCGCTGCTCTGATCGTCGTTGCTGACTTGGTCGACGCTCCGGCTGTCGTCGGCATCACTGACCGCATCATTACTAACCGCATCGTCACTGGGACCATCGCTGATGGCGTCGTCGTTACTGCTGACCACGCTGCCGGCACCGTCGTCGACCTCGATTTCAAGTTGGGGGGAATCATTGGCCCGCTGTTCGACACCGACGAGATTCACGGTATTGCCGGCGAGGGTTACCTCGATCTCGGTTTCCATCCCTGGTGCCACAGTGACGGCGGGTCCGGCGGCACCATCGAAGGCCGTGCTGCAGCTGGTGCTGACGCTAACTTCGGGGGTCAAAATCCTGAATTTGCCTTGTCCGTCGGTGACCCCTGCGTACGGCGGGGCACCTGGGCAATTCACGACCACGTTCACGCCAGGGACGCCGGCGGCATAGGCCGCCGGGATCACCAACTCGCCGAGGGCGGAAATCAAATGTGCCGGGCCCACGCCGGGGTGCATCTCCAGGACGCTAGCGGAACCGCCGTTCACGGTGCCGGATACGCTGGCGACCGCCGACCCGCCGGCGCCGGCCCCGGACGACGTGCCGCCGCCGCCGCATGCGGCCAGGGTCAATGTCAACGCGGTGATCGCGGAGCCTAGAATTGCGAATTGTGCCGTGGCTGAATTGCTCATGTGCGGACCTCTAGAATTATTAAAACCCAAGAAAAGCGGCTCGTCCTCCGGTGTCAGATTATGCCGCCACGATTATGTGGGAAATATTCCCACAAATTCTAGTACAGCCTCAAGCGTTTTACAAGGCGCGCAGGCCCAGCGCCGATGAACGTTGCGGCAAAACAGATTATCGGCAGCGGCTTGCGTGGGGGTGATCGCGCAGAGAAAGGAGCGGGGCGGCACGTGGTATGGGCGAGTGCCTGCATAGCGCGTTTGGATCAAACGCGACTATGTGTCCTTTGTTTCTGAATCCGTATCGGTTTCCGGGTCGTCTTGCCGCTCGTCGATGTCAAAGAAATAGACGCCGAAATTCATGCGGTGGCTGGCGTGGGGGGATTTGCGATCGCGGTTTTGTAACTGTCGTGCGCGCCGATTCAGGGACTTGAGCGCCTTCATGCCCTCGGTTTCGGACAACGCCGCCAATGCCTTGACCGAGTCCGGCGACAAGTTGTCGTAGTACACACTGCGTTCGAGAAAGGGCGGTTCGCCGCCCTGCACGTTATGTCTGGCTGCCGCCATATGGTCATGAAGATTGCGGCCAAAATAATAGGCCAGCTCATCAAACCCCTTGGACGGCACGAAGGCCTCTACCTTGAGGCACACCCGGTCCTGGTCGTCGATCTCGACCGCCTCCAGGCGCAACCACTCATCCAGGACCGCCCGCGGCCGGATGTCTTTACTCACCGACGTCACCAAGTCCTCGAAACTCGGGCCACGGTCATCGTGTCGACGGCGCGGGAGTGGACTGGGATCGCCGGCGCGGTCGAGAAATCGATCGTCGCTGATCCACAGCGCGACCAGTTGCGCGCCCAAATAGATGCTTGCCGGAGGCGTCTCGTCCTGCGCGGGTTCACGGCGCAGCCGTCTTACGTCCTTTCGGTGCACACCGGTCAGCAACGTGATGCGGCTGTCGGTCTGGTCTTTGCCAGGCAGGCGGAACTCGCGCTCCGCGACCTCTACGAATATCGATTTCAGAATCCCCGCCAACCAGGTGTAGGTTAGATTGTGGTCGAGCAACAGCCCCACCAGCGGACGTAACATCCGCTTTACCGCGACGACGAGGGCCGGTGGCGCCCCGGACTGATTGTTGGATTCGGACTTCGGCATTTGAGCGCGCGGACACACCCGGCTATCCAAGGGTCATTAGATTATACTTGACGTGGGTATTTTTCCCACATAATCTTTCTGGTTACGACTCACCCAGAACACCACCCAATGGACTTAGTCGAGCGCTTCAAGACCCGCTTTGTCATACTGACCGCCGCGATTGCTTTTCTGACCTCGTGCGGTGGCGGGGGTACCACCGCCGGCGCCGGTGGATCCGGGATCGGCGGCACCGGCATCACTGCGACGGTGAACGGCAACGTCGCCCAGGTGGTCGCCCAGGGCCCGAGTTCGAACACGGGTGGACTACCGGTACGTGTGCTGGCGGCGATCGCCGATTTGTTGGCGGCGCGGGTCAACGCGCAAACCGGCGGTGTCGGCGGCATCGGAGTGCAAGGCGGCGGCCAGCAAACGGTGACCGACTCGGCGGGCCGGTTCAACCTGCCCAATGTGACGCCCAGCGATAATTTCCAGATCGTGCTGATATTGCCGGACACCCAGCAAATCGGGTTCAACATCGGTCAGGTACCGGCGGGGTCTACGGTGCAGGTCTCCAACATCGTCGTCAATAAAAGCCAGAACGTCGCGAGACCGAGCGCTGTCAACGTCGAGCGAGACGACAGCCCGAGCGCTGGCGAGGATGATGTCGAGCGAGACGACAGCGCGAACGCTGGGGAGGACGATGACAGTCAAAACGAACGAGTTGCGACTGAAGACCCAGACGGTATCAGCAACGAAGAGGAGACGAGCGGTGCTGACGAGAGCCCCGACGATGATCCCGACAACGAGGACAACCCCAGCACCTGACGTGATCTAGGGCACAATAAGGGGAAGTAGGTACTTTGTTACACCGTGCGGCCCGGAATCGACGCAAGATCTGGATGTTACGCCCTCGGACAGGCAATAGTATCTTCCCTCCGAGCAGCATAGAAAAATCAGTGCTGAATCGCGATGTGCGAGCGTCGGTCAATTCTCGGCGTGCAACCGTAGTGCGATAATTTGCTCAAGCAAAAAGTAGAACGCCCCCATTGCTGTCCCACTTACACGTGGTGCCAGCAATTCATGTCATTTTGAGCCGCGCGAGGAATCTCACCGTGCTGGATGGGGGCGGCCACGTGCCACAGGGTGAGATCCCTTACTGCGACTCCGCGCAGCACAAGCCGCGCTGCGCCTGTCGGGATGACAACAATAAAGCCCTGTCCTGAGCACAGTCGAAAGACTCAGAAGGAAAGAATCAATGGGTCAGACTCCCTGGTTTTAAGGTGATGATTATGCTTCGGGAATGTCGTCACGAGATTGATCTCATGTCTCTACATATTGTGGCATCAGCCACGGCCTTATAGATGTAGGATTTTGGACGATAGCCCTTCCACTTAGTGGGACAGCAGTGAGAACGCCCGTTTTTATTGGTCCTTAAGATCCGATTAAGCTTATCTAGATATGATTCTGCTCTATTGACGAGGTGCAGGCGCAGCGCGCCTGCGAACGGTGAACAGTAGACTGACAGGAGACATATCATGAGATTAACGAATGGTAAAATATTGACCACAATCGCAACCGGTACGTTGCTCATCGCCATTGGCACCACAATGGCGAGTGGGAGTGATGACGAGGAGCAACGGTTCCAGCCCAGATCAAACCTGGTGCCCCTCGAAAGGGTGATGACGAATGTGATAGCACAACGCCGGGGACACGTTATTCAACACGAGCTTCAGCGCAAGCGCTCCGGTTATGTCTATGCGATCAAGACCGTGGACCCTCAGGGTATCGTTTGGGAGATGGCCTATGACGCGCAAACCGGCAAACTGCTCAACCTTGAACCGTCCGACGATGTAGCGCAGCGGGATTACAGTCGTTCACATGACGGTCGTTCGCACGACGATAAATCCAACGATCACGTCTCACGAAGTGAAGACGATAAAAGCGATGATCGCATCGCGCGTCGTCATTATTGATACAACCCGTATTAAATCTCGATGAGTAAATAGAGGGTCGGCGCCAACGGCGCCGACCCTTTTCTTTGCGATTGGCCTGACACAAGCCAGTTCTCCCGCACTCCGGTTGTGGTCCCGATATCCACTGTATCCTAAACGTCATGTCTATTTGTACGTGGTGGGAATCAGCGACGCAGACGGTAGCACTTACTCCTCCCGGTCACCGGCGGATGCGGCAAGGTGAGCGACTTTGACCCGCACCAACGCGTTACCCTTGACCGACAGGGGCATGAGGCAAACCAAATGATGAATGTGACTATGAATCCGGCCGCAACAGATCGCATCGCATACTCGTCAAAGTGCTGCTCGAGGATAAGATGCGCGGCAATCCGCAGGCCAAACAGATGGTTGCGGGATTGACAAGCCAAGCCGACAAGGCGCGAGCAACCGCGGCGCGGTTTGCCAACACAGGAGATTACACCGCCTCTATCGCGGCGATGGAAGACTCAACCGCCGATATCGTTCGAGCGACTCGCGGCGCCGGCATATATATTCCGGGATGACCCCCAGTAACGATGGTTTGGGCGGGACTGGCTTGCGGTTTCTCGACCGCTGAACTCAATCGCCGAAAACACTCAGCGAGTTACGGTCTCCACGGGAAACGTTACTCTCACGGCCAGGCCCTGGTAGCGCGAGCGGTCAAGCTCTATGGTTGCGTTGTGAAGATCGGCGATGCGGCGCACGATCGACATGCCGAGCCCACTGCCGGGTGTGATGGCTTCCGAGCCGCGATAAAATCTTTCGAACACCTTCTCGCGCTCATCCTCGGGTATCCCCGGTCCGCTGTCCTCGACGAGCAACGTCGCTTTGTCCGCCGCCGATGTCAGTGTGACCGAGACATGCCCGCACGGCGCTGTATAGCGGATGGCATTGTCCACCAAATTACGCACCAGGCTTGCCAGCACATCCGGATTTCCCTGAACCTGACCCTGACCCAGGTCCTGTAGATCGAGTTCGATGTCTTTGGCCAGCGCGCTGTCCGCCAGTTCTGCCACGACCGTAGACGTCACCTGGCTCAGGTCTACCGGGACGGATGCTTGTAGACCCACCTGGGGATCGAGCCGGGCCATGGTGAGCAACTGGGTTATCAGGTGCGTGGTGCGGTCGACGCCGTTGATCATATTGTCGAGCGCTTTTGTCCGTTGGGTGTCGTCGCTCGCTCGGCGGGCGACCTCCGCCTGGGTCCGCAATCCAGCGAGCGGCGTGCGCAGTTCATGGGCGGCATCCGCCGTAAAGCGGTGCTCCTTTTCGAATGCCCGTCTGAGACGTTCGAATAATCCGTTCAAAGCCGTTACCAGCGGCTGGACCTCCACCGGAACCGGATTTTCTGCGACCGACTCGAGGCGCAACGGCTCTCGCCTCGCGACGTCGGCTGCCAGGCGGTTCAATGGCCGCAGTGATCTTCCGACGCCAAACCAGATCAGCAGAGCGAGCAACGGCAGACCTACCAATAATGGGACTAAAAGTTGCAGGGCGAGCCCCGAAGTAAGCCGGTCGCGCACCTCGATTTGTTCACCGACATGAAGCCGGATCAGGCCCTTGCCATCGGTTAAGGTGATCACCCGCCATCCACGGCCGGCGATATTTTCGTTGCTGAAACCATAGCTCAGCGCCGACATTGGAGTGAGCGGTGCGCCCGAGGAGCGGATCACCGCATCTTGCCCGCCGACCCAAACCTGGAACGCCAACTGGTGCTCGTATTTCTCGATGCCAAGGTGTGACCGGAGTTCCTCTAACGCGTATTCGTCTTTGCGACCATGAGAATAGAACTCCTCTTGCAACTCATGGCTGACCACCGACATCAAGACCCTTGCCGATTGCGCCAGCTGAGCATCCATTAATGTGTTGATCTCGTTCCGGGTGTCGAGGTAGGTCTTGAACGCAGTCGCTATCCACACTAAAACGATCGCCGATAGGGTGGTGATCATTAGTCGGCGTCGTATCGAGTGGCTCATTTCACCTTGTCCATTACATATCCGACACCGCGAATAGTGCGAATTACCGAAGTACCCAGCTTCTTACGCAGATGATGTATATACACTTCCACCGCATTGCTCTCAATTTCTTCGCCCCAAGAATACAGGTGCTCTTCGAGCCGGGCGCGTGAAAACACCCGGCCGGGGTTCTCGATTAATAGCTGGAGCACCGCAAACTCGCGCGCCGAAAGATCGATTGATTTCCCTTCCTGGGTAACTTGATGGGAGGCGGGGTCGAGAATGATGGCGCCCTGCCGGATTACAGGTTTACTGCGTTCCTTCGAACGCCGGTGTAGTGCGCGCAAACGCGCGTTGAGTTCATCCAACTCGAAAGGCTTGATCAGGTAGTCATCCGCGCCGGCGTCGAGGCCGGCAACGCGATCCGCGACCGTGTCGCGCGCAGTGAGAATGAGAACCGGCAAGTCGTTTCCCGCGGCGCGCAGCTCCTCGAGGATCACGAGCCCGGATTTTTTCGGTAACCCCAGATCCAAGATCATCAGTTCGTAGGGTTCGCTGCGCAACGCTTGTTGCGCGGCGTGACCGTCGGTAACCCAATCCACGGCATGTCCCTCCTGCGACAGGCCGGTACGCACGCCGTCACCAATCAGTGGATCGTCTTCGACCAGCAGTAAGCGCATCGCGGATCAATTCTCATAGTAAAAAAAGCGAACATATCATTAAGAACAAGGATTCTTAAACGAAACTTAAGAAACAAGAGCTTTCTACTTTTTTCAGCATTTTCCGAAGGGTCAGTACCCGTTTTCATCACCCTTAAGGTCCAATTAAGCTTGCCGCGGTATGTTTTTGTCTATCGACGCGGTGCCGGTCCAGCGAGCCTGCAACCGCAACCACAGGCAAATAGGAGGCATATCGTGAGATTGGTGAATGGCAAGCTATTGACCACAATCGCAAGCGGTGCGTTGCTCATCGCTGTTGGCACCGGATAAGGGACCGATGTCTTTTCAATCGATTCTGCTAAAACAAACATAGCGTCTCCTCAACCAAAAAAGCCAAGGATTTCGGCTCGCGTAGCCGGGGTCTTCGACCCCGGCTTCAGTTTCTCTCACTCCTTTTTTCGCAATCGATTAGACACCTTGAGGATACTGGCCCCGTTCCAGGAGTGAAGGGTAGAATGTCCGCTTTTACCTATGTCGAAACCGCTATTTGACAGCTGGCCCGAGCAATACAACCGATGGTTCACGACGCCGATCGGCGCGCTGGTCCAACAATACGAACAGGACCTTATTTTGGATCTGCTGCAGCCTAGGGCAAACGAACGCATCGCGGATGTCGGCTGCGGAACGGGAATATTCACCAAACCAGTCATCGCTCGCGGTGCGCAGGTAGTGGGCGTAGATGTGTCCGAATCCATGCTTAACACCGCCCGCCGCACGCTGCCGGCGGCCGATTTCCTGCCGCTGGCGGCCGATATGCGCGCGCTACCGTTTTGCGACGGCCAGTTCGACAAGACCCTGTCGGTGACAACGCTGGAATTCGTTGAAGATGCCGCGGCGGGAATCGCTGAACTGTTCCGCGTCACTCGTCGACAAGGGTATGTGGTGGTCGCGACCCTGAATAGCCTCAGCCCGTGGGCCGCACGCCGCAGCGCGGAAGCCCAAGACAAAGAGCAGTCCGTATTCAGGCACGCGTATTTCCGGTCCCCCGACCAGCTGCGTGCGCTGGCACCGGTCGAGGGCATCATCAAGACCGCAATCCATTTCACGAAAGATGCCGATCTTCAACAGGCGCCAGCGACCGAAAGGGAGGGCGACCAAGCCGGCTTGAACACCGGCGCCTTTGTCATCGGTTGTTGGCAGGCGCCGTAAGCGATGGGGTCAGACTCCGATGCAATTTATGGATGATGGTGGCGATTTTGACGGGGTGAGATCCCTCTGCGCGGACGCGCCTCGGGATGACAAAGCAGTGCTGCCATTGGACAGGGTGAGATCCCTCGGCACACGGTGCCTCGAGATGACAAAGCAAGTGATGGGGTCTGACCCCGATGGGTCCCGATGTGTCCTGTTGGTCGATGATTATTTGACGCGCATCAACGACAAGCAGGTAATGGACAGCTTAAGTTCGTGTTAATAATGTTTTTATCGCGGAGGTGCCACGCATGAAACTCGATGTCAAGGCAGCGGCGATCACGGTGGGATTACTTTGGGGGTTATTAGTGATGCTTCCGGTCGGCGTGGCAAACCTAATCTGGCCCAACTATGGCCAAGGATTTTTGGACGTGATGGCTTCGCTTTATACCGGCTACAAGGCGACCGCAAGCGTGGGTCAGATAATGATTGGTACCGGCTACGGGTTGGTGGACGGTGCTATTGCCGGCGCGTTCTTCGCCTGGGTCTACAATCGTTTCGCTAAAGACTGACGCTGCGAAGAAAAAATGGGGTTAGCATAGCGGGTGACGGGGTCTGACCCCGCAGAGGCGCCTCAAGTGTTGAGAAAAAATGGCGTCAGGGCCGTCGACGCCGACGCCATTTTATCTTAGGCCGTGGTGTCGGGGCGGGCTTTCTCGAGCAGGGTGGAGGCATCGTCGGTGGAAGTCCATTGCGCAACACCGACCTTGATCCCCAAGTCCACGGCCTGCCCGTTTGTTGTCTTAATCTGCGCGGCGCCAAGCATCGGCTCGAGCTTGTCGATCAGGATCTTGACGCCCTTGATGTCGGTCTCCGGCAGCACCACCAAAAACTCGTAATCGGACAGGCGCCCGGCGAAATCGATGTTCCGGACATTGTCGGCGAGCTTGATGCCTAACTCGCGCACCGTCTGTTCACGGTCCTGGGGGCTGATATCGTCCTTTCGCAGTCCCCCGACATCGATGCGCACAATAGCCAGCGCGTTCCCGTATCGCCGCGATCGGGAGACCTGTTCGAACAGCTCGCGATACATACTCGCCGGGGTTAGCAATCCGGTCTGGGTATCCATCCTCGCCACCTCCAGGAGCAAGTCGGCATAGCCGCCGATCTCGCTGACCAGATCGCTCACGTCGGTAAACAAGGCGACTTTGTGATCGTTGCCGCACGCGGCGGTCGAGACGCGCAGGCGCCTGTCGGTGTGATGGGTGGGCTGAAAAATACCGCGTCCGAGTTCTTCCACAGTCTTCATCGGCAGCGCGCTGAACGCAATATCTTGTGTATCGTGTTGCGATATGCCGAGCTGCTCATAAAAGCCTGGATTCGCCCATTGAATGCACTCATCCGATCCCATGACACACACCCCGAGCGGAAGCTGCGAGAGGATATTTTTGACGTCGACCGTGAGACCGGGCCATTCCTTCTTTGTTGTATTGTCGTTAGAACTCACAATGCACCCTCTAAAAGATCAGTATTAAACCAAAAAAAGCCAATTAGCCGGCGCCGGCCTGCTGCGCAGGCGTGCCCCCGGCTCTGACAACGATGTCGTCAAGGGTATCACTCAATGTCGGACGTTTCTCCATGTAATACAGCCCCACCGCCGGCCGGTCAACCTTGGTCGCCTCTCGAATCGCCGCCAAGCGGTCAGTGTGGTCATGATCCTCGGGCAGGTTGCGCACCGAGAAATCAAGATTGCGGTAGGTGCGATCGGTTTTATCGAAGGTCACACACGGGGACAGGATGTGCAGATATGAAAAACCGCGATGTTCGATCGCCGCGCGTATCATCTTCGCAAGATGCGCGGGCTGCCCGGCATAGGCCTGGCCGACCCAGCCGGCGCCATAGGAGAGCAGCATCATCAGCGGATTAAGGGGTTGATCGTGATTCTCGAACGGTGAGGTCGACGTCGTAAAGCCGATCGCGGAAGTCGGGGATACCTGGCCCTTGGTCAGCCCATAGATGCCGTTATCGAATAGCAGATAAGTAATGTCGACGTTACGCCGCGCGACGTGGGGAATGTGGCCGCCGCCGATCGCAAATCCGTCGCCGTCTCCCCCCACCACGATCACGGTAAGCTTGTCGTTGGCGAGCTTGACGCCGGTGGCCACCGGCAGCGTGCGGCCATGGAGCGTGTGGAATCCATACGTCTCCATAAAGAACGGAAAGCGTGACGCGCAACCGATCCCGGAAACCACCACCACTTCTTCGTTGCGTACCCCGATCTCATTCAAGGCCCAGGTGACGCCTTCGGTCATACTGTAATAGCCGCACCCCGGGCACCACGTAGGCAAGGATTTCGAGCGATAGCGAAGCCGTCCGCTGCCGCGAATCTCTTCGAGTTTGTCCTCAAGATAGACTGGATGTTCCGGAGACATGATGAATTACCTCGTGTTGCTTGATCACGCCGCGCTCTTGCGCAATTTACGTTTACCCGCGGCGCTGCGAATGCTATCGAGTATCTCGGTCACCGCCATTGGCTTGCCGGTCACGCGATTGAGCCGGATCACATCGCGTCCCACAGCACCCGACACTAAGTTGGCGAACTGTCCTTCATAGTTGAGTTCCGGCACGATGACCTCCTTGCAGTCCTTGAGGAAGCGCTTGATCGGCTTAACCGGCAGCGGCGACAGCATCACCACCTTCATCGCGGCGCAGCGAATACCTTCGGCGCGCGCCAATAACATCGCCTCCAAGGTCTCTCCGAAGGTCGATCCCCAAGCCAATAAACCCACGTCCACGTCACCGGTGTCGCCGAAACGTTTTTGGATCGTGATACCGGGATGTTTGAGCGCGGTGTTCAGCTTCTCGTGGCGCTTCTCGGTCATCTGAAAATGCATATCCGACAGATCGTTGGGCCGGCCGAACTCGTTGTGCTCGAGGCCGGTGGCGATGTGGATGCCGTGCGCGTCGCCGGGTACCGCGCGCGGACTGATTCCGTCCACCGTCAGTTCAAAGCGCCGGTACGGTGCACCGTCTTTGTCATGGGTGGGTCGTTTACACGCATCGCGAATGAATGGATTTTTTTTCGGGAACACCACAGTCTCGTAGCGGTTCGACAGGTACAAATCCAGCAACACCACTACCGGGGTTTGATAGGCCTCCGCCATCTCAAAGGCGCGGCCGGCGCAGCGCCAGCAGCCCTCGACGTTCGTCGGTGCGAGCACGATGCGCTTGGCATCGCCATGTCCGCCGAACACCGCGATGTTGAGATCGGCCTGTTCGGTCTTGGTGGGCATGCCGGTGCTCGGCCCGCCGCGTTGCGAGACAAAGATCACTGCCGGCACCTCGGCCATCACCCCGAGCCCCATCATCTCCGACATCAAGGCGAATCCCGGCCCGGATGTTGCGGTCGCCGCGCGCGCGCCGGCGAAACCGGCACCGATGGTGGCCGAAATCGCGGAGATCTCGTCTTCGGTCTGCAGCAGCCGGGCGCCGTGTTTGGGCATCTCCACCGCCAAGCGCTCCATGATGCTGGTGGCCGGTGTGATGGGATACCCGAAAAACGTCTCGATACCGGCGTCGAGACAGCCGCGGACAATAGCGGCATTGCCGGTCATCATCATCGAATCTTGCAAACGCGTGCGCCGCGCCGGGGGGCCGACCTCAACCTTGTCGAAACGGTAGATCTCGGCGCCGTTGTCGTAGCCGGCGTTGAATGCCGCGACGTTGCTCTGGGTGACCTCGGCCGCCTTGGTCTGGAACTTAGCGGCGATGGCGTCGATGAAGGCCTGCCGCGGGAGCTGATACAGTCCGGCGACAAAGCCCAACGCGACGATGTTACGCGAACGGCTGGACCCGGTGGCCTGCTCGGAGATTTCCCGCATCGGTAGTCCATAGGGCAGCTGCCCCGGATTGAGGTGGCCGGAGATGTGCCACCCCTCATCGATCATGCTGATCGGCGCGGAATCGTAAATCACCGCGCCGAAGTCGCGCACCTCCGCCGCGTGGGGAATGGCGTGCGTGTCATTGAGCGACACCAAGACATCGGTCTTGGATTTCATCGAATACACCTGTTCGGTGGTGATGCGCGTGCGCGCCACGCACTTGCCGAAGCCGCGGATCTCCGCCGGGTACTCGTCGAAGGCGATCACCCGGTATCCGG
>CALZGZ010000268.1 GCA_945787105.1 uncultured Gammaproteobacteria bacterium
AAATACAGTTCAAGGCTGATATAAAGCCGTTGCCGCAAAATTAGGGACGACAGCTTATGACAGGCGCACCGGACGTTCAATATGATGGTTTTTCAAAACTTCAAGGGTCTGGAGTTGGCCGGTTGCTGTCTGACGCGGTGCAGAAACCGACCCCGACTTTACGATTTTAGCGAACGGCAGCAACGAGTATATTCCAGCCGATTGGGCGTCATGAGCAAAATCGGCGGCTTCCATGTCATAAACGGCGATTCGATGACCATATGAAAACGGGTGCATAAACTCGACTACGTATACACTTGCACAATCCGTGACGGCGCAGATCTTACGCGAGTAGAAAGTGCGGAGTTGGCGCACGAGCCAAGAACTTTTGGATAGACCATCGTCAAGCGATTGATTGCGTTCACCTGCGAAAAAGTACGAGAACGGCCCGCCCACCCTCAAATAACTTGCAAAGTGCACACACGCAATGACATAGCAGATTCGCCATTGCAACTCTTTGCTCATATATCGCCGGATTCCCACCAAAGTATTGTGCTCGCACGAAACACAAGACTCATAACCCATCAGCAGAAAGGGCATATGAACCCTGATCTCTCTCTCGACATCTGGCGAAACATCGTCGATAGCCTGATCGCCCAAGTCAAGCCGAGAGCGTACGAGGCGGCGTCGGTTTACTTGCGGCTCATGGAGAAGACCTACAAGCGGAACCACCGCCGCAGTGAATGGCTGAGTCTGATCGATGCCCTGCGCCGCAAACACAAGGCTAAGCGGCGGCTCATTGGGGTGCTCGACACCCTCGTCAAAAAGAAGCTCGTAGACTGATGTGTAATCGTAGAATCATTCGACCTCGGTAAATTAATCCCGCCTCGTGATCTGTATGAATCTCAATGGCTGCCGCCAGCGGCGCTGCGATCTCTACGAGACTACGACGCCCCACAATGGATCACTATACATCTGATGCGTCTTACAAGTTGGAGCGTATCAGTCGCTGCGCCGCACGGGCAGCAACCGTTAAGGGTTGTTCGACGCCTGCACGAGGTTCAGACTGTCGTTAAGAGGCCTGTGCTCCAATCGCTGCCCACCTCATGGCCAAAGCCGCCCTCCACCTGCGTTGGAATCCATAGCAAAACTTCCTTCCAGCACCCTACCTCACCCCACATCATCGGACATGACTAATTCGGGCACTGACCACAATCCCGGTGGACGCGTTACGAAACGATACACCCCGGCGGGCGTCAGGCTTACGCTGCCCTCTCAAGCGCGAAAGCGAGTTGCGCCGGTGAGCCGGAGCTGGGCCTGGCTCGTTTGTGCAAGTACCGTTCGAGACTTCGGTTCGCTTTGCTGGCCGCGAAGATCACTGCCGCCAGAATGGAGGACGCGCGATGCCTTGCGATTACCTTGAGTCGGGGCAGTGCGATCATTACCTCACAATAAGCCTGCCTCTTACCGCCATCACCGGATTCGTGGCTGACGTATACGGATACAGCCTTAGCACGCGCAAGAGAGCGCCCCAGTATTAGCCCGACTTTGCGGATAAGCCTCACGTGCCGCGATGCGCTCAAGTTGATGCTGGGTGTTTCAAGAATTACCTGCATGTCCAATTCTCCTTATTTGTCACGATGATAAATATGCTCGATCAGCGTATTCAAAAGAATACGAAAACTTCGCGGCAGAAATATCAAGCGGCGCGTTTAAGTCCGCATTCTCGATTGGCGGGTACGGCAACATCCATTAAACGAGGATCATCCAATTTGAGGCTGTTCATCATATCTAAGTATGCCTTCTCACCGGTGACCTGTAGTCGCGGATTATGCTGTTTTTCCTCACCAATAGTGCTGACCGTCATGCCGTTATAGTCGTGTGCTGGGTACACCAAGACGGATGGGGGCAGTTTCAGCAATTTGTTGAAGAGGCTATCGTATTGGGCTGCGGGATCACCGTTCTGAAAATCGGTGCGTCCGGTTCCTCGTATCAGTAACGTATCCCCAGTGAAAACGCGGTCCGGCATAACAAAGCTGTACGAATCCTCGGTGTGTCCCGGAGTGTAAAGGGTATTGAGGCGCAAACTACCTACGCGGAGCGCGTCGCCTTCGTTGAAGGTGACCGATACACATTCAGCTCTAGTCATTTGACCCATGGCGGTAATGCAATCCGTGCTCTCACGGAGCGCACCCAGTGCGGTGATGTGATCCGCATGGATATGGGTATCCACCGACAACACCAGATGCAGGTCTAGTTCATTGATCAATCGCAAGTAGCGGTCGGCTTGTTCCAACACCGGATCAATGATCAGCGCTTCACCACCGGTCCGATCAGCAATGAGGTAAGTATATGTGTAGGACGTATGATCGAACAATTGTCTGAATATCATTTCAGTCTCTCCTGATTCCTGATATGGGGTCTAAACTGCCTTCAGTTCAGAGAACGTCTGTCGCCTGTTCCAAGGAATCAATGCGAGCAATCGAGCCAAACCGCACCAGTTCGTTGTGCCGGCGACGATCAGGCCAACACCAATCATTGCCGTTGCTACGAAGAAAAGCTCGTGGATCGTAAAACCGAAAGCTACTTTGGTAATCAGCAACACTCCGATCGCGATCTGAATCTGACGCTCCAGCGGCAAGAAATTTCCGTTACGCTGAATTGGCAACCCTGCCCTTCGCCACGCCTCGGTGCCTCCCTCAACGACTCCGATTTTCTGATGCCCGAACCGCCTCAGGAGCTGTGCCGCTTTTTTCGCGCGAGAGCCGCTTTTGCAAATCAAAAAAACGGGCTCCTCGCGGGAAATCTTATGATCTTGGAGGTAACTCTCGTACGTCTCCGGATTCAAGTCGTCGAGTGGGAGCTGTACGGCCCCTTCGGCGTGTTCTGTCCGATACTCAACCGGCATGCGCACGTCAATGAGATATGGTCGGTTACCTTGATTTATCATCGACTGAAATTGTCGAGGTGCTATATCAAAAATTGGGTTGTTCATGTTCAAATTACTCGGCGTTGTTCTATAAGCACATTAATGGCCCTAAGTCATGAAGGGTCATTAAGAATCGTAGTCATCGGTCTGCGGCATCGCATTTTGCCGGAAAGTGACTGAGCCAGCGCGCCGCCAGCGAGTCCGCCGGCCATTCCACCAGCGACCCCACTGGAAACCAGTTGATCGAGTAATCGTTTCGCATCAATCATCTTCGCGTTCTCCCGTACTCTAGATTCGTGAATTGATTCGCATCCGGTCTGACAGACCACGTTCAGATGCTTACCATTGGGTGCAGAATAGAGTATGAAGACTATTCATAAAAGTCGATTTATTTAGACGATAAATAAGATTTTATCGATGATACGGTTTGCCCCTGAACCATACCGATCCTTAGCGATTGGAAATGAGATTTCCAGTGTGGGGGAGTTGGACCAACGCACGGGTACGAAGCATCTCAGCCGTTTGCAGTATCCAAGTGCGAGTTCTGTTCCGATTTCGACGCAGCGAACACAGGTGACAACCGGCGGCTCGGCACGGCGTAGCCGTTTAATCGCTCCTCCTGAACCAGATGGCAACGGGTTTCAATCACCGCGCCAAGCCTACATCGCAGGGCGGTCGCATGTTGTGGACGAGGGCGCGTTAGCGGATAAACGATATCGTGCGGTAATATCTTATTCTGGGTGGAACCTAAAGCTGAAGGACAATCCGTAATTCCCACGCGCTCTAGAGCAGACTGCGCGGGTATTAACAATAGTCACAGAAAAAGAAGAACGGCACGTTGGGATACCAGAAGCCAGCTTGACTGATGATAGTATTCGCCTCTGTTGCCCAGCGGGTATCGCAACCGACCCCGGCCCATCATGCAAAGGATCGCAGTTAGTACTCTCGTGTCTATCTGTGCGGATAAGGGGCGGTGACTGAGGTGGCGGCCATGCTTTTCTTCAGACTTTGCCATCTCAGCTTGGCGATGATCGCCTCAACACTGTAGTGTCCATACTCGGCGGCGGTAGAGCTGTATTCCTCTAGTGCGTTGTTCACGACTTGCTGTTCACTATCAACCGGCCCAACGGAACTCGTGATGTTGTGCATAGCATAAATCCTCTATTTATTATTCACGCTTAGACCTTACCAACAACCTCAAGTAATTATTAAGCTGTTTTTTCTTTAGCTAATGACAACTTTTCTCGATGCTTCGAAAAACGACAGCACACATTCGATCTCCGATCACGGGTGTCATTTGAGCTACAACTACCTCCAAGTACTCAATCCTTTTAATGTTGTGGGCTAAGAACACCAGGATCGAATCACCCAGGTTCATGGTCGTGTCGTGCGATTGTGGTAAATCGATTGGGCATTGATGCAGTTTCAATCCATGTCCCAGGACGCGCGGACTGCCGGTACCAGCACTATTACAATGATGACATTCAATCACGAACTGCTCGATCATAGTTCGCAGCAGTCATTTGAATAGTCGCGTTTGCGCTGCCTGCTGGATGCATAAGATGGCGGGGTGTTTCAATTTACGTTCCGGCGAGATCGCGTAGTAACACTCGGACACCTCGTCGATGGAGCCGATCACACGCGCGTGATAGGTGTACTCCACTTCAGCTGTTATGGCGCTCGGCGCGGGGAATACCCCGATTCCCGCCTCACCGAAGGCCTTGAGTAACGCGCTATCATCGAATTCAGCCACAATGTGCGGTGTAACTTCAATTCGATCGAACCAGTCCTCCAGGGTGCGGCGCAGAGCACTCGTGTGCACCGGCAGGAGTATTGGCGCGTCGTGCAGCGAGTTGGGAAATCGCCTGGCGTATTTGGCGGCGATTTTCTTCTGGGCAAAGAAAGAAACGCCGCTTTCGCCCAACAAGTGATGGTAAGCTTTGACATCCATACCCGTTGGAATCCGCCTGTCGGAGATGACCAGATCGAGGCGATGAATCGCCAGATCGGCCAGTAGTTCTTCGAGACCTCCCTGCCAACACACAAGGCGGACGGGATCGTCTAGTTCCAGTACAGGTCGTAATATGCGGTAAGCAATCAGTTTCGCTATGGAGTTCACGATCCCGACTTTAAGCGCGGCTGACCTTCCGGGCTGACCACTTCTCACATGTTGCGTGAGTTCAGCTCCAAGGGAGAAGATCTCATCCGCATATTGCTTTACGATATGACCGGTATCGGTCAACGCTAATCCGCGGCCAACGCGGTGGAACAAGGGATTACCAACCGATTCTTCCAAGAGCTTAAGCTGTCCGCTGATTGTCTGCGGCGTCAAATGCAACTTCTCCGACGCCCGGGCAATACTGCCCTCGCGAGCAACCGTCCAGAAATAAAACAGATGGTTGTAATTGAGGTGACGCATCTCCGTTGTGTAGTCAATGCCAATCTAAAAACGCGTATCCGGTGGATCGGTGGGTTTTAGTACACCATGCCTCCGGGCGCCCCCAAAAAACCTGGAAGATACCCGTTTACAGACTATTCCCAGCGTCAGATACGGCTGTTGACATGCCTCAACCCTCTAAGAGCATTAGAGGCGCACGTTCGATCATATCATCTTTCAGCCAATTTCCGGCGCCTACCCACCTAACCGAATATTGCACCAAGGCGGCGAAAATCAGCGCTATCAACATGATTAATGTAGCTAATTCATTGAAGGGAGTAAGTACCAGTTTGTACCCGAGACGTCGCCTATCGCGGCCCTGGCTCGATCCTTGGTGCAATATCCGGCCTCGGGCCAACACCGTTTGTTTTCCTATATCGAGACCCTGCGCCAATTTGCTTTTGCGGCGCTTTTCTGCTGTTTACCGGCGGAGTTAGGCTCTGCACATTTACTATCAGCACACAATCCGCTTGAACGTCGAGGCATCTCCGGGACTACGAGACGATCATCCCAACAGGGTGACTTGGTAGACACCGAACACCATCAACAATGCCGCTCCCACCCACCGGGTTACCATGCGTTGAATCTTAACGATGACCCAGATTGCCAACGTCAAGATCGCCATCATGCTCAAAGAGAACCAGCCTAACCCGGGGGTGGAGAACGGTGCAGCGAGCGCCGCGATACCGAGCGCCAATCCCAGGTTCAACAGGTTTGATCCAACGATATTTCCGAGGCCCAGAGCGTAGTTCCCCTTCGCAACAGCTACCAAAGTGGCGGCTATTTCGGGAATGCCGGTCCCTACGGCGGTGACGGTAAGAGCAATTGTCGATTCGGCAACATTGAAAGCCCGAGCAAGCCCCACACCCCCTGCGACCAACCAGTCCGCACCAAGCATCAGCAAGGTTACACCAATGACCGTCTGACCGATTGCGCGTAAGGTGCACGGCGGTGTTGCCCCTCTTTGGGGCTGTAAGGCATAGTGTTCCCGCCGCGCCGATAATGTGTAACCTAAGTACGCGAGGACCGCGACAAAAAGAACCAATCCTTCAATCCGGGAGACGAAGCCATCGGCTAGCCAGAGCACAGCAAGAAAAGTCAAAGCCATTAACGCGGGTAGATCGCGGCGATAGATACTATCGTTTGCCGGTAAGCGACGCACAGCGGCGGCAATGCCCAGCACCAGCGCGATATTTATAATGTTCGATCCGACCACATTTCCCGCGGCGATGTCTCCATGGCCTTGCACCGCTGCGCCGACGCTCACGGTGACTTCGGGTGTGCTAGTCCCCAGCGCGACAAGTAAAAGCCCGATCAAAGTCGGTGATAGAGATAGTTTGTGTCCCAGCGCCGTAGCACCGCGGATCAGCGCCGCGGCCCCGACGTAGAGACCGAGACAACCTACCAGAATTAGCAACATGTCGATCATGGTTCACGGGTCCTCAACAGCGGTTATATTCTTAGCGACTCTGAACATAAAGTCGTTATTTTGATGCTTACTGTTCGGTTTTTTCGAACATCGCCGGTTGAGCCTTGGTATCGGGTGGTCACACCAGCCGCACCGCTGCCGCTAAAGATCTCCACTACGGAATTGGTTCTCACGCGTCCTGAACAATTTTTCAGGCGAGCTAAGTAAAAAGATCAGTTAGGATTGGGCAACCCTGCGCGGGAAGTAATTGGCGGCCAGCGTGGACCAGGTTGGACTTTTAGTGTGCCCTGGCAATAATAGAGGGCTGCTGCAATCGTCACTTGGGAGAACAAAAGACTTGCTGCCACTGTTAGT
>CALZGZ010000269.1 GCA_945787105.1 uncultured Gammaproteobacteria bacterium
GATTGGGCGGACAGTCACTCGATCAAGCCCGAGTGGGTGCACAGCCGTCGTGTCACCCTCAACCACGAGGCAGGGGTGTTGGAGAGACTCACACAGGGAAGGGGTGAGATACCCTATCTGCTGCGACGGCAGGGGAAGGACCTCGTGGTGCTTCGCACCTCGGAGCTGTAACGATGTGCCGGGCGCGACCCATGACCGTCTGCATGGGTGCAGTATGCGGGATCGTCTGGTCGACAGCGGCATGGTGCGGCGCAACCGTTCCAAACGGTTACCGTGCCATCGCGGCTGAATATGAAATCCCCTACACAATTCTGTACGCCATTGCGCTGGCAGAGAGCGGCCGTGGTTTGAACGGCAACCGCATTCGTCGTCCCTGGCCATGGACACTCAATGTCGCCGGGCGCGGCCATTTCTATCCGTCTCATAAGGCGGCGTGGACTGCACTGAACAATTTTATCGCCCGCGGTGAACGATCCATCGATATCGGTCTGATGCAAGTGAGTTGGCGATTCCACAAAGACAAGTTGGGCAACACCTGGCAGGCGCTTGATCCATACCACAACTTACGGGTTGCGGCCGGGATTCTAAAGAACTGTTTTAACAAGCGGCACGATTGGTGGGCCAGCGTTGGTTGCTATCACTCGCCAGTGAATGTAGTGCGTGCAGAAATCTACCGACTACGAGTCGTTGGTCATTGGCAGCGGCTGGAAGTAAACGGATAAAACATCCTGATGATGAGGAAACTCTACATGTTGAGGAGCAGGTGGTTACTGATCGGCATACTACTGATGCCTGTGCTTGCGTGGTCGGAGGTCACGATAATCTTTGACAGTGGTAACACCCGACCGCTGGCGCCGTATTTGGAGATACTCGAAGACAGCGAGCGATCAACAAATCGTCCGTCGACGAGTGATCCCAAGCTTGGCGCCGCAGACATTAAATCCCTGTTGCCGATTCACTCGCCTGGATTAACCCTGGGCTTTGTGCCGTCGCAGAAGTTTAATCGGCCGTTTGCCCGTCCGTTCTTTCTGATCGGTTCTGATCAATACTCCAGACAGTGGCTCATCAAACATCGGGATCACCTCAAAGCGATCAGTGCTGTCGGTATGCTGGTCCAGGCGGAAACAATCGCTGATCTACAAGCTATTGCCAGGTTGACAGGTGGTCTACCTATTATGCCCGCATCCGGCGCCGACATCGCCAGGGCCCTGGGCGTTTCGCATTATCCGGTTCTGGTCACTTCTCAAGGCATCGAACAGTGAACGGGCATCCCATTGAGGCCTTGCTGCGCCCACCGGTTGAACTGTGGTCAACACTGGTGGCCTTTGCGACCGCTATCATTGCCATTCTGGCCCCGTGGGCACTGATGATGCCGCCGGGTGTAGCCTACAGCACAGGTGCAATACTGATTGTTCTTGGACTGGTACGAGGGAGACATGCGTGGCGGGTGATGCGGTATCAACGCAACATGCGCAGGCTTCCCACTTACCGATTGCGTGCCGACAAGATCCCACTCAGTCGCCACAAACTGTTTCTCGGCAAAGGCTTTCGTTGGAGCCAGAAGCACACCCAGCGATTACGGGATACCCTGCGGCCCGAGGTCCAGCACTACGTGCAACCGGGAGTTTTGTATCAATGGGCACGCCGCAAGGAAGTCGCCTGGGAATCGATACCGCTACTGAGTTTGCTGGCCCGCTTCCTGCGCGCACGTGCGTGGTGGAATCCACTGGCGCCACTTCCGCCCGTCGGTGGAAAACCTGCGCTGCATGCCGTGGAATCCGACGAGCAGGATGTCTGGATGGATATCGGTGAGCGGGTAGGCCATACGCTGGTGCTGGGCACGACGCGCGTCGGCAAGACACGGCTTGCCGAGATCCTCATCACCCAGGATATCCGACGGGGCGATGTGGTGATCGTCTTCGATCCGAAGGGGGATGCCGATCTGCTGCGACGAGTGTATGCCGAGGCCAGGCGGGCGGGACGCGCCCAGGACTTCTATATGTTCCATCTCGGTTATCCCGAAGTCTCGGCCCGCTACAATGCCATCGGCAACTTCTCACGCATCACCGAGGTGGCGACCCGCATCGCCAACCAGCTCCCGAGCGAGGGCAACTCCGCGGCCTTCAAGGAATTCGCCTGGCGTTTCGTCAATATCATCGCCCGTGCGCTGGTGGCGCTGGGGCGTCGTCCGGACTATCAACAGGTCCGCCGCTACATCAACGATATCGAGCCGCTGTTCATGGAATATGCGCGGGACCACCTGCGCCGTCACGGTACCGAAGATTGGCAAGAGAAGGTGGCCGACATCGCCGCCAACATCAAGGAGCGCAACCTGCCCAACTCGTTGCGCGGCCGCAATGGTGAGGCCATCGCCCTGATGCGACATCTGCAGGAGCAGGATCTCTACGATCCCGTGCTCGACGGTCTGGTGTCCGCCTTCAAATACGACAAGACCTACTTCGACAAGATTGTGAGTTCCGTCGGACCACTGATGGAAAAACTCACCACAGGCAAGATAGCGGAACTCATTTCGCCGGATTATCTGGATGAGGCCGATTCACGCCCCATCTTCGAGTGGATGGACGTCATTCGTCGCAAGGGGATCGTGTATGTCGGCCTCGATGCCCTGACCGATACCACCGTCGCCAGTGCGGTGGGCAACTCCATGTTCGCCGATTTGGTATCAGTGGCCGGCCATATCTACAAGCATGGCGTGGACATCGATCCGATCAACGCCACCCAGGTCACCTCAAAAACCATGCCGACGATATCCATGCACGCCGATGAGTTCAACGAACTGATCGGCGACGAGTTCGTGCCGTTGTTGAACAAGGCAGGCGGCGCCGGCTTTCAGGTCACGGCCTACACGCAGACCTGGTCCGACGTAGAGGCCCGCATCGGCAATCGCGCCAAGGCCGGGCAGGTGGCGGGTAACTTCAATACGCTGATCATGCTGC
>CALZGZ010000270.1 GCA_945787105.1 uncultured Gammaproteobacteria bacterium
CACCGAGATCACCGCCCTTACCAGGATTCACACTTGTTATGAAGAAACTCATGCTATTGTCCTGTGCCGTGGCGTAGGCTGCACAGATCAATGAGACTAAGCTCGAGGCAATTACATAGGAAAACTTTCTCATCTGGTTCTCTCCTTTGGGGGATGTTTTGGTATTGTTCGGTTACGTTTAGAGATTAATTTGCCTGGATAGTTTCACACCCATGATGGCGTGTGAGGTGGCCACCCTGAACTCTTAAATGAACAGAGGAGGTGACTTGAGATCATATGCCTTACCTCTCTCCTACATGCCGTACAGGACTGGTTAAATCAAGAATACTGGATTTGGAACCAGTAATTATCGATAGGTCTGGCTGGGTGATCTACAGGAATCACTAGCCTGCTTCGTTGCCAATAGCTGGCATCGCCCCTCTTGTTGTTGCTTTACAGCAACTCTACCCGGATTCGACCCAAGTTTGCCTCTCGATAACTATGTCAACGACATCTGACTGATCAGTATATTCTTGTACCGGAGGGTCACTTAAATCCTGTGTTTCATCTTCGCGCGGCGTCAAAAGTATCCAACGTCGGCTTACCGAAGCGGCTGAAAGAAAGCGCTGCCATGATCAACGCGGGTAGGAAGGTCAGGGTAACAACAGCGGTCCCCAACAGTCCGAACATTACGATAATCCCTAAACCACGATATAGTTCGGTACCTTCGCCAGGGATCAAGACAAGCGGTGCCAACCCACATATGGTCGTGAGCGTAGTCATCATTATCGGCCTGAGGCGGATCGCAATCGCGTCACGAACGGCCTGACGCGCCGCTAAGTTGCGCTCCCGGACATTGACCATCGCCTGGTGGACAATCAATATTGGATTGTTGACCACGGTGCCCATCAGGATAAGGAACCCAAGCATGGTGATCATATCGAACGACTGGTTGACCGCAGGGAATCCGATCGCCGGCAACCAGGCGCCGATCAAATTCATCAACCAGAGTCCTACGATGCCCGATGCGATTCCCAGTGGGATCGTAACCATGATCAATACAGGATATCCCCAGTGCGACAAGATTGCGGCCAGGATTAGATAGATGATTATCAGTGCTACCGCGTAGTTGGCGGTCAGCGACTCACGGGTGGCCTGCAGTTGATCGGTAGCGCCCGACGTGAGGATATTGACGCTGCTGGGTACTTCACCTTTTTTCTTAAGGAACTTAATGACATCGTTCTTGACGATTTCCAGCCCTGTCTCCAGTGCGATGTCTTCCGGCGGAATGATGCTCAGCGTTACCGTGCGTTTTCCGTCCACGCGTCTTATGTTGCTGGTGTCGACGGATTCATGGATCTGAGCGAGGGATGCCAAGGGTACGGCCGCGTTTGCCGGAGTGTAGACAGGCAGGCGGTTTAAGGTCTCCAGTGAGGCATTAGTCCCTGCCGTGCTATAGATATAAATGTCGATCTTTTCGTCGTCCAGGAAGAACTCATCAACAAAAGCACCATCGGTCATAGCAGCGATTGTGAATCCCAGATCGGTGCTGGACATTCCACTCTGCGCCAGACGTTCCCAAATGGGCCGGATCTCCACCATCGGTTGAGACAATGTCAAAGAAGCGGGTTGGGCCCGAACTCTAGGTTTCGTGAACACTTCTCTGGCGCGAGCTTCGGTGCGTCTGGCGACCTGATAGACGTCTTGTAGAAATGGGCCCGAGATATCCAGGTCAACACTTCGAGTGCCGCCGCTGTTGCTCGTGATAATGGACCCGCGCGACACGAACGAACGCATGCCCACATAACTCCGGTACTTGCGGTCGACGGCGTCCATTAATGCCTTGATGTCTCGAGGCTCCTTCGGCTGGGCGATGATGCGAAGGCGCGTGGCTTCGATACTCAGATTAAAATAAGCCATCGCCGGCACATCGGTCTCGCCGCGTCTGAACAGTTCGGGATCGTGCTCGAGAAAGGGTAGGAAGTATTCCTGCAATTCGTCACCGATGCGCGTCATGGTTTGCAGGTTGTAGCCCGTGGGTGGACTCATGCTCGCAAACAGCTTCGGTTCTTCGCCTTCCGGCAGGTATTCCGCCGCAGGGGTGAGGTATACGATGATGGCCCCACATAGACTCGTAACCGCCAGAATCGTGCAGACCCGATGTCCCGGCGTCCTGATCAACCAGTCGACACTATTGGTCAGGCGTTCTCTCCAGCCCACTGTGGCGCTCAAATGCCGTCTCTTGTTCTCCTTAAAGGCATGCGCGGCCGCCGCAGGTACCACCGCGATAGCGACCAGCATCGACGCGACGATCGAAGCGGAGATGGCAATGGCTACGTCGGAATAGAGCTGCCCCGCTTCTTCGGCGATGAATACAATTGGTACGAACACAAGCACCGTGGTCAGCGTGGATGCAAGCACCGCGGGCCAGACCTTGCGCACCCCCTCGACCGCGGCTTGCCAACGGTCCAGTCCTCTGCGCAACGAAAGATCTATACTTTCGAGTACCACAATACTGTTGTCCAACGTCATCCCAATGGCGAATGCCACACCGGCCAGCGAAATGACGTTGATAGTGCGTCCTGCCAATATCAGACCGATGAATGCAGCGATGGTGCAAATGGGAATACCCATAATCCCGATTAGTGTCGATTTCACGGTGCGCAGGAACAGGAACATGACCAGGCTGGCCAGAACGGCGCCAATCAAGAGGTTGGTCCAGACATTGTGGATTGAAGCCTCGACGTAGCCCACATCATCGGCGACCAAAAACATCTGCATACCAGAAGGTGCCAGCACCTCCTCGTTGATCGCATCGACCTCCCGCAGCATCGCCCTTTTTATGTCGATGACGTTGGATCCCGCCTGGCGACGCACTGACACTCCGATAACGGGGCTGCCGTTGGTGTATGAATAGCGGCTGATTTCGAAATGACCGAGTTGGATGTCCGCAACTTCGCCAAGTCGAATCAAGGCATCGCCGCGGTGATCGATGATGACTTTTTTAAGGTCTTCGACGTCGCGGAAACGCCCGATAGTGCGCAATAGGTATCGTCGTTTGCCGGACTCGATCTCGCCGCCGGATGTATCACGGTTGCGCTGCTGGATCGCGCTTCGAACCTGAGCGACGTTGAGGTTGTGTTCGGCCAGCTTCACAGGATCGACGAGTATTTGTATCTGTCTCTCGGCGCCGCCATACACGGCGACCTCGGACACGCCCGGAACCGTTTCCATGCGCAATGCCACCCGGTCCCGAACGAAATCCTGCATGGGGATCATTTCCAGGCTGCGGGGATTCCCCGGCAGCGGCGCGACTCGAAAATACATGAAGGAATTGGCCGAAAAGGAGGTGGCGTAGATGCGTGGTTCGTCCACGTTGTTGGGATAGGAGGGCACGCGGTTCAGTGCATTGATCACGTTGATCAGGGTGTCTTCGAGGTCAATCCCAAACGGAAACTCGAGTTCGATCCGGGCGCGGCCGAATGAGGCGGAGGAGACGATCCGTTGAAGACCGGGCACGCTGCGCAAATGCTCTTCCTGATCGATGAGTATCTCCTTTTCGATGTCCTGCGGAGTTGCCCCCGGCCAGTTGGTGCGTACGGAGATCGTGCGGATTTCAAGGTCCGGAATCATCTGCACCGGAATCTTCATGGCAGCGACCACGCCCAGTACGGCGACGATGAGCGTGCCGACGGCAATCAAGATGCCGCGTTTCACCATAATTTCGAACATAGGCTTATCCAGTGAGGTTCCTATTCCTCGTGTTTAATGGTGACACTCTGGTTCTCTCTCAGCACTTCGTTGCCTCGCACCACGATCAGGGTATCGGGCGATAAACCGCTGGTGATGGCAACCTTGCCGTCAAAACTCGAGCCGGTTTGAACCTGACGCTCAGATACCACGTCTTTATCGCTGTCCTGACTGACCACCCAAACGGTCGTACGCCCATCCGGGTGGCGGATCAGCGCATCCCGGTGGACCACGATACCCTGACCGCCGCTATCCAGCTGGAGAATCGCGTTGGCCGACATGCCCGGCGCAAGCTTGACTTCGGAATCATCCAGCGCCGCGCGGATCAGAAACGTACGGGTAGCAGGGTCCGCCACCGGTATGATGTCTTTTATCACACCGTTGAAGGTCTGTCCGGGCAGTGCATCCAGCTTGATCAGGATTTTCGAGGACTGATCCAGTTCCGGATACGCAGACTGAGGCGCCTGATAATCGATGCGCAGCCCCGTGGTCGCGACAAGTTCGACGACGGCCTGACCCGGCTGTATCCATTCCCCTTGTTCGACCGACTTACGGCTGACGACGCCGGCAAACGGGGCCACGAGTTTGTGTCGTCGGAGCCGGGCCGCGAGCCTTTTCTGTGCGGCCTGGAAGCGCTTCAGGCCGGCGCTGTCAATGCGCACCTCCGCGGCGAGCGAATCCATGTCATTGACCGCTACGGCGCGTCTTTTCGCCAATGATTCAGCCATGGCGAGCCGGCGCTTGGAGTCTTCGAGCTCCTGCACCGCCTGCTCCGTTTCAGCCCGAGCCGCCTCGAGGAGGAGCGATTCCAGCTCGGAATTGAGCTCGAGAATCTCCTCGCCGGCTTGCACCCGGGCACCAATATCGACCTTCATGGTTTCGACGATCCCGCTGACTTCGGTCGATATCCTGGCAACGCGAGGTGAGACTACCGTCCCGGTAAGAGGCACCTCTTTAATCAGGCTGACCTTCTCAGCGGGGCGCACCACCACCACCGGGCCGTCATGTTGACCAAATGTGGAGGTTGTAAACACTAGAGACGAGAACGGCAGTAATAGTACCAGAGCTTTGAAAGCAGTGAATGGAAACGATTGGCTGAGTTGCAAGCTTAGAGTATTCACAACGACGCAAACGGACTTTGCATCTGTCTCATCAAAGCTTGCAAACGATAGTACTGAAATTTAACCCTATCAAAGGTCATGAGAGCTATGAAATTAGACGATGATGGAATGATATCCATTATCGATGCTGTTTACACCAACACTCAAGCGTGATGACGAGATGAAAAGTCCCATGAATGAAGGAAAACCCTATATTAAATACCACAAGAGTGTTGCTAACAAACTTCCACCTGAATACAAAGAAGGCGACTAGCCAGGCAACAGGACCAAGGGGCTGTCTGCTTTTGGGCCCGAACCCGAAAGTAGTGATCAATCTGCATCCGGCGGCTTCGGGCACGGCGCGGGCATCTAACGCTGATTCTGTGTGATGCAACAATGTTGCAGCGCGATAGGCTGAAGAATACTCGTGATGCTGCCGTTCGCTAAAACGGCAAAGTCGGGGTCGATTGCTGCACTGCGTCAGACAGCAACCGTTAAGGGTTGTTAGACGCCTGCCCGAGATTGAGCTTGCGTGACAAGGCGAGGGCCTGTGTTGGGGCAGGCGTCTAACAAGCCTCGAGGGAGGAAACCGCGGGAAGGTATCTCGATTCTTTGGTTATGGGGATTTATCGATGGTGGGGGGTGGTTGGCGAGAGATTATCGAAGTGGTTTTTGGTTGACTGCGCGCCGACGTTGTGAAGCTGCGGGTATGCTGATTGCGGATGTGCGCGGTATTGAGTCGGAAATGGGGGTGATTGACGCGTTGCGCGACAATGATCTCGGGCACGCCGTTTTCGCGGCGCGCCAGTTCAGTTGGTGTGTGGTTTTTTAGTGGCACGCAGGTCATAACGGGGGTGCTCGTACTTGGTAGGCAGGCGGTAGGTTTTCGATGATGGTCATGGCCGCGCCGCAAGTGGGGCATAGGTAGGTGTTGTGGTTTGTGTTGTTGTTGTCGTGTGCGGATTTGACCTCGGTTTGTTCGTTGTTATGGTGGATGAGAAGTGTGCGCAGTTGTTTCAGGTTTGGGCTGCGCACGGGGTTAGCGAACAAGCCGAAATGGCGGATGCGATGGAAGCCTTTGGGGAGTACGTGAATCAGGAAGCGGCGGATGAACTCCTCGGCGGTTAGGGTCATCGTTTTATAGCGTTTGTGGTGTTTGGCACGATAATCCTTCCATGTAAACGTAACACCGTGTTGATCGTGGGCCACGAGTCGGCGATTGGAGATGGCGACGCGATGGGTGTAGCGGGAGAGGTATTCGAGCACGGCTTTAGGGCCAGCGAAGGGGCGTTTGGCGTACACCACCCACTCCACTTGGCGCAGCGGCGCCAAGTATTGTTGGAAGGCACGGGTATCGGCTAGGGGCCGGAGCGGTCCGAAGAAATGGAGATGTCCCGCGATGTACGGCAATGAGTTGTTCGAGGAACAGCCGCCGGAAGTATCGCGACAGTACGCGCACGGGTAAGAAGAAGCCACGCTTGCAGGGGACCCATTGTTCGCCGTCGAGGGACAGTCCGCCGCCGGGGACGGTGCAATGCAGATGCGGGTGATGGGTCAAGGCCGAGCCCCAGGTGTGGAGCACGGCGATGAAGCCCAGGCGTGCGCCTAAGCGTTTGGGATCGGCGGCGATGGTGAGCAAAGTCGCGGCGGTGGCCTGGAACAACAGGTCGTAGACCACGGCTTGATTCTGATAGGCGATATCGCCGATGGCTGCGGGCACGGTGAATACGACGTGGTAGTACGGGACCGGCAGGAGTTCGGTCTGGCGGTCGGCGAGCCAGCGTTTGGCGGCGGCGCCCTGGCATTTGGGACAGTGGCGGTTGCGACACGAGTTATAGGCAATCTGTTGCGTGGCGCAGCGATCACAGCGCAATACGTGGCCACCGAGCGCGGCGCTGCGGCAGCGCTCGATGGCCGACATGGCCCGGAGCTGACCGAGGCTGATATGCCCCGCGTGGTGATCCCGCCACACCGGCCCGTGGTCGCGGAAGATGTCCGCGACCTCTAAGGGCGGCCGGCCCATGGCCGCGGATCAGTTCACAGTCTTAAGATCCAAATATTCCAGTGGGCCTTTGACCTCGCGCAACAGACTCGCCGCGACCTGGCTGTAGCGGGCCGTATTCTCGAGCTTCTTGTGGCCGAGCAAGATCTGGATGATGCGGATATCCTCGCGGTGCTCGAGCAAGTGTGTGGCGAACGCATGCCGTAAAGAATGGGGCGACACGCGCTTGTCGATCTCGGCGGCGCGGCGCGCTAGGTGAAATGCCCGATTCAGTTGCCGGGTGGACATCGGGTTGACCGGGTTCTGGCCCGGAAACAGCCAGCCTCCGGAGAGCAGCTTGTGCTGTGCCCGGCCCTGACGCCACCAGTCGCGCAACAGTTGCAGCAGCGCCGGCGAGAGCATCGCGTAGCGGTCTTTTTTGCCCTTCCCCTGTTCGACGTGAAGCACCCTGCGTTCGCTGTCGATATCGGGCACCTTCAGGTGCACGACCTCGCTGGCGCGCAAGCCGGCCCCATACGCCACCCCCAATGCGGCTTGGTACTTGCGGCTACCTGCGGATTGCAGCAGTCGCGTCACTTCTTCCACGCTCAATACTTCCGGCACTTGCGCGGCTCGTAGACGTGGCGCATCTTCTTCATCGCCTCGGGGCGATCCACCGTGACTTCGAAGAAGAATTTCAAGCCGGTGATGTGGGCGTTCAAACTGACCCGCGAGACGCCCCGTTCGACGAGATGCAACTGATACCGCCGCAGATCCTCCGCTTCAGCGGTGTCGGGGGATCGCCCATAAAACCGGGTAAAATTCTTGACCGCCCGGATGTACGCGATCTGTGTCTTGGGAGAGAGCTTACGCAACGTCATGTCTTCGATCATGCGTTGGCGTAATGGACTGATGGATTTGTTAGACTTAGTTGTCATGGGTCTTTCTCCTGTGTTGGTGGTTACGGCTTAGGAACCACAACCTCAACACAGGACAGACCCATCCTCATTGACTTAATCCAAATTTAGAGTACTTCCCCCATCGCACCCCACTTACCGCGCGAGCGGTTTAGTCCTTCGGCCAGGACCCGACCTTCGACACACGAGAAAACTTGCGTGTTGAATGTCAGCTTGTGCGTTTTCTAATAGCGAGCCGTCCGGCGTGGCGGCCGACGGCGATGCGGTAGCTGATGGAATAGCCCAACAGTTCATGCAGGCGTGATGACCATTCGACTAATGGTTTCGATGCTCCGATGAGAAAAACACATTGCCACCGCCGCTTGACGTGGCCGCACCATTCAAAGGGATACTCGGTCAGTCAGTGTGGAGAGTGCAGCGAACCACATTTCGGTACGTGATAACAGCCATCCATCTAGGTATACAGTCTCGCCACTGGTAAAGTCGGACTCAATGCTCGACGTAAGGTGCTGTACCACGTCTTCGCGCGAGGAGAAGGTTTCATCGCCGAACAGCTTCCCTTGCAGGCCGTTTATGTCTCGATCAGAAGGATACTTCTCCAGGTAGGCCGACCCGACGTATCGTATGATGTCAACGTGAAAATCTCTACTAAACACAATCTCCTGTCGCCTGGTGGACCAATACCAGACGGACGCACCCGCTCCCCCAGCCAGCACCATCGAGACAAGCAACCGTCTTCGCGTCTTGTTCATGCCTTCAGAAAATAATTATTTAGGTGATCGGCGAGCCGCAGCGCCAAAGCAACGATCGTGTAAGTGGGATTGGCGAATCCTCCCGTGGAAAAAACTGAGCTTCCTGCTACATAGAGGTTAGCAAGCCCGAAGACCTTGCAGTTACGGTCGACAACACCGCTTCTGGGGCTGCCAGCCATACGCGTAGTGCCCATGTGGTGGTTCCCCACCCTGATAGATTCCAAGTTGTCTAAGTCGACGGCTAGACGGACACGGCCTAGAAATGCGCGCCCGAGGTCTTGCGCGAATAGCTCAGCGGTACGGCGTAGACTTTCGACATCTGCGCGCGTGAGCTGCCAGTCAAGAAACACCTTTGGTATCCCGAGTGGATCCCGTTCGCGCGTTAGCGTCACCCGGCTGTTAGGATTGGGAGCTTGCTCCGCGCGCACGTACAGCACTCTGTAAAATCCTTGATTCTCAGAGGGGTCATCGGACCATTTTGAATACCGTCCCGCAAAGCGATGGATGTCCTGCGTATACCAAGCCAGATTTCGCGACAAGTTCGACCAATGCCCAAAGTCATTCCACGCATCCCTGATTTCCGCACTGAAATTGAGCGTTCCGTGCTTGCGCTGCGCCGCTTCAGTGGGACAGATAGCTGGAACGAGGTAGTTGCTAGTCTTCTCGTCCTGTATGCCGTCTAACTGCCTCCGACCCCCGCTATCTGATGGCAGACACACATGCCCTAGAGAGGCATGTGGATGTTCCATAAAATATCGTCCCACGATATCGTGCGCATTACCGATCCCTTCGCTGTACACGTCTTGCGACGCCAGCAGCAATCTCGGATTCTCGATCCCCCCACAGGCGAGAACATACGCCTTTGCTTGAACCTTAAGACGTTTACCCGCCAGTGTCATGACGTCGAGTCCTGCTAGGGCTGTTCCGGATCCGTTGCTCCGTAGTTTTACTACGTTGGCATGGAAAAGCACTTTCATGTTCCGCGCATCCTCCAGGGTCTGCCTGTACACCTGGCCAAATCGTAGCGCCCTTGTATGGAACCACTGGTAACTGAAGTCGGCCAGTTCCTGGCTGCCGTAAAGACCACGGTAGGTCTCACCCTCGCCGCTGGCTGGCCGGACGAAGGGCTTCAGGCTCATCACCCTGTTTGCTCTTTGGTAGTAGGGCTCTAGGTCATCGCGACTGATTGGCCAGCCGCTGTACGAGACCCACGAACGTACTTCGAAATCGAGGTCATCTAATGGCCGACACACGCCAGCCCACTGATTGGTTGTTCCGCCATAATAACGCAGCCGCGATGTCTTCAAATAAGCACTTGAGTCACCGATGTCCTCAACCACGTCACCGTTGTCGAAAGTGCGTCGAGCGGAGCCCTCATAAAGCGACTGTGTGGCATCTTCATAGGACAGGCCGCCGCTTTCCAGAAGAAGGACCGAAGTCTTGGTTCCGACGAACTCAAGCGAGAGACTGAGCCCAGCCGCCCCCGTGCCTACAATGCATAACTCTGTTTCTAGCTGGCTTCCTTCGCCAATCTCTCCGGCATCTACAAACATGATCTATTGAGTTCAAAAACTGGACAAAAGCCTATCCTCAGCATTTCGGGCCCAGAGATTTCACATTGACGGCCCGGACACCGGGCGTCGGACCCACCGACGCTTCAGAATTCCCCAGGTATCGGTACCGGAGTTAGCTTAATTGACTCTTAGTATTGGTGCGGGAGGGGCCATAGCTTGGCCACCTTGGCCGCAATTGTGCCGTTTTGTAACCGTTCGGATGCCATTGTACTACGATGCCTAGACAAGTATCGTGAATCTTTGACAAGAAAAGATAAATGAGTCAACTCCGGCGCTTCTTAATTAACATCACACTTCTGGCGGAAGGAGGGCACGATGTCGATAGAGCAGCACAAGGCCTTGATGCGCCGCTTTTATGATGAGGTGGCTCAATAACGGCAATCTGGATTTGATTGACGAGCTGATGGCCCAGGACTCATCGAGCACGAGGTTTTTTTCTGGCCTCGCGGACGACCGCGAGGGCACGAAGCAGTTCTTCGCTATGATGCACAACGCCTTCGATGGCTTCCGGATGGACATCGAGGACATGGGCGCCGAGGGCGATAGGGTGGTGGCACGGCTGACCATGAAGGGCACCCATAAAGGTGAGTTCATGGGCCTCTCCGGCACAGACAGGACCTTCAACGTCTCCACCATAGACATCGTCCGCTTCGCCGACGGCAAGGCGGTGGAACACTGGCGGGTCACGGACGCGATGAGCATGATGGATCAGCTCGGCGCCGGCACAGCGATGGCGTAATAGTCGTAATAGGTAGCGTAATCGGGACCATACCACGCTTAGTCGCGCTCATGCGCTCACTCAGACGCCGGCGCGTTACGCTTTCATGGCGGGACGGATAAGAAGCATAACCGCTATGCCATTCGCCAGCAATGTGCTGAGGGGCAGCGCGCTGGTCAGGATGCCAGGATCATAGCGTGTAGAGTTTAGGTTCGCGGCTTACGAAAACTGATTTTGCGGGTGTGAGAGCGTGTTGGTTAGGGGTTCGTCGCGGATGGGCACGGGGCGGCCGCTCGATGACTCATTCGGCATCGCTTCCTTGCGGTTGAGCAGTAGTCAAGATCGAACCAGTTCGGCGAACGGTTTACACTGGATGATTCATTAACTGAAACGACTCACACACGAAAAATCTGATACCACCTACAGGCGATCACCTTGACGGCGCCGCCGCACTGTTTACAGGTCTCGATATCGAGCTTGAATAATCATCTCGCCCATTGCGGACGTTGAAGCGTCTGTACCTTGTAGGTCTGGAACGGGTCGGACGCGGTCCTTTGTGATCTCACGTTCTCTGTCAGATCAATTCTGAGTTGTTACAGTTAATTCTCCCCCGCGATGTACGCCGCGAAGCCGGCGACGAAATCGCGCAGCCGATCGCCCAACGCATCGTCTTGAATGATCCCATGTTGGTCGAAGACTTGATGGGCGCGGGATACGTAGAGGCTGCGGCCGAACCAGGGTCTGGTGCCCAGGGCGCGTAGCACCGGAAGCCATGCAGTCTGGCAAAATGCAGTGCCCATGCCACCCGGTGTCGCACCCATGATTGCCACCGGCCGTCCGCGGAACACGCGGGTTTGGTCTTGCGGTGGGCGGGACAACCAATCAACGGCATTTTTGAGCACGCCCGGCAGCGAGTTATTGTACTCTGGAGATGCGATCAACAAGCCGTCGGTGGCGGTGATACGGTCCTTCAATCTTTCCACTGCCGGGGGAATCCCCTCGGCCTGCTCGACATCCCCGTTGTACAACGGAATATTCTCGATGGTTTCAATCTCGATCCGGCAATGTTGCGGTGTCATCGCCTGGACCGCTTGAAGAAGCCGTAAATTGAACGACTCTTTTCGCAGACTACCCGGAATGCCAACAATGGTGATCACAATTGGGTACCTCGGTTAACCGCCGCTTACCGTATCAGCCTGATGAGTAATGGACAAGCTCGGCGATGTCAGGTGTTATGTCTGAGTGCCTTTTGCGGTGGTGGCTTTGTTTTCCCATCGGCCTGGAGTACAGTTCATTTTCAGTTAATGAGCCCTTAGTGATATCGCTATGTCCACGCAAGCGGCGCCGCGCAAATCCATCAACGTCAACACGTTCATAAAAATGAAGCAGGCGGGCGAAAAGTTCGCCAGTCTTACCGCCTACGACTACTGCACCGCCCATGTGGTGAGCAGCGCGGGCGTGGAAATGATCCTGGTCGGTGATTCACTGGGTATGGTAATTCAGGGTCACGACAGCAGCCTCCCGGTTACGGTGGAGGATGTCGCGTATCACATGGGTTGTGTAAAACGTGGCAACCAGGGTGCGTTTTTAATGGTTGATTTGCCGTTTATGAGTTACTACTCCGATCTCAAGACCCTGGAGAACTCCGCGATCCTGATGCGGGAGGGGGCGCAGATGGTCAAGCTCGAGGGCGGGGCCTGGTTAGCCGACTCCACGCGGTTACTGGTTCAGCACGGCATTCCGGTTTGCGCCCATATGGGCCTCACGCCACAGTCAGTGAATCATCTTGGCGGTTATCGCGTACAAGGCCGTGACCCACAAAAGGCCAAGGAAATGATTGCAGAGGCACTGATTCTGCAAGATGCCGGCGCCAGTATCCTATTGCTGGAATGCGTGCCGACCGATCTCGGGAAGGCAATCAGCGACAAGCTGGAAATCCCGGTGATCGGGATCGGTGCTGGCCCACATACCGACGGACAGATCATGGTATTGCACGACATGCTCGGGCTATATCCGGGCAAGCCTGCCAAGTTCGTGAAAAACTTTCTCGCCGGAAACTCCGAAGGTGTGCAAGGCGCCATTGTTGAATATGTGAAAGCGGTGAAGGCGGGTACGTTTCCTGCTCCAGAACATTGTTACACCTGACCCCGCGACAATTCTTGTGCCCTGCCAAAAGTTAGGTAGAGTCACTTCATTGAAATGACAACAGATGAGTCGCCGGAATAGTTAGGGAGAATTATCGCGGGGCGGGCTAG
>CALZGZ010000271.1 GCA_945787105.1 uncultured Gammaproteobacteria bacterium
ATATAACAAAAAGCACTCGCAAAATTGAAGACTGATAATCCGCAATAAATAGCTTAATTTCTGAGGCAGTGACTGATACCCAACTTTACTCCATCCGGCTGAAAAGGGTCGTAAGCCGAGATTCTATCTCCGAACACGGTAAGCGATTTGCTGCGGTGCGGCTAATTGCGGCTTGCGGCCAGAAGGAGCCATTCACGTGCTTTACGATCGCGATTCAATTTTCTATTTAGCGGACATTGGTCATAGGTGATCTACTGTTTTATTGCCGGGGAGGTAAGATGTTATTGCACATTGGCTATGGGCCAGTTGGATTCTAGGCGTTGTACTGAATCCGCTGATTAGCCACTGCGGATTCGGTCTCCCGATAGTACCTCGTAAATCGAAGCCCGATGACGTGTGCGATATCTTGGGAATATCAATCGATTCTTCGTATTAAGCCACGACAATCGTTCTCGGATTCCGAGGAAACTTGTTACCGTCTTGCAGAGAAACCTGACTTGGCACAGCGGCTGACCGCACGCTCAGGACATGGCCAGCCGTTTGTGGATAAGGCGTATTAGTACACAAGTGCAACTTTATCCTGCGACACCAATCCATAGACGAGCCGCTTCAGCTCCGTCAATTCCGCTTTGAGTGATTGGTTCTCTGCGCGTAAAGCGTCCAGCTTTGCATCGTTTTCTGCCTTCAAGCCGTCGAGCTGTGCATCTTTTTCTGCTTTCAGAGCCTGTATTGCCGCCAGTGCCACACCGCTGGTGTCTATCGTCGCAATCCCCTTGTCGTCGGCACCCAAACCGAACGCCAAGTGAAAATCCTCCGCCATAGGACCCAGGTGTCGTACCGACGCGTCGCGCTTATAACTCCACTCGCTGATAGGTAACGCCATCACCTTGCCCAACACTTCCTTAGCATCCACCTTCGCGATGTCCCGCTTCGACGCTCGGCTCGAGTTCTCCGTCAACGCTCCTAGGATCGTCAAATTCCCCGTTTGATCAACTTTAAATTCCGATAGACCGCTACCCACGAAAGAGATTGTAAAATCTGTCCCGTTGTTATTAAAAGTCCACTTATAATCTCCATTGACCATAGAAAACCGTACCCTACCGTTATTTATCAGTTTAAACATCACCCGTTGCGCCGACGTCGCGGAGGTGTTCTCCACCTTCACCATCGCATCCTCTTCGCTCACCACATGCAGGGGAGCGTTGGGTGCTGCCGTACCCACACCGATATTTCCGGTCAGGTCCACAACCAGTGAATCCGGCGGTGACGCCATGTCAAAGGCCTCGGCTACACCCATCCCCCAAAGCACACCACTAATCATCATCACCAAGCGCATCGTCTTACTCATTTTCGGATTCCTCTTAGTCGCAACTGCAGCATTAAATTCGTATTCTCTCACGCATCCTTATCAACCCAGAAAAGCCCATTAGCCTCAGGAAGATCATGGGCGATGGAAAGATTCTTTTAGTTAAAAAACTATAAGAAAATGGGCCGCCATACCGATATGACGGTTACTCCCATCCCGACACCTCGCTTAATCAGCTTTCCGTTGTGCCCCTTCCAGCGTGTTTATTCGCTCTGTCAGTTTCTCAATGGTTTTATGCTGTTGGACCGTATACAACGTCAACTCTTCTACCTTCTTGAGAAGCTGAATCTGCATCTCGGTCATATTGAGACCACCTTTCCCGACAGCTTCGGCTGTAGGGATGTCCGGCAGATGTCTTTCTCGTTCGATGTAAGCAGATAACTCATCAAGCGGTAATAGTTTGTAGTCGGGTTTGAAAACATAGTCCGGAAAAGTGTCGTTAGAAGTGCCGGCGTTCGCAGTGAGACTCCCTTGGATCCTTAGGTTCCCAAATTTGTCAAACACGAGTTGTAGGCCAGGTTGGTCGGGCCGTGTGATCGCAAAATTGCCCACCGTGTTATTTCGAAAGCGCCACTCACTCCCGCCATCGGCGGTGTTTTTCAAGACAAACTGTGTATTCCTGCCGCTAGTCGCGAAAGTATTCTCGATGGTTACTGATGTAAAACCGCTGTCGTTGTTTACTATGTGCACATCATCAGCTGGGGTAGCCGTACCGATGCCAATCGCCCCACTTTCGTCCACCACCAGCGAATCCGGCGGTGACGCCATGTCAAAGGCCTCGGCTACACCCATCCCCCAAAGCACACCACTCGTTATCACCACCAAGCGCATTGTCTTACTCATTATCGGATTCCTCCTGTTCGAACAATTCATAACTCTTGTCTCATTGAATTTCATTGATTGAGGAACGCATCGCTTTTCGGCCCCAATTTGCAAGCCAGCCATTCAAGGCACTAGGTTAAACACGTTCGCCAACAGCTTCGCGAAACCTGACGCGGTCAACGCGCCCTGAGGACAGTAACGATCCACGTCGCAGCCTTCGGTAAATCCTTTAACTGAAAAATCCGCGATCCAATCGGCAGCAAAATCCCCGTCGCCGAATACGCCGGGATCACCGATATCAACGTCTGTAAAAGGACTCGCGGCCGCAGTCGGTGGCGTGTATGCCGCCCCAAACTTGGCCCTCAAGAACAGCATCGCCGCCATATCCCGAGTAAACGGCTGCTGCGGACAATATCTCAAATCCACTCCTTCGGTTCCTTCGCAGTTCTCTGTGATGGTCTGGTTGAACAATTCCTCTATGAAATCTGCGGCGAAGTCACCAGTTTCGACATCGATATATACTGCCCCGGTCGCGGTCGGAGGATCGCCAGGCAGGTTTCGCACCAGCCACAACGCACCACGATTCCGCGTCATCATCTCCTCCGGACAGAGTCTCGCGGCTGCACAGCCTTCGATAATCCCGGCATCCCATAGGACAAGCGTTTCGGTATACGCCGGATGCGTGTTCGGCACGTCAGTGAACGGCTGCGGGTAGTCGTTGGGGTCCAACGGATCGGTGTTGTTGTTGGCCTCGCTAATATCCGGCGCTCCGTCGTTGTCGTCGTCCGTATCGCCGTTATCCCCTATGCCGTCATTATCGTTATCCGCCCACTCGGATCCGTCATCGGGAAAGACGTCAAGCCAATCCACGACGCCGTCGTTATCGCTATCGGTGATAGGCGTTGAATTGGCGTCGGTGGGATCAAACCCCTTGCTCAGCTCAAAGGTGCTGGGTGCGCCGTCCTGGTCGGAGTCTGTCACAAGATCATCAGCGGTAAGCACACGGATATGACCCGGTATCACGAGGTTTTTCGTATCGGCGTCTTGCACGTGCATGGCGAACACGCTAGTACCTAATTCCGTAGGTGTACCGGAGATGGTGCCGTCCGAGCTGGATTGCAGAGTTATGCCGGTTGGTAAGCCGCCGTTTGAGACTTGCCAGGTGAAGGGTGCCACTCCGCCGGATAAAGCAGGAGTGTGAGAAAACTGTTGATTTTGCACGGCCTCGAGAATGATGGCCGGGGAAGACATGCCGCTGTCTTGCAGGTTATCGGGGTCCAGGCCGTTGGCCGCCAAGAGTTCGCGACCATCGGCCTCGCTCGGATTCGTCCCAACCAGATCTTCTACTTCGTCCGGAATGCCGTCGCCGTCGTAGTCCAGCATTGTGGTCTCGGGCAGGGTTCTTAGGGCGAGCGCAGTCGTCATCGCATCGCTATCCCAACTGCCATCCGGCGCCTGCTCCCCCAGGATAAACGTCTGCGCGTTGGTCAGCGCCGTCGCCAATCCGGACACAACACCGGCGTCGTCGGCGGCCTTGATGGCTAGATAACCGAGCGCGGTTTTGTGCACCGCACCGGTGGTGATTAAGTTGTCTTCGAGGAAGCTGCCGTTGGCCTGTTGTATTCCGAGGAGCCAGTTCACGCCACGGGAAATATGGCTGCTGGAGTTGCTCTGGGATTGGTAGGCGCTGAGGGTGATCAGGTTATGGGCGGCGGGCATGATCTGTTGTTTCAGTCCTTGGCCTTGCGTGCCAGCGATATAGGACCAGCCACTGTCGCCCGCTGTTTGTCCAGATCTGATCAGACCCAGCGATGCCGTCAGATCAGGATAGACAACCTCAGCACTATTTATCGCATCGAGCGCAAGGGCGGTATCAGGAAATCCGCTGCTGTGACCGTCGAAGGCGCCCCATCCGTTCTGGTCATTGGGCAGGTCCAGAAGCTCGTCAATCAGCCCGAGGGTTACGGTATCGAAGCCGGCGGCCTCGAGCGCGATGATCTTGCGTGCCAGCGAGTCGATGCTGTCGGTGCGGGCGTTGGCCAACCAGGAGACGGCGCGCGAGTAGAGAAAACCGGCGTCGGCCCCCGAGTTCCGCAACGCCGCCAGGGCTTCGGCGGTGGCCGCCACCTTGGCGCCCGCCTCACCCCAACTGCCGTCGCCATTTTGGTTTTTCAGCAGCCAGGCGATGCCCTCGGCGCGGTCATCTTCCATGTCTGCCCAAGCCGCGGATAAAGCACCAA
>CALZGZ010000272.1 GCA_945787105.1 uncultured Gammaproteobacteria bacterium
ACATAGATCATCGTCAGGCCAAGCCGCTTGTGCAACTCCTTCAATTTCGAACGCAGCCGCCACTTGAGATGTGGGTCGATCACCGTCAACGGTTCATCAAACATAATAACGTTGACGTCATCACGCACCAGGCCCCGGCCCAGTGATATCTTCTGTTTGCCGTCCATGGTCAGGCCCGAGGCGCGGCGGCGCAGCGAGCTTTCGAGATCGAGCATGCCGGCAATCTCTTGCACGCGTTCGCGGACCTTCGCTTCAGCGATGCTGCGGTTGCGAAGCGGGAATGCCAGATTGTCGAACACGGTCATCGTGTCGTAAACCACGGGGAATTGAAACACCTGAGCAATGTGCCTGTCGGTGGTCCGGACCTTGGTCACATCGGCATCGTTGAACAATACCCGGCCCTGCGTGGGCACCAGCAAGCCGGAGATGATATTCAGCAATGTAGTCTTCCCGCAGCCCGAGGGGCCCAGCAATGCGTAGGCACCGCCGTCCTGCCACTCCGCATCGATCTGCTTCAACGCGTAGTCTTCGGGCGCGGTCGGCTGCGCGAGATAGCTGTGCTTTACCTTTTCTAAGCTGATCTTCGCCAAGATGTTGATTCGCTCTGCTCGGTTCGGGGAAGCGGTGTTCTCTTAGTGTTTGATCAGGCTCCCAGCCTGATCAAAATAGAGGCATCGCGTTACATTGAGAAACAGTTCCGCGACTTCGCCGACTTCGAAGGGATGTATGCCGTGGGACTCGGACACCCACAGGTTTCCCTCGACATCGGCGTGAATGATGCTCTCGGAACCGCTTATTTCGGCCACCAAGACCTGGGCCCGTAATTTAACGCTGTCTTCGACCCGCGTACCGATGGTCAAATGATGAGGACGAACGCCGACCGTGTAATTACCATTGGCAAGATCCCTATATCCGGCTGGGGCGGTCCAGTACACGGATTCCGTCAGGAAAAAGTTCGCGCCACGCTTTTGAACCTGCGCCGTGTTGATGGGCGGGTCGGAAAACACCTTGGCACTGACCAGCGACCCAGGCGCGCGGTAAAGCTCGACCGTGGGGCCGTACTCGACCACACGTCCCTCCTTGAGGGTCGCTGTGTAGCCGCCGAACATCAATGCTTCCAACGGCTCACTGGTCGCGTACACCACCGTGGCCCCCGTGTCTTGGAACAGTTTGGGCAACTCGTCGCGCAGTTCTTCGCGCAGTTTGTAATCCAGGTTCGCTAATGGTTCATCCAGAAGTACCAGCGCTGCGTCCTTGACCAAAGCCCGGGCCAGCGCCGTGCGCTGTTGTTGGCCGCCGGACAACTCGTTCGGCAAACGCGGCAGCAGTGTTGTGAGATTGAGAAGCTCGGCAATGTTCTCAACTCGCCGGCGCACCTCGTCTGCCGCGACGCCTGCGACTCTGAGGGGGGAGGCGATGTTGTCAAACACCGTGAAGTTCGGATAGTTGACGAACGCTTGGTAGACCATGGCCACGTTGCGCTTCTGCACCGCTAACCCGGTGACATTATCCCCGTTGTGCCACACCTCACCGCTGGTGGGCTTCTCCAAGCCGGCCATCAATCGCATCAGTGTGGTCTTACCCGAAAGTGTTGTGCCTAGCAGAACATTGAACTCACCACTCTGCAACGCCAGATCGGTCTCATAGATATGAGTCTCGCCTCCCAGCTGTTTGGTGACCCGCCTCAGCTCAATGCCCATAACCGCGGTCCGACGATTGTCGATAAGTATCGGTTGCGCGTCGCGACACATCTGTCCATGTCACACCGCACACATATTCTTACTAACCATGCCAAGATCACTCTCGCAGGTGACGCTGTTCACGTTCGGCTTGAACGGTTCGCCGTGTGAATCGACCCAGGTCCGGTCTTACACTCATCTCGATCAGCGGCCCGCGCGGAGAGCCGACCATATACTCACCGCGCAGTGTCGCCTATATTATCTGCCGACGGTGGGAATCAGCTTTGTTGCCAGCGCTTAACCAGTTCGTCGTAGTCGACGGTCTCGCCCTTGGGCTTCTCATTGGCGAGCTTGGCCTTCGGAGAGCCCGGCATATTGAGCCAATGCGATGGATCCTGCTCCTTGTTGAGCCGCGGCCCGCAACCACCGTAGGTCTTGGCCTTCTCGTCCGCCGCCTGCATGCGCCCCATGACTTGATCCATTTCGGACGCCAAGCGGTCCATGGCTTGTTGGGGCGTGAAGGCGCCCGAGTTGACGTCGCCGATCTGCTGCCACCAGATCTGCGCGAGCTTGGGATAATCCGGGACATTGACGCCGGTCGGCGACCAACGCACGCGGTCCGGGGAACGGTAGAACTCGACCAGACCACCGAGCTTCGGCGCCCGTTCGGTGAACGACGCGTGGCGAATATCGCTGTCGCGGATCGGTGTCAGCCCAACGTGGGTCTTCTTCAGTGATACGGTCTTGGACACAGCGAACTGGGCGTACAGCCACGCTGCTTTGCGGCGGTCCACCGGTGTCGACTTGAACAGCGTCCAGGAACCGGCATCCTGGTAACCGAGTTTCTGACCTTCTTCCCAATAGGGGCCATGCGGCGAGGGCGCCATGCGCCACAAGGGCTTGCCGTTGTCGTCCACGGTGTTGTTGCCTTCGCTCTTCGGCGCCACCATGGCTGAGGTGAAGGCGGTGTACCAGAAGACCTGCTGCGCCACATTGCCCTGGGACAGCGCGGGCAGCGATTGATAAAAGTCATAGCTCGCCGCGCCGGGGGGTGCGTATTTGCGCAGCCATTCGTCCCATTTACGGATGGCGTACACTGCGGCAGGTCCGTTGGCCGCCCCGCCGCGCGACACCGAGGCGCCCACGGGATTGCAGCTTCCGGCCTCCATACGGATACCCCACTCATCGACGGGCACACCGTTGGGCAGGCCCTTGCTGCCGGCGCCAGCCATGGACAACCAGGCATCGGTCATGCGCCACCCCAGATCCGGCGCCCGCTTACCGTAGTCCATGTGCCCGTAAACGCGCACGCCGTCGATTTCCTTGACGTGCACGCTGAAGAACTCGGCAATGTCTTCGTATGCGGACCAGTTGACCGGGACCCCCAGTTCGTATCCGTAGCGATCCTTGAATTGCTTCTTCAACTCAGGACGCTGGAACCAGTCGTAACGGAACCAGTAGAGGTTTGCGAACTGCTGATCGGGCAGTTGGTACAGCTTGCCGTCCGGTCCGGTGGTGAACGACTTGCCCATGAAGTCATCGACATCCAGCATCGGGTTGGTCACATCCTTGCCGTCGCCGGCCATCCAGTCGGTCAAGTTGAGCGCGAGCTGAAGCCGCGAATGAGTACCGATCAAATCGGAGTCGTTAATGTAGGCGTCGTAGAGATTTCGCTTGGTTTGCATTTGGGTCTGCACCGCTTGCACCACCTCGCCTTCACCTAACAGCTGGTGGTTGACCTTGATGCCGGTGATTTCCTCGAACGCCTTGGTGAGTGTCTTCGACTCGTACTCATGGGTGGGAATGGTTTCCGAAAGTACGTTGATCTCCATACCCTTGAACGGCGCAGCGGCATCGATAAACCACTGCATTTCTTTCATTTGCTCGGCCTTAGAAAGCGTGGACGGTTGAAATTCATTATCAATCCACTTTTCGGCCTCGGCGACGCCGGCAAACGACGCGGGCTGGACGCACAACAATGCAACAACGCCTGTCAACGCAGATAAGCGTTTCATTTTTCTCCTCCTGACTCCGAATGGTAGGGCGTCGATGGTATAGGCCGCCATTTGCTAAATCAACCAGCCCGCGAAACGTCGGTCCAAACATTTGGCCAGAAGCGAGAAAGTGAGATCCGTTTTTCGAATCTTTGCGGTGAATAGCGAGCAATTTAAATTAAATTCCGAGAACACAGGCCGCTAACACAAAAGGCGCAGTGAATACTCGAAGGAGTTACTAAGAGTGTTAGGCACTTTCAGACACGCGTACGCCAAAGAACGTTGCGTACAGCACCGGTACGATGATCATGGTCAACACAGTGGCGATCATTAAACCGAATTGGTGATCGTTAACCGGCCTTGACAATGCGCCCCGAAACAGACGACAAGCTATGGGTCAAGGCCCGGGCGGGCATTGAAAGCGCCGCATTGACGCATTGGAACCTGAGCGAGCCGGGCTATTGATGTCAGACGAATATTTTGACCCTATAAAAACGGCAGCCACTCGAAGACCGTAGTTTGTCTCCGTATATTCTCTATTACTCAAGCCACCCGACGCCGCTTTGCGGCCTGAGCTAATTCCCATGTAGCTTGCAGGTTCATCCAAAGTTTTGGCGTAGTATGGAGAGCTTTTGCAAGATCCAACGCCGCATCCGCAGTTATCCCACGCTTTCCCTTGATGAGCTCGTTTAACCGCGTACGTGTCCATCCCAACTTCTCAGCCAAGGCGGTTTGAGTCATACCGGCAGGCTCAAGGAACTCCTCTAACAAGATCTCGCCTGGATGAAACGGATTCTTTGGCAATCTCATACGACACCCACACTTAAGTTAACTAATCGTGATAATCAAGCACTCGTACATCATGCGCCACGCTGCCTTCCCATCGGAAGACCACTCGCCATTGGTCGTTTATCCGGATGGAGTGGTAACGTTTCCATTCACCCTTCAACATTTCCAATCTATTGCCAGGCGGGCTACGTAGGTCCACCAGAGCAGCGGTATCGTAGAGATACAGCAACTTCCTTCGCGTTACACGTCGTAACTCCGGCGGAAAACGGCGAGTCGCGGCGGTGCGCTTATCGTCAAATAGATCTTCGGCTAACTGGTCGCCAAAGCTCTCTATCATGTTTATATGTTATCGGAAACCGATAATTAGGTCAACTTGGAAAACTAGCGCGTCATGAAACCTTAAGCACGCTCCGGGGCACGCACGCCGAAGAACGTCGCGTACAACACTGGCACGATGACCATGGTGAGTACGGTGGCGATCATCAGGCCGAAGATGATGGTCACCGCCATGGCGATGAAAAACGCGTCGAACAGCAATGGGACCATGCCAAGGGCCGTGGTCAGCGCCGCCATCGCCACCGGCCGCAGCCGGCTAACGCCGGAACCCACGATGGCTTGGAACATTTCTGCGCCCGATCGCTTCTGCACCTCGATCTCGTCGATGAGTACGATGGCGTTCTTGATCAGCATCCCGGAAAGACTCATGAAGCCCAGCAGCGCCATGAAGCCAAAGGGTTGCGCGGTGACGAGCAGACCGGCGGTCACGCCGATCAGCGCCAGCGGCACAATCAACCAGATGGCCAACGGTTGACGCAGGGCGTTGAACAGGGCGATGACGATGAGCACCATGATTAGGAGAAAGAACGGCAGGCTCGCGGCGATACCGGCTTGGGCGCGTTTGGAATCCCGGTATTCACCCCACCACTCCAGCTCGTAGTCCGGAGCCAGCTCGATCGCCTCGACCTTTGGGCGGATGCGCCCGAACACCACACTGGCCGACTCGCTGATGGGATCGGCCAATACGGTGATGGTGCGCTTGCGGTTCAAGCGTTGAATGATGTCGTCTTCGAACACGGTCTCAAAATCGGAGACCACCTGGCGCAAGGGGATCGCCTGGAGGGCGGCGAGACTCCAGATCTGAATGTTCTGAATACTGGCCACGTCCCCGCGCTCCCGCTCCGGTGCGCGCATCAGAATAGGCAGCAGTTCGTCGCCTTCGCGATATACGCCAACGCGCTCGCCATCGAAAGCTGTCTTAATGGCACTGGCGACATCCGGCCGACCGATGCCGGCGCGGTTCGCCTCTTCGTCGGCCATCACCGGGCGCAGCAGCTTCACCCGCTGGCGCCAATCGGTGCGGATCGACTTGGCTCCGCCATCCGCATGAAATATTTCCTCGATCTGGTCCGCGATTCCGCGCAACACGTCGGGATCGGGACCGCTGACGCGCGCTTGAAGCGGGGCCGAGCCGGGACCGAGTATGAATCGCTTGGCATACGTCAGGGCGTCGGGGTGGCTTTCCTGGAGGTCACGTTCGATCTTGGGGATCAGTCCCTCGATGACGCGGAAATCCTCCACGTCAACGAGAAACTGGATGTAGGCGCTGTTGAGCTTCTCCGGTGTATAAGTCAGCAGGAAACGCAGCCCCCCGGCGCCCGCCAATGTGGTGACGTGGGTGACACCGTCCAAATCAAGCAGGTATTGTTCGACAGACTTGGCCGTGTCAACCGTATCATCGATGTGCGTACCCTGCGGCAGCCAGAAGTCCACGGTGAACTGCGGGCGCGTGGAATCGGGGAAGAAACTCTGATCCACATAACGAAAACCCCACAGCGACGCCGCAAAGATACCCAGCACCACCATGATGGTTAGCCAACGTGCGCGAATGCAGCCATGCAGAAAACCGCGGTAGCCACGGTAAAAACCGCTACCGTAGGGGTCGGATTTTTCGCCGGACTCACCGGGCTTCGCCTTCGGCGGCTTCAAGAACATGATCCCAAGGATCGGCGTCACCGTGACCGCGGTCACCCAGCTCAGGCTCAGTGAAATCAACACCACTTGAAACAACGAGCGGCAGAATTCACCGGTCGAGTCATCGGACAGCCCGATGGCACCGAACGCCATGATCGCCACCGCGGTCGCACCGAG
>CALZGZ010000273.1 GCA_945787105.1 uncultured Gammaproteobacteria bacterium
CGTCTCCAGGCGGATGAAATTGTTCGACATGCTGTTCAGGGTGGCATAGCCCAGATCGGAGCTTTCACCCATGCGGCTTTAACGTAGCCCGGCTTTCCTTAATCCCTCCAAGAAATGCTCGGTTTCGTCCGGGTTTTTGTCAGGAAGTACGGTTCGCCAATGTTTCAACGAAAAGTGCGGATGGGCCTCCATAACTTTTTCTGCACAAAATCGTGCTTTTTCAATCTGCCCTAGTTGGGCATAACTGGCGGCCAAAAGCCGGTAGCCCTCTGTCGGGTTGTGCATACGCTGCACAACACCAATCACCTCTTCATACGCCTTTAGGTTGTAATAAGCACCACCCATTTTCCAAAGATAGTGATCGGGGTAAAAGGGGTTCAAACGCATCGCCTTATTAAATAGTTCGATGGATTCCTCGGAACGGCCGGAATGTGCAAATGAGTCCGCCAACTCGGCCATGATATCAGCATCGTTGGGGTTAAGCTCCAGCGCTCTCTCATAGGAGGACACCGACAGATCGTGCTCTTTGCGGTAGAGATGAACAAATCCCAATTCAGCATGGCCTCTGGCATCATACTCGTCCAACTGCGCAGCAGCGCGCGCGAACCCGAAAGCTCTTTCAAGAGCCTCTTGCGGTGATTCGGCCCAAGAATATCGCCACTCGAAGTTGTAAGTCCTCGAAATCGAAGCGCATGCTCGGGCGTAATTCTCATCTAGGTCGAACGCCGCCTTATACAATTGACGCGCCTTTCGATTGTCCTCACGCCGATAGCGCAAGATACGCTGTTGGCCACGCAACAGCAAACCGTATGCCTCTATATCCGAAGGTTCGACCGTCCGTAAGCGATTTAGCTCCGCTTTCTCGATTTGTACTGCCAGCACGGAGGCGATGGTCTGGGCGATCTCATCCTGGATTTTAAAGATGCCTGTCAGCTCGCGATCGTATCGTTCAGCCCAAAGGTAATGTCCGTTTTCCGCATCAACGAGCTGCACGGAGATCCTTATTCTGTTGTCCGCCTTGCGCAAACTACCCTTGGTCACATAACGCACACCAAGCTGGCGACCGGCTTGCTGCACGGAAAAATGTTCACCTTTGTAGGTGGACGAAGAGCCGGACGCGATGACAAAAAGGTCGTGGAACTTTGACAGGTTCGTTGTAATGTCCTCGGTGATCCCGTCGGAAAGGTAATCCTCGGCGGGATCGACGTTTAAATTCTCGAGTGGAAGCAGTGCGACGGATGGCCGTTTGGGCAGGATCTGTTCCATTTCGACCCCAATTTGGCGGAGCCGGAGACTCGGCGCCATGATTGCCTTGACGCGCTCATCCGTCACTCGATAAATGTCGACAACGTTTCTGATGTTTTTGAGCTTCTTGGGGCCCAAATACTCGTACCCGTAGTGGAGCTTGTTCCGGACCTGCTCGTATACGGTGCCGGAAATACAGATCCCACCCGCTCTGGCGAGCGACTCGATGCGCGCAGCGATATTAACACTCTCTCCAACGATCTTCGCGCCCGCCAGGATCACGTCACCGAGATTGATGCCGATCCGGAATTCGATGCGCCGGTCATCGACCACTTCGGTGTTTTTTTCTTTTACAACACGTTGGAAGTCCACTGCAAATTGCACGGCGCTGACGACGCTATCAAACAGCGCGAGTATTCCATCACCGCGGACTTCTATTATTTTCCCATCGTAGTCTTTACACTTGCTTTCAATGCTTTGGATATGGTCCGATATCGCGCTATAGGTTGCTTCCTCATCAATTCCCATGAGCCGGCTATAACCAACCACATCAGCAAAAAAAATCGCCGACAAACGGCGTGGACCGATTGAATGGGTTTGGATCATCGTGTTACTTCAGTTTCGCGCATCTTTGTCAAATCATTATCCCCTGCCCGTGAAACGACCTGCTGTTCTAATGCGTGTTGCTCTCACAGGCAACTCGGGTTTGCCGCAATGTTCCGGCATCCGTCTCGAAAGGTGCCCATTTGCGGATAGTCAATCAGCCATCGAAACAACCACACATCCTCCGGCACACCAAATAAATACCAGCAAAAAACATCCGAGTTGCTCGGCTGTGATGACGACGGCGATCGCCTCTAAGGCAGGCCAGTTGGCCATGACCAACTAGTGCAAGGCTCCCGCCCCAATGTCACCACCGTTCCGGGATCGAGCCGAGCTTGCAGACCTGCCCGATGCTTCAACCACTCCTTGGCGAGAACGCCGATAATGTATCTGTCGATGTAATCGCCTGCCGAAAAGCAACTCTGTCGAATACATCCTTCGCGGCGAAAGCCACACGCTTCGGTGAGCCTTTGTGACGCATGGTTGTCCGCGCGATGATAAGAGGTGACCCGATGCAATCGTAGTTGTTTAAATGCCAGGTCGAGAAACAGGGCGCAGCTTCGGATTCCGATACCTCTTCGGCGAAAATTTCGGGAAATAAATACGGCGAGAACGGCATTTCCATGTGCGTGGTTTATCTCCTGAAGACCGCCCAAGCCCGCAACATCGCCAGCGACATCTTCCATGACAAACCAGTAACTGGTGCGAGGTTCAGGAGCCAAAATGTTCTCACGCCATCCGACCTCCGTTGCCGCGCCGCATACCGGAACGGATGC
>CALZGZ010000274.1 GCA_945787105.1 uncultured Gammaproteobacteria bacterium
ATGAAACCAATGGGGTCAGGTTTGATTGATTTATTGTGCGCAACCCGCCCGTCCGTTACGTGATCTCGTGCTCTTCAATTTGGCGCACACAATAGAGTCAACGTCGATTGATTTATTCTCCGGTTAATTAAAATTAACCAGTGAAGATACTGTATCCAATTCGTCCCAGTAGAAAGCTGATCTTGCGACCATGGAATGGTCGCTTGACTCATCATGCCAGACGTTGACATGCATTGACGCGAACGACTGAGTTGGGTGTGTGCCGTGCTGAGGCGGCGTTTCCAAGTGGGCGCAAGCCCCACCCGGCAACTTTTGCTCCAGCCGGAAGCAATCGGAGCAGTTCAGCGCCATTTGGGTCAGATCTCTACATATTCTACTTGAGGCTACGACCGCTTGAGCCATGCGAAGGCTTGCTCAATATAGGCTTTTCCATTTTCCTTTTGCCACTGTCCGTGGGCCATGATGACCCGCTTAGGGTCCCAAGAAATCAACCTATTCAAGGCTTCCCGGGCTGGCTTACGATTGAACCATGTCCAGCGTAGCTCGAGTGGCGCGTATCCATACCCAACTGTGATTTTCCACGCCCGGGCAAGCACGCGCTTTGGCCAGCTCCAATATCTGCGCAGGAATTCGTCGCTAAAGTTTTCGGATAGATCGGCGATGATCGCTGTGCTCGACAGTTGATGGAAGAAAACAACCTCATCCATCGCGCCGGATCCTCGAAACCAGACCTGATCAATTTCGCCTTGCCACTCATGCGGAGGGTGATCGGTTAGAACGTCCTGGAACTTGAGATCTTTGCGTTTTCGGGTAGTTGACGCCGGACCCCACAATGCGGCGTCGGGATAGGCGCTGTTCCAATCCTGCAGATACAGATGATGGAGCTTGTTCGGGCTTACAAGATGCCGGACTCGCCCACAAGCATTGATTCCATCCCGCAGACTGTCGGTCAGTGCTATCGGCGACCAAATCCACAAATCACCGCCAGCGAGCCGAACCACGACGCTGCGCGTCGGATAGGGAAATCCGTAGAAATTGACGATTTCGCCTTCCGCCAACCAGATTGAATCGCCAACGGGCTCTAGCGGCATGCCTCTCATTATTCAATCATGGCCTGGCTAAGAAGCTCGCGTGCCTTGATTGATTGATACTAAATCCATCGCCGAACTTGAGACTTGTACCGCAAGTACTGATCACCAAATTTTTCCTCCAAATAGCGTTCTTCACGTTTGATAATGCCCCGATCCACAACAACAAGCACGGGCAACATGAGCAATAGAATCCACAATGAGTTAACCCAACAGGCAATGCCAAAGTAGACGAGTACTAGGGAAACATACATAGGATTTCGAGTCCATCGGTAAATCCCATCAGTCACAACAGTTGTCGTTGGCTTACGCACATCCGCTGGTGTCCCGGCTCGCTTAAAAGCCAGCACTGCAAACAGCGCTATTGGAATGGACGCCAGAGTCAACAGGACACCGAACCAAACCGATGCGGAATCCGGCACCAGTCCGATGGGGCAAAAATAGTGAATCAAGAGCCCCAACAATAGGCCTACGAGATAAACAATCGGTGGCATCGTAACAACGCCAGCATTATCAGCTGCACTGTCGTTCACTGCTAGTGTTACCCGCCAAACTAACTACGTAGTATGAAACGAAGAAAGGGGAGCGTTGGAAGTGGCTGTGCCGCATCGTGCAGTGCGTGTTCGCGGTGACGGTAGCATCGGGCGATCAGTCCTGGACCCGCAAAGCAATCCAGACCCCAGCAGCCACGAGAGCGGCAGCGACAATTAACGCGGCACCGACACGTTCGCCCAGCAACAGCCCGGCAAGAATCATTCCCGAAACCGGTTGCAGGAACTGCATGAGGCCAAGGCGCGCGATACCCGCTTTGCCAAGCGCCCAGTACCACATCACGTAGCCGATGATGATTACGCCAACTGCCAGGTACACCACCCCAAGCCACGCATCCACAGATATCAATGGCGTCTGACTCCATTAATTGCCTATCTAAGCACCACCCGCCACCTGTCCGGTGCAACTTCGTGCCGCTCGATGTCGATGTCCATGAAGTTACGTATCACGTCCATGTTGGTCACCGCATGTGGGCTGGGCTTCAAGGTCAGAAAAGCGCCGTCACCCGCCAGCGCCATCGGCACCAGCAGTTGATCGGCGAGATGCTCGCCTACCGCGACCTCGGCCGCCAAGTAGCGCTGCACCCGGTGTGCGAGTCGCTCTGCGACGGTCTCTGCACGCACACCCCGTTCCCCGAAGCCGGTAAACACTTCGGTGATGTGTTCACACGCAACCTCTACGTTGACCACGTTGCCGGAGCCCGTTGCCTTTGTATCGACCTTAACACGAAGATCATCGCTGTCCAGATCCAGCCGCTGTTGCAACACCGCGAGCTCGCGGTGGGCGATGTGCTGCGGTAGGTTGGCGACGGTGGCCCAGGCGCGTATCGCGTGGACCGCGCCCCGTTCGGGTAGGTGCAGCGGCGCCAGCTGTGCCGCCGGCTCAACCCAGACGTCGAGCACGCCGCCGCCCGCGGGAAAATAACCCGGCCTGTCAAGACGCGCGGATAGCTGCGCACCCATGCGATGGAGCAGCGGCAGGAAGGCGCGTTGCAGAAATTCGAAAGCCGGCGCCAGCGGGTTGTGGGTTCCCCCTAACAGGGTCAAATGGGATGAACCCATCGCGGTGAGCAATGCCGGCAGCACCGTCTGTAGCACTAGCGTGGTACTCCCCGCCGTACCAATATCAAAGCGATACGCGCCGGTTCGTATCTCGCCGGGTCCAAAGGTGAGTGCGCGCGAACCGATGGTATCACCGTCGACTTTCGCGCCGGCGATCGCGGCGGCAGCCCTTACCGCTGCCAAGTGCTGCGGCCGCAGCCCCGGTTGTCTGCGTGCCGCACGGATGTTGATGATACGAAACGGCCGGCGCAGGCACATCGACAGGCTAAGCGAGGTCCTGAGGACCTGCCCGCCACCCTCTCCGTGTGATCCGTCAATCGTCAACATGGCTGTTGTGGTTCGGATGAATCTTCCGACGATAATAAAACAGATTTTTTCCAGGAATAAATCTGTCCCCATTGCAGGATGGATCGACCTACCTGGTCAGGACGACTGGTTGGTACGCTTTTCAGTGGGACATTCAGGCGCATACTACGATTCGGAAGTTCCTTAACCATGCAACATACTTATTAGCGCCGCCCCAGGACCACGGACTGGACCCATCGTAGCCACACGCTCACGACACGAACGCCATGACCCGCCGGCATCGCGTGAATAAATGCGCGCCGAGTTCCAGTAAAACCTGAAGATTAACCTGGATTACGCACGCCAATGGATTCAATGACGGCACATCGACCAGCACCCGGCTCCATACGAGTATGTTTCCCGCCCCCAACCAGCTCGATTGATGCGGTTCGATTTGAAAACAGGAGCTTATAATTCCTATCTGCCGGCGGGAAGCGGTGCTGGAACGAAACGCATAGCCGTAGCTAGACATAAATCGTCGTTGCTGGCCCTACGAAGGTTTCACGCGGTTAGGGAAGCGGCGCGACCTCGATACGTACGTTGTCGATCCTAACGGTGTGTGCCTGAGTTGCGCTCGCGACGTTTGCTGCTGTCCTAATCTGAAGTTTCATCCGCCCATCGGGCTCTCGAACGTATGCGGAGGGGTTCGCTAATTCGAAATTCGCTGTCTCGCTATCGGTTAGTGCGAGCCGCGTTCGTCCGAGGGTTTCCCATGCTCGGCGAGTGAAGTTGTAAATCCTGATATACGCGTTGACTCTCGTAGTATTGGAGGCCAACTCGATTGCTACTCGAAGGGCAGCAATATCATTGATGTTCGGGCTGATTGCGTGCACATCAGTACGCGTAATATATCGTGTTGCTTTATTGTTGAGAGCGGCAATTACCTCGACATACTGGTCATCAGAGGCTTCAATTGACTTCACATCGCCGCTGGCATGAATTCCTTGTGCTATCCGTATACGTCTTAGCGGCACCACTATGAATGGTGGTGGTGGAACCGCTGGATCTGTAACGATTACCGGTTCGGGATCAACTCCCGATTTCTCTGCCTGGTGAGTGATTGATACAAATCCGCCGCTAAATTCTGCAAAGTCTACTAACCCATCGCCATTTAAATCGCCAAATTTTAAGTTTCCAGGCGGAAGCTGTTGTGGAACGTAATAATAGCCGCCATCAACCTTGGCAAAATACAAAAAATTATTCGTGCCGTCGCTGTCAATCTTATCAATCAAACCATCATTATTGAGATCCCATTCCGTTTCAATATTGACTCCGACTGCAAGGGTATTAAATTCATCTCCAGAATATTTGATTTTTTCCTCAAAACCCTCTTCTCCCAGATAGAGAATTGTTTTCCCAATCTCATGATAAACGAGCAAATCATTAAGGCCTCTCCCGTCAAAATCTGCAATTTTAACGCCAAGCGCACGATCTCCACTTAGTTCAAGGTTGCTTGTTCCGCTAAATACAATACCTTCCGCAATATCATCTCTTGGGACCAGTGAGCAAGGAGGGTAATAAAGTGAACCAGGCCGGGCGATAAAGTATGTGGCATCCGTGATTCCGCTGACTATTCCATAAATGTTTCCTTCATCATCAATCTTTTTAGGCACAGTCCACGAAGAGCCCGGGACATCAATAAGTTGAAATCCACTTTGACAGTCGTATACAAAACCTTTTCGGCTGGCTCCACCATCATTAATACTGGTACCAACGATCTGGCCCAAATTATTAATATCACCCAAATCGGTCCACACAGTGTCGGGGGCGACCAACTGTGTGTACTGATCATATATGACATCATATATGAATCCTTTTCCCGCAGCATGACCGCCCAGAACGTTATAATTCCCCACCGCCAAGCGATCATCATTAATCGCAAGGAGCTTGGTATGTAGGATCTGAGCCGCAGGGTAGATTATAGTTTTCTTGGCCCCATCGTATGGATCAATAAACGCTGTGGTTCCACTTCCATAGATCGTAAATACAGAGCCCACAATATCGCCTAATGAATTGGATTCGCTGGAATATGTGGGGACATAAATGGGAACAGTTCTATAGGTTACGGAATTACTTCCGGGCACATAGGCCCTCACTCTCACATAGTTTGTTGTAGTGTTCGTGGAGCCGCCGTCCGTCCATGTCTGATCGGCACTTAATTCGTAAGTGTAATGGGTGGCACTAACAATGTCGGAAGCGCCAAACGCCGTGGCAAACAGTAACGAGATTGTTGAAATCTTTCGCATATCTTTCTCCTGTCAATACCAATGCAAACCAGCGTTGATTGCGCTCCCGCCACAAACTTACATGGCCTACCTTAAGTAGACCTTAAAATAACTTGGGCTGCCGGTGACCGCTGTAACTAACTTCGGCCTCTTATAGCGCGTGTGGCCAAGTATTCGAGTCTTCGGTGGTCTTCCAATTGTTATCGGGTGTGGGGAAAATAGCCCGGACCTAGTTTGGGGTGTCAAAAAGTGGGAAATAATCCCACGCACACATGCTATTGCAGTACAGGAGCGAATTCCAGGGTCCCCCGACCAACGGTTACCTGGCGACAGTAACGGCGGCAATTCGGGGGACAGTATACGCAATTCGATTTGCGCTTGGGTCCGGGGCTGCGTTGGTACGGATCCCGGCTGAGTCTCAAGAATTAAGTATTCTGTTCCCGGAATTGGAAGGATTCTCACCGCGGTAAATTGAGGTGGCGAGTTCATGATGGTGAGATCGCTTCGTGTTATTCGGAATTGGGGGCACGATACTCAATTCAAGTTGCACCGGGCTCCGGTTTGTCGGTTGCCCAGATCTCGGCCGATTCGCTCGAATTAGGTATTCTGTCCCCGAAACTTCCCCAATTCGATTTGCACTTGGGCCCGGGGTGGCATTGCTACAGGTCCCGGCCGGTTCACACAAATAAATAAGTATACTGTCCCCGGAATTCCCCATGCGTAACCGCTCAAGACCAAAGACGAAGCTGTTTTGGATCGCCTACTTTGCAAGTTTGATCCTAGCAGGTACGGCAATCTTGGAGGGTGGACTGAGATGGTTCATCCACGTGCGGCACGGGGTCCCCGGTAAGACCTACGGGCTGTGGCGTTATGACAACGTGCTCGGTGCTCAGCACCAAGAGGACGCCTACAACACCCGGGCGCAGACTAACGACTACGGGTTCCGCAATGTCGAGGCGGTCATAGATCCCAAACCGGCCGGCGCCGTGCGAGTCATCGCCTACGGTGGATCGACGACGTTCTGTTATAACCTGTCTGATACCGAGAGCTGGCCGGCGAAACTGGAGCAGTTGCTGCGCAGCATGCGCCACCCTGCCGACCAGGTGCTGAACGCTGGTGCGATTATGTGGTCGATCGGGCATGCCTTTGCGCGCGCGCAAAAAGATATTCCGATGCTCAGGCCCGATCTTGTGATCATCCAATCGGGAGTGAACGAGACCCGCAACGCGGTACAACTCGCCGCACAGGGCGTCGATCTTAGCTCTCTGGTGGAGCGGGGAACGTACGGGGCGTTCGCCACCAATCTGGACCAGAATCGCTGGTTCAAACGCAACGTGGCGGTGGTGCGCCTGTTTGACTATCAGGTGTTGCCACAACTGTATCGATGGAATCTTATCTCGCAGCGAGGGACCGGTGGCGTGTTACTGAAGCGCTACGACCAGCCCGCCGATCCCGCGGTGGTGCACAATTACCTCGAGGTCTTACGGCGGTTCATCGCGCTGGTGCGCGCGTACGGAGGTGTGCCGGTATTCTTCGTTCAAAGCCATGATGGTCGCTATGCCAGCAACGAGATCCGCGTCGCTTACTCCAAGGCGGGGGCGGAGCTTGCCCGCAAGCTGGGGGCAACGGTCATCGACGGGTGGCAGCTCCTCGATGAATATCCCGGGCCGGCCACGGACCTGTTCCACCAATCCGGATATCATTTCTCCGCGCTCGGCGCCGAGCGCGCCGCGGAACTTCTTTACCGAATCCTGTACGTCCGCTAGCGATTAATTCAGGTAACCGTATACGCCACACGACTTGCGCTTGGGTTCGAGATTGCGTCGGTACAGGCCCCGGCCGCGTCGCTCAGCTTAGGTATTGTGTCCCCGGAACTAATCCTCCCCCTGTATCCGTCAATGGTCAACATGGTTGTTGTGTATTGGTTTAACTTCTTTAATGTATGAATAGGTACTTACTGCCCAAAGCGGACGTGGGTGCGGACCGAAAAATGGAACGCGCGCTCACACTACCGTATGCGCTGTTGACTAATTTAGCGGTAGTCGGCGTCAACTACGGCCTTGATGCCTTGCAAATATGGAGTGGGCTCAAAATTGAAGCGCTTGTTGAACTTGTCACTGATGAAATCGTAGTCGCGCTCATACTGATACGCCATCTCCTGCAGCTCTCTCAAGGCTGGAACAAAGAGGCCGATCACGGTCATCAAGGAGTTGGTGGCAATTTGAATCCTGGCCTCGACCCCGAATTCTCTTGCGATGGCTTCAATCCACTGTTTCCCTGTCATCGGTTCACAGGGAGTTGGCAAGTGCCACACGTCACCATATGCATCTTCAGTATTACCCAACAACGCGGTTCCGCGCGAGACATCGGGTGTATAGGTGAATGAGTGCTTATGATCGACGGAAAGAAGCCATTGGGCGGATTTGCCCATCGCGAGCCGCTCGAACACCGTTTGCGCGAGCACCGAGCTCTTCTGTCTTCCGGGCCCGTAAAAGTCTGCGCACCGTGCAATGAGCGCGTCGACCTCGCCCTTTTCAACGGCATGCATGAGCATTTGCGCTACGTCAGCTCGAACCGATCCCTTCTTGCTCGTCGGGAGAATGGGCGTGTTCTCATCCATGGGGCACAGGTGATCGCGATCGTACATATAGATATTGTCAAAAAACACCAACTTGCAACCATGGGTCTTGCATGCCTCGAGCGTATTGCGCATCAGGGCAGGCCAATGCTCGCGCCACACATTGATCTTGTAGGGTAGTCCGACGACTAGATACACCACGTCTGAACCCTCCACAGCACGGATCACTTCGTCCTGATTCAACAGGTCAGCAGCGAACACGTCGTTTGAGGGAATAACCGCTTGCGGATTACGACCGACCAAACGAACTCTGTCTGTGTACTCAGGCAGAATTCGGGCCAACTCAAGGCCAATAATTCCCCCGGCGCCAAGGATTGTTTGCATAGTGGTCGTTGATGGATTGGCCGCAATCTCTCGAGGGGACGTGTCGAACGCAGTGTAAACCGTCGCGTGACCAAAGTCAGCGGGTCGCAAGCGATGGTCTAACTACCAGCGTGTACTGCGATTCTGCGAATTGGCACTTAACCCTCTGCGTCAGGACAACAATACTAGGCAGTTAGATTTTAACTGCTCGCCAATATTTTCTCTAAAACTAAGCTGTTATTAATGTTGGCGTGTCAGTGTCGGTTTCGCATCGACAATCACACTCTTACAGGAGCAATCGAAATGGCGAGACACATGCTTAAATTGCCTGTATTCTCCGCTGCGACGTCAGCACTTGCGTTGGTGGCCGAGCGAGCGTTACGCATAACACTAGCGATGGCCCTGGCAGCGGTGGCCATCCCCGCGATGGCAAATGACGATGGCTATAGCAATGACGATGGCTATAGCAATGACGATGGC
>CALZGZ010000275.1 GCA_945787105.1 uncultured Gammaproteobacteria bacterium
ATTTCCGCTGTGGACGCCGATACCATATACCGAATCCCGTTGTTGCTACACGAGCAGGGGCTCGACGACATCGTTGTTCAGCACTTACGGCTCGACGTGCCTGCAGCCGATCTCGGCGAATGGCAGGCGGTCGTCGACGGCCTTGACAGTTCGACCGGCGAGGTCGACATCGCGATGGTCGGCAAGTATGTCGATCTGACCGAATCTTATAAATCTTTATCCGAAGCGTTGATACATGCTGGGATTCATACACGCACCAGTATCAAAATTAATTATGTGGATTCCGAGTATATCGAAACAGAAGGAACCGACATTCTGGCCGACGTAGATGCTGTTTTGGTCCCCGGCGGTTTTGGCGAACGAGGTATCGAGGGCAAGATTCTGGCTGTGCAGCACGCCAGGGAACACAACATACCGTATCTTGGAATCTGTCTGGGTATGCAGCTATCGGTGATCGAATTTGCGCGCCACGTAGCCGGCCTAACGAACGCACACAGTACCGAGTTTGATTCCCAGACGATGCATCCCGTCATTGCCTTGATTAACGAATGGACTAATGAAGACGGCACATTGGAGCAACGCAGCCAAGACTCCGATCTAGGCGGTACGATGCGATTGGGTGAGCAGACGTGTTTATTGACTACAGGTACACGAACCCGCACCGCGTATGAAAAAGATAAAATTGTCGAACGGCATCGGCATCGATACGAGTTCAACAATAGATATCGAAGTGTTCTCGAAACAAACGGTTTGGTGATTGCCGGTGTGTCAAACGACGATCTGGTCGAGGTTATCGAGTTGTCAGATCATCCATGGTTTGTTGGTTGTCAGTTTCATCCAGAATTCACCTCCTCGCCCCGGGACGGACATCCGTTATTCTCCGGATATATCACGGCAGCGCGCGATTATCATGAGCGCAGAACACGCGGAGATCATGCGCCTGATACACAGGTCGTCGCTCAGTGAAGCTGGGTAACGCCGAGGTCGGCCTGGACAAACCGTTTTTTCTGATTGCCGGTCCCTGCGTAATTGAATCGCAACAAATGGCAATCGATACCGCCGCTGAATTAAAAGATATCACCACTCGTTTGCAAATGACGTTTGTGTATAAATCATCTTATGACAAAGCGAACCGCAGCTCGCCCACATCCTATCGGGGGCCCGGTCTAGAGCAGGGTTTGAAAATCTTGGAGGAAGTACGTCAGCAGACGGATGTATTGGTATTGACCGATGTGCACTCCCCGGCAGAGGTCGCGGTCGCATCGGGGGTAGTAGACGTATTGCAGACACCCGCATTTCTGTGCCGGCAAACTGATCTGATCGAAGCTGCAGCAGCCAGCGGTAAGCCCGTCAACATCAAGAAAGGTCAGTTCTTATCGCCCGCGGAGATGAGTAATGTCGTGGAAAAAGCCCTGGTTGCGGGAGGACGGGGCAGGATTATGGTGTGCGAGCGCGGCACATCATTTGGATACCACAATCTTGTCGTCGACATACGATCGCTGGCAATCATGCGAAATACCGGTTGTCCGGTGGTGTTTGACGCCACCCATGCGGTGCAACTCCCCGGCGGGTTGGGATCGCGCTCCGGCGGCCAACGGGAGCATATTCCGTTGTTGGCGCGGGCTGCGGTTGCCGCCGGCGTGTCGGGCTTGTTCATGGAAACCCATCCTGACCCTGATCGCGCCCTGAGCGATGGTGCAAATGCCTTGCCGATGGACCGGTTGGAGCAACTACTTATCACGCTCAAGTCATTGGATGACGCGGTGAAACAAAATTCATTAATGGAAAACGATTTACTTTGAACCCATCACTCGACGCCGTCTGGGAATAACAAAGATGACCACCATAACTCGCATTCATGCTCGAGAAATACTGGACTCTAGAGGTAATCCGACCATCGAGGCCGAGGTCACACTAAAGGATGGCGCCATAGGTACGGCAGCGGTACCCTCGGGCGCGTCCACCGGCACTTTGGAGGCCCTGGAGTTGCGCGACAATGACCCAAAACGGTATGGGGGGAAAGGGGTGCGCAAGGCGGTCGCCCACGTTAACGGCGAGATCCAGGAAGCACTAACTGGGCTTGATCCCGGTGATCAAACCGCTATCGACCAGTGCATGATCGATCTCGACGGTACCGACAACAAGCGCCGGTTAGGGGCCAATGCCCTGTTAGCCGCGTCATTGGCCACGGCGAAAGCCGCGGCGGTCAGTCGTCATCAGCCACTGTATCGTTATTTAGCCGCGATATACGGCCACGAAGGTCAGTTTCAGATGCCGGTGCCGCAGATGAATGTCATAAATGGGGGCGCCCACGCAGACAATGCAATTGATTTTCAGGAATTCATGATTCTACCGACTGGATCGGCGCGTTTCGCTGAGGCGCTGCGGGTCGGCGCCGAGGTGTTTCACACCCTAAAAAAAGTACTGCGCAACAAAGGCCTCAGCACCGCAGTGGGTGACGAAGGTGGATTTGCACCGGAGATTGGAGATAATGAGGCCGCGGTACTAGTGTTGTTAGAGGCGATCGCGCAGGCAGGTTATCAACCGGGTAGAGATTTGATGATCGGTCTGGATGTTGCCAGTTCGGAATTCTGCACTGACGGACAATATACGCTGGAATCCGAAGGCAAGAAGATGGGATCGAATGAATTTGCCGAATATATTCAAGCATGGGTGGCAAAATATCCAATCGTGTCAGTTGAAGATGGCATGGCAGAAAACGACTGGGACGGATGGACCACCTTGACAAGCCGTATTGGCAATCGGGTACAGTTGACCGGGGATGATATCTTCGTGACCAACACCGACATACTCAAAAAGGGAATCGAACGTGGTGTTGCCAATGCCATTCTGATAAAGCTCAATCAGATCGGCACTCTCACCGAAACCTTCGCCGCAATCAGGATGGCTCAGCAAGCGGGCTACCGCACCACCATCTCGCATCGTTCCGGGGAGACCGAAGATACCACTATCGCGGATCTGGCGGTTGCCACCAATGCCGGCCAAATCAAAACTGGTTCTTTATGCCGGTCTGAACGCGTCGCGAAATATAACCGCTTGTTGAGAATTGAAGCGGAACTTGGCGACCAAGCGATTTTCCCCGGGATTGATGCGTTCGCTGGGAATTAACCCTGGCAGGTATACCAATGAACCAACAATTGCCGGTGATCCGATGGAATCAAGTATGCTTGCGTCTCAACCGGGGTGCGGCATTGCGATGAAAATTGTGATCGGTTTGTTACTGGCGGTGTTGCTGTATCTGCAATATTCCGTGTGGTTGGGTAACCATGGAGTTATCAAATTGTGGCAACTGCAAAAAACAATCGCGTCACAAGAGCTTGAAAATAAAGCTCTTCGCGAGCGTAATCAGATACTTCATGCGGAAGTAGTCGACCTAAAGCAAGGTACCGACGCCCTCGAAGAACGCGCGCGGTCGGAGTTGGGGATGATTAAACAGGGCGAGACTTTTTATCAAGTAATCAAACAAAATTTCCCCCCCGAACCCGTGGCTAGATAAGCGTTAATCGGTGGGCACCTCGTAGGGTAGGGATCTTGGTTCCAATGCCGGCCCGTGCGGATCGTTCAAGCATAGCTTACCCGCCCGGTAGGCGGTTAATTGCACAACGGCCAATACATCGAAACACCCCGGCCCGTTGGGTTGAGCATCCACTAACGTGCCGGCGCGCTGCTCACGGTGTTCGGGTGAATAGACCTTGTCGCCGGGCTTGGGCGCGGCGGTGGTCGTCACCTGCGCGCGGATCATGCGTTGTTTTGGTTTACCGAGGTAGTGCATGCGGGCTACGATTTCCTGTCCCGGATAGCAGCCCTTTTGGAAGCTGACTCCCCCAACGAGGTCCAGGTTGACCATTTGCGGCACGAACGCCTCGCTGGTCTGCGGTAGGATCTGCGGGAGACCGGCACCAATATCCAAACCCGCCCAGGCCCAGGTCGGTTGCGGTTGCAGGGACTTGCTGAGCGCGTCCCACAGCGGCTGCAGATCCGACGCCGGTCCAATGACCTGGAAACGGGGGACGGAACCCGGTAACCCATAGACACCGAGTACGCCTCGTCGGAGGTAGCCGTTGTCGGTATCTGGCAGTGGCCCGAGGTGCTGGGTCAGCACATCGGCGGCCAGGTGCCCGGCGATACCTATTCCGGCGAGCTGATCGGCGGCGTTCAGGCTGACCTTGGCGCGTAATACGTATTTGCCCAGTCGCGCGACGATGGCCGGGCAAAGTGCGCTCGGTAGTTGCAACAAGAACCCGTCGTTATGGCGCACCAGCCGCACGATGCACAACAACCGCCCCTTGGGGTTGCAATACCCGTGCAACTGACTATGGCCCTCATCGAGGGCCGACAAGTCGTTGGTGAACTGGGATTGCAGAAATGATGGGGCGTCTTCGCCCTCCGCATAGATCCAAGATAGCGCTGATAGTTTACATAATAAATGCGATACCTCTACTTGACTATTCACGCTATTATCATTCTCATAAGACATCACATTGGGCCTGCTTAGCGAGGCGCCGCACGGCCATACAAGGCGCGGTCACGGGTGATCATTCCGCAACCGCCATCTCCCTGCAAGCCACGGCGCCGCAGCGCGGTGTGGGTCGCCACCATGTTGCGGTGAACCGCTATTGTGATCCATACCTGGCCGGAAGCGCTGACGTGGTCGTCCATGCGGTCTCGCATCAGCAACATTGCCGCCGGTCCTGGCCTTGTTGTTGGGGGTGATGGCCGGGCAAGCGGCTTTAAACCACCGCATGGACCGTGACCGCGAGTGATGCGGTGGGTGGTGACTGACGGTGACGTAGGTGGCGATGGTTGGCACCGGCCACCCACCGGTCGTCTGTGCGCTGCGCGTATTACTTGTCACCCGTGCCTATTTCAGTACAGAATAACGGTCTTATTGCACTGCAGCATACACCATGAACGATAACCAACGCCAGCGACCCGCGCGCCGCACCAAGGCCCCTGACGTCCATGATCGACGACGACGCGGCCAGAAACCGCCCCGGGAGATAGGCGGCCCCAAAGGTCCCGAGCCGACACGCTACGGCGACTGGGAACGCAAGGGTCGCTGCGTGGACTTTTAGACTGCTCGTTCGCGTGCCGCGTTCCGGTGCCCGTGGCGGCACGCATACAAAACTGTGAAGCGCTGCTTGCTTCATTGCCGATCCATAGGTAGCTTATCAAGCCTATAAAAGAGATTTATGGGATACAGACCGCGTATGCTAATCAAAAACCGTCCCTTGTCGCCGCACCTACAGGTCTACCGTCCACAACTCACCTCAGTGTTGTCCATCACCCATCGCGGAACCGGCATGTTCCTGGCGTTCAGTTCACCGGTGCTGGTGTACTGGTTATGGGCGATCGCCGCCGGTGCGGACACCTATGCGTCGGCGCAAGCATTGTTCGGTTCCAGTTTCGTTCGCGTGATTCTGTTCTTTTGGTCGTATTCACTTTTTTATCACTTGTGTAATGGTATACGTCATCTGACGTGGGATATGGGCATTGGTTTGGACATTGCCACGCTTTATAAGTCGGGATGGTGGATGGTAGCGATTTCGTTTGCTTTGACGGTGGCCACTTGGGTGATTGGATACGTAACTCGAGGAGGGAGTGGATAATGAGTTTACGCACACCGTTGGGAAGAGCTGTAGGTTTGGGGTCTGCGAAAGAGGGCGTGTCGCACTGGTGGTGGCAGCGCGTGACCTCGGTAGCGTTGATTCCGTTGAGTTTATGGTTTGTATTTTCCCTTGCTTCGTTGGTCGGAGCCGATTATCAAACAGTAGTGGATTGGATACGTTCGCCGATTATCGCGGCACTACTCATCATGTTTGTGATATCCACGTTCTATCACGCGCAACTTGGTGTACAGGTGGTGATCGAGGACTACATTCACACCGAATGGCTGAAGATGGCAAGCTCGTTGGCACTCAGTTTTATCACTGCGTTTCTCACTCTTGTGGCGGTTGTACTGGTGCTGCGTGTGGCATTAGGAGGTTAATCGGTGTCCGAGCCATATACGATCATTGATCATACCTACGACGTAATCGTCGTCGGAGCCGGCGGTGCTGGCCTCCGCGCCACACTCGGCATGGCCGCTGCAGGGTTGTCTACTGCGTGTTTGACCAAAGTGTTTCCCACCCGTAGCCACACGGTGGCGGCGCAAGGAGGGATGAGTGCGGCATTGGGCAACATGGGCGAGGATGATTGGCGTTGGCACATGTACGACACCGTGAAAGGTTCGGACTGGCTTGGCGATCAAGACGCCATCGAGTATATGTGCCGGGAAGCGCCGGAGGCGGTAATTGAACTGGAACACTATGGCGTTCCTTTTTCGCGTACCGAAGACGGCAAGATATATCAGCGCGCGTTCGGCGGGATGACCACACATTTTGGTCAGGGACAAGCGATGCGTACTTGTGCGGCGGCTGATCGCACCGGACACGCCATATTGCATACCTTATATCAACAGTCACTCAAACATAACGCCGCGTTCTATGTCGAATACTTCGCCCTAGATCTGCTAATGGATGAAGGCGAATGCTGCGGCGTGCTCGCGTGGTGCTTGGATGATGGCACCTTACATCGTTTTCGATCGCAACTCGTGGTACTCGCGACGGGCGGCTATGGCCGTGCATATTTCTCTTGCACGTCGGCACATACTTGTACCGGTGACGGTAACGCGATGGTGTTACGCGCCGGCCTACCGTTGCAAGATATGGAATTCGTTCAATTCCATCCCACCGGTATCTATGGGTCTGGCTGCCTGATTACCGAAGGTGCCCGTGGCGAAGGTGGTTATCTCACTAATTCCGGCGGTGAACGGTTCATGGAAAGATATGCTCCAAATGCTAAGGATCTGGCTTCCCGAGACGTGGTTTCGCGGTCTATGACCATGGAAATCCGGGATGGCCGCGGTGTGGGTGCTGACCGAGATCACATCTATTTGCATCTCGAGCATCTCGGACCGGACTTGCTGGCGGAACGTCTGCCCGGGATTTCCGAAACTGCCGAGATCTTTGCAGGTGTCGATGTCACCAAGGAACCGATTCCGGTGTTGCCCACGGTGCACTACAACATGGGCGGCATCCCGACTAACTATCATGGCGAAGTGATTACCGCCCAAGACGGTGACCCGGAACATGTGGTACCGGGTTTGATGGCAATTGGCGAAGCGGCCTGTGTCTCGGTTCATGGTGCAAACCGGTTGGGGTCGAATTCATTGTTGGATCTAATCGTGTTTGGACGTGCTGCCGCGTATCGTGCTGCAGATGTGGTAACACCCGGGGTGTCGCTTAAACCTTTGGCCAAAGATGCCGCTGAGGATAGCATCGCTCGACTGGATAAATTACGTTATGCCGATGGTTCCTCGCTCACTGCGGAGATCCGGTTGAACATGCAAAGAACGATGCAGAATAACTGCGCGGTTTTTCGAACCGGAGAGATCATGGAAGAAGGGATCGTTAAGCTGTCCCAAGTTTGGGAATCGTTCCAAGATATCAAAGTCGTGGATCGGTCCATGATCTGGAACACTGATTTGGCGGAGGCATTAGAATTAGAGAATCTTCTGCGACAGGCGTTAGTGACCATTGATTCAGCGAACAATCGCAAGGAGAGCAGGGGCGGCCATGCCCGTGAAGATTATGCGGAACGTGACGACGAAAACTGGATGAAACACACGCTCGCGTGGCTGGATGACCATGGCAAAACGCGGATCGACTATCGTCCAGTGCATGACTACACGTTAACCGATGAAGTAGAGCCCATCCCGCCAAAGGCGAGGGTTTATTAGTGCGAAAGTAGGCGATGAAAAACCAGTAACCATCACAAAGCGCGGGTTGCGTATATGGTCGAATTCACTTTACCGGCAAATTCAAAGATCAAGAAGGGCGTCACTCATCCTAGATCGGAAGGGACGAACAACACGAAATCGTTCAAGGTATACCGATGGGACCCTGATAGCGGCGAGAATCCACGCACCGACGTGTATCAGCTGGATATGGATCGTTGTGGTCCGATGGTGTTGGATGCGCTGATCAAAATAAAAAATGAGATCGATCCGTCGCTGACATTTCGCAGATCCTGCCGCGAGGGAATTTGTGGATCGTGCGCTATGAACATCGATGGCACCAACACTCTCGCATGTACCAAGCCTACAGAAGACGTAAAAGGCGTTGTCAAAATTTACCCATTGCCGCATATGCCGGTGGTGAAAGATTTAGTGCCTGATATGACGCATTTCTATGCGCAATATGCTTCTATCCAGCCTTGGCTACAGACCAAGACACCGGCACCACCGGACCGTGAACGGTTACAATCGAAGGAAGAGCGCGCCCGTTTGGATGGCCTGTATGAGTGTATTCTGTGCGCATGTTGTTCCACGAGTTGCCCCAGTTACTGGTGGAATGCAGATCGTTACCTTGGGCCGGCGGTTCTGTTGCAGGCTTATCGCTGGATCGTGGACAGTCGCGACGAGGCAACCGGAGAACGATTGGATGACCTGGTTGACCCGTTTCGCTTATATCGTTGCCACACTATAATGAACTGCAGTAAAACTTGTCCCAAGAGTCTCAATCCGGGTAAAGCTATTGCCGAAATCAAGAAATTGATTGTGGCGAGGCGCTAGCCCGCATGTTGTGCTGCGGATCTGGATGATGGTGCCGGGTCGGGCGGCTGGTTCCCCTGCTGTGCGGGGACAAGCGTCGCGCTGGAACGATGACAAGACGGGGTCAGACACGGTGACTCCGATCCCGTTGGGTGGGGTGAGTGTAGCGCAAGTGCAGGCGTCCGCGACCGAGCCAGGGCCGGAATAGGGCATACTCATGCATAAAGTGTCACACCGGGCATTGATCGAATTGGTTATTGCAAACAAATTGTTGTGTTCTATTTTTGCGGCCTTGGTGCAACATGCGCGCTGGTACATTTATGGTTGATTCGCGAATTCGGTGGCGCTGTCGCCGGGGAATTCGCGAATTGGATATCGCATTGCAAAATTTCTTAGAAATTGAATACGAGGGACTAACGCTGGAAGAAAAAGGACAATTTCACGAATTATTGGAGACTCCGGATCCGTTGTTAATGGACTGGTTATACGGCAGAGAGTCGCCCTTGAATCAGGAGTTGGTGAGTCTTGTCGAACGGATTCGAAACACCGCTGCATATCCCGCTAAGATTCGATAAGCGACTGGGATTGATCAACCATGTGGCCCACCTGGCAACCGGGATCATGCTGGGATTTGTCCACGCGCCGATCTGGTTGCTGCTATTGATCTTACTTGGGCTCGTTGCCAGCCATCGTTACTGCACTGTGGTCCATGTCCGCAGAACCCATCCCGCAGCGATTGTTCTACTCGCACTTGAAAACGATGACAGCTGGACGCTGTATCGTCGACAAGCCCAGGCATTGCGCAATGCACGCCTCAAGGCATTCTTTCTATGCCCCGACTGGATCATCGCCCATTACGTTTTGGAAAGCAGGCGCGGTTGGTCAGTAGTCCTAACTAGACGCGCGACGGATCCGGCCGTTTTCCGCCGCCTGAAAATGCACTTGCGAGGTTAGCGTTTTGCTTCGGTCGCCCATAGGGGATCTAGATGAGCGCCTACGAAGTTATTCGGCACGACTATTGTATCTTGAGGATGAGAGGTTTTTTCCGGATATGGATAGTCGAGTGTGTAATGCAGCCCTCGACTTTCTTTACGGCTCAATGCCGACTTAACAATAAGCTCGGACACCATTACCAGGTTTCGCAGCTCAATCAGATCACTGTTTATCTTGAAGTTGCTATAGAAGTCACGGATCTCTTCTTGTAACAAGGTAATTCGCCGTTGCGCCCGTTGTAAACGTTTGTCGGTGCGCACGATGCCGACGTAGTCCCACATTGAGCGTCGCAATTCTTCCCAGTTATGGGATACCACCACTTGCTCATCGGGGTCGGTGACTTGGCTCTCATCCCATTGCGGCAGTTCGATGACTTCAGCGGTAGGGTCGGTTACCCGTTTAACGATGTCTTTACTCGCGGACTCGGCAAGCACCAGGCACTCAAGGAGAGAGTTGCTCGCCAAGCGATTAGCCCCGTGCAAGCCGGTAAAGCCCGACTCACCTATGGTGTATAGGTCCAGCAGATCTGTACGTCCTCTAAGATCGGTCAACACGCCACCACACGTGTAATGTGCGGCGGGAACCACCGGAATTGGCTGCTTGGTCATGTCGATGCCGAATTCAAGACAACGTTCATAGATATTGGGAAAGTGTTCCGTGATGAATGAAGAGGACTTATGACTGATGTCCAAATAGACACAATCGTAACCGTGGCGCTTCATTTCGTAGTCGATCGCGCGTGCGACGATATCCCGCGGGGCCAGTTCGCCACGCGGATCATGTTGCTGCATAAATTGTTCACCGTCTGGCAGCAACAACCGGCCGCCCTCGCCCCGTACTGCCTCAGAGACTAACAATGACTTCGCATGCGGGTGATAAAGGCAAGTGGGGTGAAACTGCACGAACTCCATATTGGCGATACGGCAACCGACGCGCCAAGCCATGGCGACGCCATCGCCGGTCGACGTGTCAGGATTGCTGGTATACAGATAAGACTTCGAAACGCCACCGGTCGCCAACACGGTCACTCGCGCGGAGATCGGTGACACGCGATTGTACGTCATATCAAAGACATAAGCGCCCAGAACGCGCTCAGGCGGATCGAGTTTGAGCTTACTGGCACTAATGAGATCCACAGCAATGTGGTTTTCTAAAATTGTGACGTTAGGATGCGCCCGGACCTTCGATTCCAAGGTATTCTCCACCGCGCGGCCGGTTGCATCCCGAGCGTGGATGACTCGTCTATGGCTGTGGCCGCCTTCGCGGGTCAAGTGGAAACTCCGCATGCCGTTGGCGTCTTCTAACCGATCGAACTCGACGCCCTGTGCGACCAACCAGTGCACATTCTCTGGCCCGCGACGCACGATATAGTCAACTGCCTCCTGGTGGCATAGTCCGGCCCCAGCAGTGAGCGTATCTTGAATATGGGCCTCGAAGGAATCGCGTTCTCCAATGACTGCAGCAATACCGCCTTGGGCATACAGGCTGGAGCCCTCGGTGAGCGGTCCTTTAGCGAGTATTGTCACCCGCAGACCGGCTCGCGCCACGCGCAGACTCAATCCCATACCGGCGAGGCCGGCGCCGATAACCAAAACATCTATAGGGTTACTGTTAGTCATGTGCTCGAGACAAGACGGCGAACCGATTGATTTTCAGGTATTATACTGCCGTTGCGTCGTTTCGTTTCCTAATATCCGGCTTCCAACAAACTGTCAAATCATAAACTATTTAAATAGTTCAGTGGATCGGACAGAACTTTACTCTTACGTTATTGTCTCTCTCGTTAACGCATATAGGTGGCCATTCTTGGCTTTGATCGTATGAAGTCGGGTGGGGACCGCCAGGGCGTTGACGCTGTAATCGTAAAGCGAGTTCAGAAAGGCGATAAAAGCGCCTTTGATCTGTTGGTTCGAAAATACCAGTTCAAGGTTTCGAACATCATTTCCCGCTACGTTTACGATCAGTCAGAAATCGAGGATATCGCGCAGGAAGTTTTTGTTAAGGCGTACCGGGCAATTAGAGGTTTTCGTGGGGATAGTGCTTTTTACACATGGCTTTATCGTATCGCTATAAATACGGCCAAGAACTATCTGGTTGCGCAGAGTCGCCGGCCCCCTAACACCGATGTCGAAGCACGGGATGCGGAGCTGACGGAATCTGGAAAAAACCTTCGCGATATTGGAACACCAGAAGCCAATTTGTTGAGCAGGGAGCTGGCGGAGCGGGTAACCAAAGCGGTACAGGAGCTTCCCGAGGATTTACGTACAGCAATCACGCTGCGGGAGCTCGAAGGCCTTAGTTATGAAGAGATTGCGACGGTGATGGAATGTCCAATTGGGACCGTACGCTCGCGGATATTCCGGGCGCGGGACGCGATTGATAAACATTTGCGGCCGTTGTTGACGTAGGGATTGAGCGTGACGAAAACTGCTAGGTAGAGAGCGCACATGAAAGAAAAGATTTCAGCACTTTTAGACGATGAACTCTCGAAGCGTGAACGGGACGAAGCCCTAAAAACGGTTAGTAAGGATGAAGAGCTTTCTGGCCTGTGGCATCGATACAACCTGATTGGAGCGGCATTTCGTCGCGAGATCAACACACACAACCCGGGACTGGTACGGCGCGTTGCGCAATCGATTGACCATGTTCAGCCGGACAAACTGGGCCCGCGATTACCCGCATCCGGAGGTCGATCATCTCGCTGGGATTGGTCTCCCACTGTGGCGATAGCGGCGTCGATCATGGCGGTGGTTGCAGTCGGTGTTTATGTGCTGAAGCAAGATGCGGTGACGCTTGATGTAAATGAGCAATCTTCTTCAGTCGCGATCATCGATCACCCTACGAGATGGGAAAACGCCACGCGGGAACATGAAGATCAGTTAAACGCATTGCTGGTGGAACACGGAGAGTTCACTCCGATGGCGGGGTTAAATGGTCTTGTTTCGTATGCCAAGTTTGTGAGTTACGACGCCAAACAGTGATTTACGTGCCGCAAGTCTTACTTATCCTCTTGTGCGCGATATCTTTTTCAGTTAAGTCGGATGAGGATACCAAGCATTGGTTGATGAAGATGAACGATGCAGCCCTGGAGTTGGATTACCGGGGTACGTTCGTATACGTGAAGCAAAATCAGATCGAGGTGATGCGCGTAGTCCATCGATCACAACACGGTGTGATAAAGGAACGTATCTATTCACTTAATGGCGAACCGCGCGAGATTGTGCGCGATGCCGAGCAAGTATGGTGTTACCTGCCGGACAGAAGGATGGGGGTCCACGAGTACCGCCAGGTGTCCAGTAATAATTTTCCGCACATTCTTCCCAAGCGGCTCGACAAGCTCGAAAATAATTACCGTATCACCATGGGTGGCAAAGGACGAATTGCCGATCGTAAGGTAGTACAGATTTGGATTCTGCCGAGGGACGAATATCGTTATGGACATGATCTTTGGGTAGATGAAGACACTGGATTATTACTCAAGGCATCATTGATGAACGCGAAATCAGAGCCCATTGAGCAATATATGTTTACGGATATACACATCGGTAAACCGATAGCCGAGGAGGATTTAGTTCCCCTAACACCGAAAAAACAGCTGGTTTGGTACGGTGTCGACAAGAAAGATGAGCCGAAAAATATCCACGGGGATGTAAAATGGGAGGCAGCTAGATTTCCCGATGGATTCATGTTGTCACGCAAATTGATAAGAATGTCGCCAATGCGCAAACAAATGGTCGAGCATTTGGTATATTCGGATGGGCTGGCCGCGGTGTCGATTTTCGTGGAGAAATTGGTGGATTTATCCAAGCCCATCAGCGGGCTCAATAGCATGGGAGCGATCAACGCTTACGGCACAGTGATCGATAATTATCAAGTCACTGTCGTGGGCGAGGTACCGTCTAAGACGGTTAACATGATCGCTAATTCGGTTACCAGAATGGAGTAGTTTTGAACGTGAATCTAAAATTTACCAAGATTTTTGCTTTTTTGGTTTTTCTTAGCGTTGGCAATACAGTCTTCGCGTATCGCGGGGAACTCCCGGATTTCGCTTTGTTGGTCAAACAAAACGCTGGTGCGGTGGTAAACATTAGCACCACACAGGTCCTGAAAAGCCGCAAGACACCGCGAGAGTTTAATATCCCAGACTTACCGGAGGACAGCCCATTTCGTGATTTCTTTCGTCGCTTCTTCGATGAGTTGC
>CALZGZ010000276.1 GCA_945787105.1 uncultured Gammaproteobacteria bacterium
AAAGGGATCTACACCGTGACCAAATTGTGACGCAGTCCAGTCACTGACTATTGCACCGCGGTATCGTCGTGTTGCTCAGGAGGAAACTTTCATCTGGCAGGAGAACGCCTGGACCCGACCCGTTGCTGCCGTCCAGCTTCCAGGCGTAACGACGGCCGGAGTGGTAGTCGAAGCAGCCGTTCAGAGAGTCACGCTATCGCGTGAAAGCGAAACAGGTCGGCCGTCGCTTTGCTGCGCTGCACGATTTCGCAATTTCTAGAAGGGCAGCCTCGCGGCGGGCTTTCGCCTGGAAAGAAAGCGATAACCCTTCTACGGGTGTGAATAGGTTCCGCAAATTCTATTAGGCGGGGGCACGTAGTGCGTATACTGGCAGGCAGTGCCCCACAGAAGAAGGGGTGAACTCTACGGGGACACGCCAAGGCTAACAACGGTGTTATCAGTTCTAAAGAACAACCTGCCCGTTCTCGTCATCATAGGTTTGTTGTTGATCATCGGCGCTGTGCTCTCATGGCACGTATGGGAGAGTCAGAAGCGGTTCATCGATTATCAGCACGCGATTATGGAACAGTCGGTGCAAGGGGCGGCTACCGAAGTCACATTGTTGATCGACAAGCTACGGACGTCACTCGCGCTACTGGCTGACGAGAATCAACAGTCGTTACAACAGCTGGCCCAGAACCCGAATGACGAACAAGCCTACGCGCGAATTAGCGGACAACTCAGCAAGTATTTCCCCAGCTATCACGCCTTTACATTGAGCGATGATCAGGGCCAGTTGTTTTACGATGATCTGGGCGAGCGCATCGGGGAGACGTGCCGAAGTGACCTACGTGCCTTTGCCACAGGCGAGGCACAGGCTGACACATATATTCATCCCGGCCCGGAGAGACATCATTTTGATGTGATGCAGTATTTGGAGTATGGAGGCGGAGAATCAGGCGTCTTGTTCGTCGGCTTTGAGCCCGATCTACTTACGACTTTGTTGCGGAACAGCCAGGTTGCGGGCCACCGACTCTTTCTCGTACGCACCGACATTCCAGACTTAATTGAGATCTCAGCCGAAGGCGGCCGGGAGGAGATGGAGCGAGACATACGGCTTGAGCCAGCAGAACTCGAGCGAATTGCCCATCAGCAGGCCGTCGAGCAGACACGTTGGAATCTCGTCGATTTGCCGGCACCGGACCTGTTCAGCTCCCATTTGCGGCGGAATATCGAGCAGAACGTGATCCTCTTTGTGGGTTTGCTGTTGTTGAGTATGGCCTCGGTGCTCCTATTGAAGCGTGAGGAGAAACGTCGCGTAGACGCCGAAGCAGCCTTGGTGAACTCACTGCAGAGTTGGACTGATACCTTGGAAAAGCGCGTCGACGAGCAAGTGGGTCAGCTGGAACGACTGGGAAGGCTGAAGCGGTTTTTGTCCCCTGAGGTAGCCGAAGTGGTTGTGTCGTCGGGCGACGAATCAACGCTCCAGAGTCATCGTCGCGAGATCGCCGTGGTGTTTTGTGATCTGCGTGGTTTCACCGATTTCGCTGAGTCAGTGGAACCTGAAGAGTCAATGCGAGTCCTGGGTGCGTATCACGAGGGGATGGGTGAAATTGTCGGACATTACCATGGCAATATTAATCATCGTGCGGGCGATGGCATGATGGTCATATTTAATGATCCGTTACCCTGTGAAGAGCCCGCTGTGTCCGCGGTTCGGATGTCGGTTGCGATGCGTGACCGGATGGACGAGCTAACCGGCCGTTGGCGGAGCCACGGGTACTCGCTGGGGTTCGGTATCGGAATTTCTTATGGTTATGCGACCTTAGGCTTGGTAGGACACGAGGATCGCTTCGACTATACGGCTATCGGAAGTGTCGTCAATCTTGCTTCACGACTTTGTGACGAGGCGCAGTCAGGGCAAATTCTCGTGACTCAAAGGGTACAAGCGGAGGTGCAATCTCTGGTGAATGCAGAGCTGATTGACCAGCGCACATTTAAGGGATTTAGCCGACCGATCAACGTCTTCAATGTGTCTTCACTAAGAGAAGCTCAGGAACAAACGGTCGAGACTTGAGCGTTGGATCAATGATGCCGACGACGGCCCTTGCCGCGAAGTTGCGCTTATCCCATTTGCGTGACAGTCCGGTGTAGCAAAGCTATCGTTCCGCGGTTGAAATACCGAAACCGTCTCTGACTCTGACACATATTGGCGAACGTCCGAAAAAGAGCGCCGTGTGGCCGTTCAATTTCCATATCTGGGCGTTTCCCAGATGCCCGTTCTTGGCCGAAAGCGTCAGCTCAACAAAATGTCGAGATTGGCTTGTTTCCCGGCAGGTTCACCGCCGACTTCGGTAGGAGTTTCGCCGCCACGCGACGCGGGTACACGTTGCTGGTTGTAATAGTGCCGAAATTCACTGGGCTTCCTGTCCCAATCAACCCTATTCCAGCAAAGAATGTGATCAAGAAATTCTCGGCGAACCGTACCTATTAAGCGTTCAGCAAAGGGATGAGACGCAGAAACACTGGGGACCGTCTTGATTTATACAACCTCAAGGATGCGGACGGTGGTGACCACCGGGGTTTGTCCTTGTCTGCAATCAAAAATTGTTACGAATTGTTACTGCTCGCGTAATTGTCTGTTCTTTGGAAGCCAATCGTGGCAGTCTCAACGCGGGTGTCACGATTTTCTTTTTTGGACAGCGGATTGCGCGTGCGATCTACTGCACACTCGTCGACCAACTTTCAAAGATGAACCTGAAGAGGACTGGAATATGTTTCACGTATGCGTTAGGTGCTGCCGGGCCACCGCTGCCACGTTTTTATTTTTCTTGTTACTGCCAACTGCGACATGGGCGGAGATTACGGCTCCTGGCACGGACTACCCCACGTTCTGGTCTGGTGAACTCCGCATTGTCGCACAACGATCCAATACGCGTGTTACCTTACTCGATCTCAATTTAAACACGACCATCGGACTACCAGGTAACATGACGCCGGACATACGCGTAACCGGCGGACCTTGTTACATAGAGTCTGCCACCGGCAATCGTACCGAGGCGCCGGCCAATCCGTTTGTATTACCGGATCGGGGTGCAATATTTCGCTGTACCGGTGGCCTGGGTGGACCACAGGATGAAATACAAGTTCGGGTACTAACCGAAAACGCGGACGGGCAAGGCGAGATCAAGCCGGTCACTGTGTGGACGGGATCCGTGATTGAGGAAACGCTGGATAACTCTTGGGGATCATTCCTACCTGCGGACTTTGGTGAAGGTTCCTTCTTCGGCCGCGAATTGGGATCCCGTTTCATCGGTTTTACACAAACCGAACTGATCGCGATCATGCAGCGAACTCCCGGAGATACCGCCTCCATAACCATTCACAACTTTGATGCAGGGACGACTAACACGGTAACTCTGGACGGTGGGCTTTCGAGCTGTCCCGAGATGACTGCGGCGTTCCCGCCAATACCCATCGACGTTACGCCATGCTTTCTGCACGATGGCCCGGAAATCCAGGCAGTCTATCTTGCCGGCTTTAGTGATGACCGTATCGACGTGACCACAACAACCCAGGCTTCTCTGCTGGTAGGCCATCGGCTCGTCGCTCACGTAATCGATGACTCCACGATTACGCACGAAAATGCGGATTGGTCCGCCACCCCACCGTCGTGGTCGCCTGGGGACGAGGGCATCGAGTTGGGGACCCTCTTCTACACGTTCGCACGACAAGCGCTAACTATCTTTCCCATCGAACACGATACGCAGGTGGAGATCATTGACCTTAGCGACGGTGACGACAGTCGGTCAATACTACTGGAGCACGGCGATCTGTTGAATCCCAAACAGGCAGGCGTCCCTCGTCTCAGTATATACACCCCAATACGCGAAGCCCGTGTTGGTGACGACATCACGCCCCGTCTTTCTGCGCCACAAGTCGAACTAATCGACAATAACGAAAACCCATTCGATAACGATCTCGTTAAGATCGTTAGTGACAAACCGATCCTAGTGTATCAGGGCCCGGTGGGCAGCGACGTAAACGAATTTGCTGATGTTGCGTACACAGTTCCCATCGGGGCAGGTGAGCGCTTGGGTTATGTCTATGCGCAAAACTTCGGCCAATCCAATGATCTGCAATTATTCTCGATGACTGGAGACAATGTCATCGACATTAGCTCACTGAGCTACACCGAAGGATTCAGTACCAGGAAATCCCCGATTCCGACTAACCACGATTTCAACATCGAGTTCTTTGAGGGCGAGCCCGCGCAAGTGGTGGCATCGCCGGTACATGATACTTTTGTCGTCAACGGGATACCCGGACAGATACAGCACTTTGGTTCGGGTACCTGGAACGGGGAAATGCTGGTCTTCCGTTCCAAGCGCCCGATAACGATTATAAACGGTGATTATGATCGTCCTCACTTCGGTGCGTTTGTGCCGTTTATTCCCACCAGTAAAGAGTTACCACCGGTCGCGGTGCTCGACGTAAGCGAAGATTCGGTATGTTTTGGTGGCTCAATCACTTTCTCCGGCAGTCGTTCATTCGATCAAGATCCGGATGGGGCACCACCGGACATTCGGAGTTATGCGTGGGACCTTGGCGACGGCACCAGCAT
>CALZGZ010000277.1 GCA_945787105.1 uncultured Gammaproteobacteria bacterium
AGACGCCACATCACTTCTTGGGCCGAGTTAAGCCCCGACACCACCCACGCCAATTTCAAATCTCCCGCAAATACGCGGCCAACACCGGATCAACCGGTTCCCATACGCCGGCTTCATTTTGCTGGATGAGATCTTCCCGTTCGAGCACCCCTTTTGCTTGCAGCCCGGTCGATGCCGGCAGACGCACTTGACGCAAGAATTCCTGACCGGCTGGATGCGGTGTCGGTTGACGCGCGATCGCCGCGAGCATCGCGCGTTGGGCCAGGCTGAGTTCAAGCACGCGGGTCGCGACGCGGCGTTTATTTTCCTCGACATAGCGGACCCAAGCGGCGTCCACATCCGCCACGCTTGGCGGGCGCCGGGCACTCCACAGGCGCCCACACAGGGCGTTCACATAGTACGGATGACGGAGTGTGACCGCCAAAATGCGCTCAATAGCCGCGCCTGATAGCGGCTTTTTCCATCGCGCGTGGCCCGCCTCCAACAGGAACGATGTGTAGTGTTCCGGGCCGATTCGGTCCAGGCTCATCCGGTCACACAGGTGATATAGCGGCCGGTCAGGATCTTCAAACATCGCCGCCAGCAGGTGCCGTTCGCTACCCGCGAACACAAACGCGACGTGCTTGGTGCGTTCCGCTGCGTGGCGTACCGCTCCCTCGAGGGCCATATAGTCCTTTAATGTCGCGAGCTGCTGAAATTCATCGCACACGAACATCACGCGCCGTTTGCGTTCGACCGCAATACGGTCCAGGCCTTTCAGTGCGGCTTCCACGGTCGCGCTGGGACTTTCACCGGATCCAAGCTTCAATGTGACGCCGTCGTCGCTCAGCACCAGCTCCGGTTTCAAGGTCGCAAAGGCCTTCTTCAGCGTATCCAGGATGCGCCGATTCTTGGGGAGCAGCTGCCCCGTGGCCTCGCTGACCGCCTGCCGCAGCCTGCTCTCCAGGGCCTCCGCGTCGTGTACGACTAAAAGATCGAGCGCCACGGTCACCACCCGATGGCGACGGCGCTTGAGATCCAGCGCAACCTGTTCGATAACACTGGTCTTGCCCATCCGGCGGCGCGCGGACAACCAGGTGTGGCGGCCACGCTGCACGTTGTCGGCAAGCCGTTTGCGTGCGGCGTCACGATCGCAATGTGCGGCGCCGACGGCGATTCCTAGCGGAAACAGGTCTAGATCCATGTCGATACGATCAACCTGAGTAAAAACTCGTAGTAATACGTGACGTATAATTATGCGACATAATATTATGTGATGGCAAATAGTGTTACATCGCTACCGGCGCCTAGTCGGGTATTGTTAGGTTGCGATTTTGACTAAAGCCAGGTGTGTGTATCGATCGGCTACTGCACCACCGCCACCGCGACACCAAGGGCGCATCGAACTAAGTAAACTGTCCCCCGAATTGCCAGCTGCGAACACCAACGTGTTGTCACTTTCGAGATTGCTCTTGACACACCAGCGGGGCGCGCTCGCGATCCGGCGTTATGAGTGCAGCTGGTGCGGCAGAGTCGTCAACGAACACGTCGACGCCGTTCGTTGGTGTCACGGATCGAATCGGCAGATCGGCGCCGTGTCGCAACCGCGTCACGGCGTCGCGTTTTTCTTTGCCCACGACAATCAAATGAACCGAGTACGATCGTCTCAGGCGCGCTGCACTCAACGTTACCCTAGAGGCAGGTGGCTTGGACGCCGCGTGGACAGCCAGCACGTCAGGTGCATCAGGCTGGTCACCTAGCGGATTGCCCGGGAACAAGCTGGCCGTGTGGCCATCTTCACCTAAACCGAGTAGCGTCAGATTGAACGCCCCTACCCCTTCGAGTTCGCGTGCGTACGTCGTTGCGCCTGCGTTCGGTCCAAGTTCGGCGGGGATCGTATGAATCTGGCCGGCGGGAATAGGTACGTAATCGAGCCAGACTTCGCGGGCCATGGTGTCATTGCGCTGCGGATGGCCGACCGGGAGACAACGTTCATCACTGAAGTAGACGCGCCATTGACTCCACGGCGTATCAAGGTCAACGAGTTGTGCGTAGATTGACCGAGGAGTCGAACCGCCTGCGAGCACAATGAGAAAGCTCCCAGCGGCCGCAATCGCCCGCGCAGCTTCAGCGGTGATAGCGTTAACCACGGCCTCGACCAGCTCATCAACGTTCGGATAGACATGCCAACGCAGCCGAAACTCGCTCACAACGCATTACGCCAGGACTGATACCGCTTCTCGAACAAGACACTGTTCTCCTTGGGGCCCCAGCTGCCCGCGGGATAAGTATAGAGACTCTCGCTCGTCCGGTTCCAATGTTCGAGTACGGGTTCGATCACGTGCCACGCCATCTCCACTTCGTCGAACCTAATGAACAGGCTCTGGTCGCCCTCTATCACATCCAAAAGCAGCGTGGCGTAGGCGTCCAGCCGTTGCTCGTGTTCGGCCCGATAGTCCGTATCGACCCGCAGCACTCTGGGCGTCATCACCAAACCGGGCGCGCGCGCGTACAGCTCAAAGTGGATACTCTCCTCCGGCTGGATGGCGAGCACCAGCCAGTTCGGATCCACGTCTTCGCACGGCGTGTCGCAGAAAAGGTGGTGCGGCGGATCCCGGAAGCGGATCGCCACGAGGGAGCGCTGCACCGCGAGCCGCTTGCCGCTGCGTAGATAAAACGGCACCCCCTGCCATCGCCAGTTGTCAACGTGAAACCTGACCGCCACGTAGCTTTCCGTCATAGAATTAAAGGACACGCCGGGCTCGTCTCTGTAGGCCGGGACCGTTGCCCCATTGATCTCGCCGGTCCCATATTGGGCACGCAGCGCAAGGTCATCGACTGACTCCGACGGTATCGCTCGGATCGATCTCAAAACCTTGATCTTTTCGTCCCGCAGCGTGTCGGCGTCCAGATTAGCTGGCGGCTCCATAGCCACCAACGTGAGCACCTGGAGCAAGTGATTCTGCACCATATCTCGCAACATTCCGGAATGGTCGAAGTAGCCCGCCCGCTCGCCAATACCCGCTTGTTCGGCGACTGTGATTTGTACGTGATCGACGTAGTGACGATTCCATAATGGTTCGATGACCGAATTAGCGAAGCGAAACACCAGCAGATTCTGCACGGTCTCCTTACCCAGATAGTGATCGATCCGATAGATCTGCTCTTCTTGGTAATGGCGATGCAGTTCAGCGTTAAGCTCGCGGGCGCTGGCGAGGTTCGTGCCGAAAGGTTTCTCAACGACAATTCGGTGTTGTCCCACGACGCTGTTGAGACCCGCGGCATCGAGATTGCGGACCACGTGTACAAAATCATCCGGAGGGATAGCCAGATAGAAAACAACGTTCTCGCAAACACCTGGTCGCGGTTTGCTGATCTGCTCAAGCAGGCGCTGATAAGATACCGGATCCCTGTGATCCCCCTTTATATATTCAAAGCGTTCGACGAATCGACGGACCGTCGCAGCATCCAGCTTCGCTCCGTAATGAGCAACCAGCACGGCATCCAGATGAACACGCCAGCGCTGCGTGTCCCAGTCACGACGAGCAAACGCCACCAGCCCCAACGGTTCGTCGAGACGGCCTGTTAGCTCGAGGTGATACAGCGACGGCAATAACTTGGTGGTCACCAGATGACCCGCTGCACCAAGTATCACGAAATGGCATGGCCCACTCATTCTTCATCCGCCTTCTTCAGCGCGTGTCCACCAAATCCCTGCCGCATCATTGCCAAGAGCTTGGCCGTGTAGTCGTGCTTACCTTGGCTTGCGAAGCGCATCATGACAGCGGTGCTCATGATCGGAGTTGGAATGCCCTGCTCGATGGCCTCAATCGCTGTCCAACGACCCTCACCAGAGTCAGCGACGAACGGTTCGATATGCGCAAGCTCCTGGTCCTGAGCCAAAAAATCGGCGGTGAGATCCAGTAGCCAGCTACGTACCACACTCCCGTGCCGCCACGTCTCTGCGATTTTCGCCAAATCCAGGCGCAAATCAGTGCGCGCCTGCATGAGAGCGAAGCCCTCGGCGTAAGCCTGCATCATGCCGTACTCGATACCGTTATGAATCATCTTGACGAAATGCCCGCTGCCGACGGGACCGGTGTGTAGCCAGCCACGGTCAGGCGCCGGGGCCAATACCTTGAGCAACGGCATTACCTGCTCGAGAGCCTCTCGTGCCCCCCCAACCATCAGCGCATAGCCGTTTTCTAATCCCCATACCCCGCCAGACACCCCGGCATCCACTAAACAAATGTTGCTCTCGCCCAGCACCAGGCCACGGCGCATGGAATCCTTGAAGTACGAATTGGCACCGTCCACCAGCACGTCTCCCGCCCCAAGCAAAACCTTCATCTGCTCAACGTAGGTCTCGGTCACCGCACCGGCGGGCAGCATTAACCACACAACGCGGGGTTGCTCGAGTTGTGACACCAGGTGCTCGGCTGAATCCGCCGTTATCAGCCCGCACTCAGCGGCAAGTTCTTGCATCGCGGCCGGATCGCGGGTGTACCCCACCACGCTAATGCCGCCGCGGCGCAGCCGGCGCGCCATATTGCCGCCCATGCGGCCGAGCCCAATCATGCCCAAACGCATTGCCACCTCCTTCTTCTGATTCCTAGGCAAGTCACAGTTGAGTCATCGCAGGGTCGATCACTGGCGCGGTCACCCTCGAGAAAGACCCTCGCTTTTTGTCCGGGGCTCCTCCGGCGTGCCCATGTAGAATCATCCTTAACCCCGTTTCCAGCGCTCTGGCTGGCCCGAAAAAATGTGCGTCATTTGATTATATTGAAGTTATCCCTGCGATGCGTGAATTCCGCGGACAGTTTACTTAAATTTGAACAAAGCCGCCGCTATCTGAGAACAACGGGGTCGGACCCAATTCCCCGCGCGTCGTCCTTCGGCAAGATTCGAGGCCTTCCTGGAAAACTCGGCTCTGACCTGATTTTTCTAAAGCGCATCGCGAATTGAGTAAACTGTCTAACAAAGTCACCCACGTTAAATATTCCGGGCTTATAATTTCACAGGCATTATTGCAAACCCACACGCTATTGCATGCATATTAGTGGACCTGTTTGTTTAACGTTCGAGTGGGAACACGGCGACGCCATTCGAGTTGACCTTGAACTCTATCATTGATGAAGAGGGCATTAAGAAAATGCCTGCATTAAACGAGACGACTACAGCGCAAACCCACACACTCCGGATCGATCCTGGGCGAAGACGTAATACCAAAGCTGGCCGGGTCGTACAGAGCAGAAACTTCTTCCCAGAGTGGTGTTGAGTCACCGAGTTCGCAGACCCTTTGTATTCGTCTTTTCCCATTCAAAGCGCCATCAGGGCGTCGCCAGTTGTAGTGGTGCTGCCACTCAGAAAGCCGGTTATCAAGTTCTGGATCGGACCAATCATTTGTCGTATACATTTCGATCTGGTCGGTCTTCTGGGAACGTTCGACTTTGCCGTTTAAGTGGGGCGCCCAAGGACGGATGGGCCGAACTTGATCCCGTACGCCATCCGCCTCTCCTGGACTGTGTAAGCAAAGGACTCAGTCTCGCGATCTGTCTGGATACGCTGAATCGGAAACTCCATTTTCTCAATGACTGCGTCAATTCTGATTTTATGCAAGCTCAATTAAGTGTTGCATCTGCTAAACTACTCCTGCATCCCCAAAACGATTGTTCACGACGTTTTTATAGGATCGAATTTCAAAGTCGCGTTCTTCTATAGACAAGTCATAGAACAATTCCTCGTCATCATGATCTGGGTTCTGCATGAACCGCAGTAAAATGTAAGCTTCATCACAAACCCGCGTTTCCTCGTATTCAAATTCGACCGGAGACTCCTCGCTTTGCGGGTTATCGATAACAGAGGTGTCAGACAATAACGGTAATATCTTCATATAGATATCCTGATCGGATATCTCTCGGCCTTCGTTCTGTATGTTGATGACGATGGACGAGGCGATGATCAAAAGCCAGGTGCGCCACTCGGTATTATTGTCATCAAATTCGTTTACCAGGCTCTTAAGCCCAGCCTCGAAGAACAGGCTTAACATGCGGCCGGCGCGGCCAGATAGCGCGGGATCATCGCGCATGATCGACAGCAGGTATCTTGCCGCATCCAGATTGTCGTGAATTTCACGCCGATAGGCGGCCACTGTCGAAAAGAATTCGATTTTTTCGTCTCTCAAGAGCTTGTCTATGATCAATTCCAGCTTGGACATTTCTTCTTTTTCTCTCTTCCAGAATATCGGCCGATTATTCCGGATGCATATTTGATATTTGTATGGGTTTTAAATATTTCAGCATTGACCGCATTCAGCTCGGTGATGAGGCGTTTTCTTCCGCTTCTTTTGAAGGGATCGACATCTTCTTCCAGGACGAGTTTTATAAAATTATTTATGGCTTTCGATAAACCCATATAGGCCAGCTTGCGGGTAAGCAAAAATATGCATTTTGACTTTGTTTCACGTTTACGGTGTCTGAGTGAGCAATAATAATGCGGTACCGCTTTGCAGGTGTCCATGAAAAATAATCGGCATTTCAATTTGGATTTTTTGAGGTCTTTCGCGCCGACCTTGACGAAAGTATAGGGGTCTTTCTTTTTGGTCTTTTCGATATCTTTCGTATACCAGAAATGTCTTTTCAACAACGAAGCAACACCGCGCTTGTTTTTGGATTTGGCAAGGCTCGGAAAACATTTGATAAGTTTGCGCTTGGAGTAGCCTTTGAAACTGCATTTTGTCGTTTTGGTCGATGCTTTGCGGTATACATACCGTACACTCGGTTGGCTGTATTTCGACACCTTCTTTTCTGCGTATTCGTCAGGATTCACACAGTGCTTGAGAATATCTCCCTTAACGGGGAGTTTTACGGCGTCCCAGCCCATACGCACATGATTTTCCCACGGATTTTTCGGTGCGAAAAAAGTGGACGGGCAATCACCCGCGCCACCCGTCTCATCAAATGCAGGCCCCTGACCATGGCGCGCATGCCCCTCATAAACCACGATCGCACCGGGTGTATCCAGGGCCTTTAGAAATTCGTCTCGTGTAAATACGATTTGAATATCGTAGTCCCTGTCGCCCTTCTTGTACTTGAAGTGCGTGTCTGATTTGCTTTTGGTCAGTTTCTTTAAATACGCTTGCAGCTCCTTACGATACTTCAGGTTGCGAAATTCCACGCCAAAGGCAATGATGATAGGAATTTTCATGATATTCAGGCGTCGTCTGCAGCGCCCTCATCCTTCACCAGTACCTCGTCGTAGATAAATCCTTCAGTTGGAAGTGTAACGTCAAATTCATCAATGACCGGATAGACGTTCTCAGGCGATACTGCGCCATCAGGTGCGCCAACGTTGGAATCCACAGTGACGAAGTCCGCGCCATCCAGGCCGATAGAATCTTCCTTATCGCGTTCTGCCTTGAGATCGTCCAGCAACTTTTTAAGAGGCCCCGCATTGAGGTCATAACCGACTTCGCCTTCAATATGCCTGGCCAGCCAGCGTATCGCCTCTTCTTCTTTTCCGGGTTTCATGGGCAGGCAAATGCGCAACCAGGGGCTATTGATGAATTCGTTGCGGCGATTGTCTCCATCGAGCTGGATTTTCCAACCGAGCGAGGAGCCTAGCTTGGCAGGCTCGGATTCCGATGTGATTTCATAGGCAGGCCTGCCATCGACAACACCAACAGGCGTATAACGGGGTTTCCACCATGATGGATGTGTATAGATAAACATGGCTTCAATATCGAAGTAGCGGTGAAAGCTCTCGATCTCGAGCGGTGTAGGTTCTGAGGGATCATCACCTTGAGCAAACAAATGCGAGACCATGCGATTCATGACTTCATAGCGCTCTTCGCGGCGCAACTCATTGGCTGGCCGGGGCCGAATCTTGCTTTTTTCGGTAATAAGCTGCTTGTCCTTCTCAAACTGTTCAATCATGGCCTGTTCTTCAAGCGCGGCCACAGCTTGTTTGCGTTTGTCTTCCCATTCATCGAGTACAGTCTGGCTTGGCTCCCAGCTATAGGTATAGCCGACCGTAATGCTCATCGAGTCCCCTTCGACAATCGCAATATTGGCGGAGAAGGTGTTGGTTGTTTCGTCCCAGTTCACGTCCCATTGCAAGGTGTTCTTGGCCGATGGGGCATAATCATCCTTGGAATTGCTTTCCAGGTCGGTTAACGAATCGATGCTGACCGCCGTAATTTTTCTATCCGCGGTTGTCTGGATTTTGACCGTAACGTACCAGGTGTTATGCGTGCTGCTCCATTGCATGGCGCTGCTCGTAGAGCCTGTGTCCGTGCCGCCTTGTGGGCGAGGGGGCACGCCAGGCGGCACATCAGGGGTCGTAATATTGGTTGCTTCGCGGAAATGCACAAAGCGGCCTATTGCCAGATTGCGTCCGGGATTGCTCAAATACAATTGCCAGACGGCGCGCGGGCCCAGGTCCTGTACTTTTACGCGAACCCTGCGTAATACACGCCGCAGGGCGTAGTTCACCGGCGCATCATTTTCATTGGAAATAACCCTGCGCGTCATGGTGCTATCAGTCAGTTCCTCGAAATCGCGCGTCTTGATTGAATAGCTCTTGGTGATTCGTTCGGATGCGCGTTTCGTGACGTCTTTCAAACGCTTGGTAGCTGCTTCGCGTGAGCGCTGACTCGATACATTCATCGAAGCCGATGCCGAAGCACCCAACTGATAAACCGGTGTTGAGTATGAACCGTTGATGCTCATCGAGGCAGACATATCACGTTGCAGCATGGAAGAGACCTTGTCAGAAACTTCCTCCATATTGCGTTCTTCAATTGCCTGCTCGCTGATCGCCTCGGAGCCGATTTCGACGACCTCTTCATGAATCTGGCGGCGTGTCGATGTGACAACAACCTCCAAGGTTTCCTTGGGCGCCACCGTAAAACAATGTTCGATCGGGCCGAAACCTTCATCGAGATTGAAATACAGTTGCCTGTAGTAATGTGCCACACCTATCGGAGAGAGCGCCTCCTCGATATTGACTGCGGGTAGAAAATCAAATATCTGCAGGCCGTTATGGTTTGCCAGAACAGCTTGAATTTGCTGCATCAAGTCCTTGTTGTTATTTACAGCATCTATCGCCGCGCCGACCAGGTCCTTATACAGCAGGTTGCGGTGTGAATGATAATCAAAATCCGCTTCCACCATACCCGTACGCTTGCTCATGGCCATGGGTGTGCTGACCGCGGCAACATTCAACTTTGCCGTTTGCCTGGCCTTGCTAAAGCCGGAACGGAAGAAGCTAAGGAAGCCGTTGGTGTTGCCGGATGACCCAATAGTAGATGCATCCTTAAAGCTGATTGAATCGACCCCCTGTGGATACACATTGCCGTTATAGGCGATTGCGTTGGGAAACCCATCCATCTTGATCTTCTTGACCTGGTTCAGGGCAAAGGGCTTGCCATCTTTGGAGATGGCTTCAATTTCTACTTCGGGAACGGGGTCTATGGTTCCAAAGTTCGGTTCATGAGGCAGACGCGGCACGAATTTCGATGTGTTGAGCGCATGTGCGGTGGCCAGCACCCCATTGGTGGAATAGTATCGCGCTTTCTGGCCCCGCCATGCCATGGTGCTCGATGCGGTCAAAATAGACCAGCCTGAAACCCAGCGCAAGATTAACGGTTCATAAACCGCAAGTGTCTGTGTAGCGTATGCATCCTGGAATTTATCAATCGTAGTCGTCACATTTCCTCCTCGAACCTTGGACAAAGTTCTGGTGCTGTGTCAGAACCGCGTACTGGTAATACCAGTATTAGCAATAACGGGTATGAGATACTGTTAACTTTTCCGGGCAGATAATGTGAAAAATACACAAAGTAGCAGAAGGTCAAGTTGCTTGCGCAAATCGTCGTCCAGCACATGTTCAATGATGCGCGATAACTCCATGCGGCGTCGGTTCACCGCCGCGAGTGCCAGCCGCGCAAGTTTGGGATAACCTGGCACTTCAATACGATTCTCCACCAGCAAGTCAACCGCCCGAAGGAATATCAAACGAGGTTGTAGTTGTGATCGTGCCATGACCTCGATCTCGGTCCTGACAAAAACTTGCACTTTTGCATCAAAGGCCCGAAAACCGAAATAGGCGCGTATCAGTCGTCGATGACGATTCCGGGTTTGTTCGACGTATCGATCCGAATCCACACTCGATCCATCGAGTCCTATTGAGTGTGCCTAACGTCGATACCTTGTCGCTGGAACTGATCTGACAAATAGAAACGATGAGTGGCTTTGAAATACCCGAAACTGACTAAAAACAACACTCGATTCGTGGGCCCTCGCAACTGACCGGCTAGAGCACGCACACCCCGAGAAAAGTCGAAATCTCGCTTCCGCTGAAGACTAGTGAAAAATGGCGGTGCATCAAACTCCTGACGTTCCACCGCGCCGAGAATCTGCATCCGCGGCATTGGGGTGCCCTCCATAGCTTGTCGTTGTCGGACGGGTATCGGCACGGCCCGGACGGCGAAATTCTAGTGCTCGTTGCAGGATTAGGGCACCATAACACGCTATTTCGTCATGGTTGCTCAAATTGACCCTTCCTATGGGAGTTTTGGCACCTTTGGGGGGATGGACCCCTCTACAGAGCCGGCAGGTTTCGATATCGATCCTAAACACGCGTGATAGCAGATCGCGCGAGATCTTTGTGAACGGCTTTGATTGAATGGACCTTCCGTCTATCGCTGCATGAATCACATACTTTCATGTTGGCTCATCAGAGGTAGTGAAGAAAGAGCGCTGGGACCATACAATCAAAGCCTTTATTTGACTAATTATTCAAACGGTTTTGGCCTCGGAGTCTTGTCTGTTGAGGGTGGCAGAATCGGTAACGCAAATGACGGCTGATCACCAGTGAGAGTCTTGAGAAATGCGACTATTTGCGTACTTTCTTCTGCGGTAAATTTTTTTCCCAATTGTAGTTGGCCCATGATTTCCACAGATTCTTTCAAAGTTTCCGCCTCTCCATCGTGAAAATAAGGATACGTCAGTTCTACATTTCGCAGTGTTGGAACCTTGAATTTAAATCGGTCTGCATCTTTCCCCGTGACGCCCGCGAGACCCTCTGCAGCGCTTTTAGTCTTATAAGGTTCTACTACCCCCATTTTTTGGAAGGAGGCACCGCCTACGGCCGGACCATTGTGGCAGGCAACGCAGCCACTACTTTTGAATAAGTTGTAACCAGCCAGTTCTTGCTCTGTGATAGCGTCTTTATCATCTAAGAGCCACTGGTCGAAACGGGAATTCGGTGTCACAAGGGTCTTCTCGAATTCAGCAATCGCCTCGGTCACCTGATCAATGTTTATCTTATCGGTATCGAACACCTGTTTGAACTCGGTGACGTACTCAGGAATCGACCCCAAAACATCGATTGCGAGTGTATGCGTAAATGCCATCTCGCCCGGATTGGCAATCGGACCACCG
>CALZGZ010000278.1 GCA_945787105.1 uncultured Gammaproteobacteria bacterium
CGATAACGAGATACTGCTATTCAATGTCGCAAAAGACGAAACCCTTTATCTCAACGCCACGGCGGCAATGATATGGAGTCTGTGTGACGGCGAACACAAAGTGAGTGAGATGCTCGAATTGCTCGCCAGCGGTTATCCCGACAGCGCCGCCAACGTTGAGCGGGATCTTTACGCAACCCTGCAAAACCTGTCGCGGCACGGTGCGATTGAGTTGTCATAAGAAACTATGCTCACGCGAGTAGCGAGATTCGCCGGAAATTACGCACGCCTGTCGATCGCAGACGAATCCCTTGTGCGCATCGTCGAATCGGTGATCCGCACTGAACTCGACACCTGTGAAGAGGATTCTCAGTGTTTCTATTCCTTAGGTTATCAAGCAGGCAGCGGGAATTACGCGTTGCTGCGAGACGGTGAGAGGCTCTACGCCGGCGCGCGGGTCGATGAAGTCTGCCGTGTCCTCATCAGTGATCTCATCACCACTTTGGTGTCCCCCTACAATGCTGGGCTTGCGCTGCACGCCGCGGCCGTCGGTGGCGACGGCAACGCGGTGGTCATTCCCGGCGTGAGCGGCGCCGGGAAGAGCACCCTGGCGGCGTGGCTCGTTAGTCGCGGCAATTGCTATCTGACCGACGAGGTCGTGGTCATCGATTTGACCAACTATGAGGTAGCGGGTTTCTTTCGGCCGCTGCATATCAAAGCGCCCGCGCTGCAGGCGGTCTACTCTCTCATCGAGGAACGCGCGGCGTCGGAACGTACGCAGCGAATGCAAACGCCGAAAAACGACCCCGTTACTCTCATTGAACCGGAACGAATCGCGCCGCAATCAGCACGCGACGGTTATCGTGCCCGAGTGATGCTGTTTCCCGAATACTCGGCGGAAAAAGATTACAAGCTTGCCGCGATGTCCCCCGCGCAATGTGCGCACCGATTGATGGGATCGCTCATTAATGCTCGCAACCTTCAAAACAAAGGCCTTGACGCGGTATCGAACCTAGCGCGCTCGATACCTGGATACCAACTTCGATACAGCCACTTCTCCGAACTCGTCGATTTGCATGCATTGCTTGCGCGGTACCTGGATACGCCGGCGCACCCCCAATAAATCCGGCGCTGTGGCGGTATCATTAGCGCGGGAGTGGTTTCGCTAGGATTTCAACGCGGGCGTTCTTGAAAAACAGCCGCCTGATGGACCGCTGGACGGCGCCTTCGGAAGGACGCTCTGGCGTGGCGGGACGATGTGGACGGCCGCCGCGACGTAACTCCGTTTGCAACCCGCACGCACCCAACAGGTGCAGCACGCGCGACTCGGTAAAGTGGAACGGATGATTGGGGAATGCCGGCAGCGTGGCACGCACGCCCAGGCGGAACAGCGCGTTGTACGCCACGCCGGCCCACCAGTACATCGAATGATGCACATCCACGGTGAAATACAAGATACCACTCGGCTTCAGTACCCGTGCGCACTCTTTGAGATAAGCGGACGGATCCTGAACGTGGTCGAGGACGTTGTCGCTCAAGATGATATCCGCCACGGCGTCCTTAAGTGGAAGTTGTTCGCCCCACGCGGCTAACACCGTGACGTTGTCTTGCTGCAGGTATGCAAACGCAGAGCGGTAGAACACAGCGAGTGGATCGATGGCAATGCGCCTCGTGGCCGGCCATTTCCATATCAACCCGTGGGCACCGGAACCCACTTCTACGACGAGACCTGCGGAGACCGGGTAACCCAATTCCCCGAGAAACGCCGACACGCGCGACGCATTAGCAATCGCGTGAGCGACGATAACCTGTTGATGGTCTGCGGTGGCAAGGGCCTTTCGTTGCTGGTATTCCCTTTCCCCTTGTTGGGCAAACCGCCAACGTTTGTGAGAGACGCGATTTCCGAGCAACTGGCTTTCGCTCCCATTCAGCGCGCGTTGACACCGACCTAAAGAAGGGGCCGGCGTATACAATTTCGGCCGCTTATTTTAAGCCAGCGGCGGCGTCAGTTGCAGCAATGTTTTGGGTCATGGGGGACCCTTGGCGCAATATACGGATTAAACCTACGTAGTTGGTTTGCCTCGGCGTTCTTTGATGCCGGCGACAAATCGTGCCAATGTGTTGGACAAGACACCCCGTGGAATGCGGATGTCAATCAACTGAAACCGCCCGCGTTGGCGCACCGCCGTATTTAGCGCCTGCTTCAGCTCGCGGCGTGTCGATACACGCTGGCCTTCGCCGCCCAGGGCATTGGCCAATTCAGCAAATCGCCATTCATTTAGATCGTTGAATCTCGAATGCGGTTGGAAGGCGCGCAACATTTCCCAGCTGCTGTTGTTGAACACGAGCACGATGGGATCCCACCCGTAGCGGCTGCAGTTACCCAGTTCCCAGCCCGTCATCTGAAACGCGCCGTCGCCGACCAGTATCAGCGGTCGTTTGCCACTGGTTGCCTGGATTCCCAAGCCCGCTGGTACGCCGAATCCCATGGTTGCGTAATATCCCGGTGCGACAAACGCGGTATTTTCAATCTCCAACGCTGTGAACAGGCAATCTCCTGTATCCGCGGCGATCGGCATACGACCGTGATCCGCCATCAGATCGTTGACGCCCCTGGCGATGTCCGTGGGGGTAATGGTGTCGTCGTCGGCTTGCAGGCCGCGTGGATAACTGACATTTGGCCTGATGTCCGATTTGGGTTGTCGCGATGAGACACGTTGCAACAATCCATCGACCAGGGCATCGAGTGGAATCTTGGGATAGACATGAAAGCCGAGGCTGACCTGACCGTCCACCGCCTGTACGGTTTTGCGCAGATCTATCTGCTTTTTGGAGACCCCGAAATTGGTGTCCGACAAGATGACGCCCAACAACAGCAAAGCATCGGATTCTTCGACACGGCGAGCGATATCTGGATCGCCCGCGATACCCATATAAGTACCAAGTAAAGGTGCCTTGGCGTTGGCCAACAAACCGCGTCCCATAAAACTGGTGACCACGGGTAAAGCGAGCTTTTGCGCCAATTGCGCCACTTTTTGTTCTAATCTATAGCGTCGGATCTCCACACCCACCATGAGGACCGGAGACTTGGCGCTGTCCAGCCGGTTCAGAACTTCTTCTACACAGGCTTCCAACGCGTCGGGATCCGGTCGCGACAGGGCAAGTTTTGGCACCGCCCGGCTGGGTTGGAAGACCTGATCGCGGGGTAACTCGATGTACACCGGTCGCGAACTCTGTCTGCAGTTTTTCAGCACACGGGCGATATCGCTGGCAGCGCAGTCTGCGTCATCCAGTTTTACCTGATCACAGGTCACTTCTTTGAATATCAATGACTGCGAGTCGACGGTCTTGGCCTGGTGGTGCAGTAACAATCCAGAGCGTTCTTCCTGTTCGCCTGGCGCCCCGGAGATCACGACCACGGGTGATTTTTCTGCATACGCTGCCGCTACGGGATTGACTATGTTCAGGGCACCGGCGCCGTAGGTGATCGCCGCAACGCCCAAGCCGCAGTTGAAGCGCGCTGCGGCATCAGCGGCGAAGCCAACACTGGGTTCATGACTCAATGTGTACAGGGGTAGAATCCCGGAGTCCTCGATGACCTTGAATAAATCCAAGGCGAAATCGCCAGGGATCCCGAATATTTCTTGGGCTCCGTGCGCCTTCAACGCCTGCAGGAGTGACTCGGTGATATTCATATCCAGGTACCCCATCTGGTCTGGGTAACGAAGTCGTTCGTTATTTTTCGCTGAGAATGATAGCGCATGCGCTGGGAAAAACGGATGCCGGCCAAAAAATTGCTCCGCACAGCGGCAACACTGAGATTATTCATCGATTCCCATCTTGCCTAGCCGGTACCTTATACTCAGGTGCATTACGACAGCTTTGTCTTCGATCCGGAAAACGAGAGATGATTCGTCACATCGTTCGATTCGCACGTATCGCGGCGCTCGTGTTCGCATCAGCGATATTGGCGGTGGCTGATATCGAGGCGGCGACGATCAAGATTGCCACCTGGAATCTGGAACATCTCGCAGAGCGTGACGGGGCGGGGTGCCGGCCCAGGGTTGAAAAGGACTACGAAACACTGCGGTATTACGCCCGGAAGCTGGAAGCCGATGTTATTGCTTTTCAAGAGGTTGAAAGCATTGCCGCCGCGCACAGGGTGTTCGACCCGGCGGTGTACCGGGTCGAGATTTCCCAACGGCCCCACATGGCCCGCGAGGAGTGCCGGGATCTGGCCGGCAACTTTCTCACTGCGCAGCGGGTGGGACTTGCGATCAGGAAACATATTCCCTACGCGCGTCTTCGGGATTATAAGGAACTCGGCGTTTCCGGTACGCGCTGGGGCGTAGAGATACTTGTTTATCCACGCACAACGCCGGTATCTCTGCTCTCGATTCACTTGAAGTCGGGTTGCTTCTCCGACCCGCTCAACGCCGCCTCCTCGAACCCGAGCTGCGCCATCTTGGCCGAGCAACGCTCGCTATTGGAGGAGTGGATCGATCGTCATGCTGCGCGGGGCGAGCGTTTCATTATCCTCGGCGACTTCAATCGACGGTTGAATGTCGCTGGGGATGAATTCTGGCGCGAAATTGATGACAGCGAACCCAATCTGGCGGCGGATCTGGAGCGGGCGACCGCCGGACACCTCGACACCGCATGTCACCCAAAGTATACACAGTTAATCGACCATATCGTGCTGGATCGCGGGACCGATCTGATGGCACGAGAAAACACCTTGCGGACGATGCGGTATACGGAGTCCTGGGAGCAGCGGCCGTCGGACCACTGCCCGGTTTCGATCGATGTCGTTCTCAACGACGGGCTCCATTCGGGGCTCGAGTGGGTGCGCCGCTCCGCCGAGTACCGGGCGCTGGCGCTCGATATCTACGAGCAGGCGCGTAACCGCATCAAAGAGATCGCGCGCGAACGTCAGCAACAGGGACACACCGCACCCTGGGTCGTGTCGATCGATGCGGATGCAACGATTCTGGACAATTCCCGGCTCGATGTGGCCGGTGAGTTGACCTTTCAACCACTCACCTACGCGCAGTTGAACGCATGGGTGCATCGAGCCGCGGCTGAACCCGTACCCGGCGTTATGAGCTTTCTTGACACCGTGATCGAACTGGGGGGCAAGATTGCCATCATCACCAACCGGAGTCACCGTCACCATGCCAGTGCCACACTGAACAACCTGCGTAAGTGGGGGATTACAATCGACCCGCAGACGGTATGCATATTGGGTCGAATGCCGCAGGATGGACAAACACGAAACCCGACTGAATGGCGGACTTTCGGGTATAAGAACGACAAGGATCGCAGGAGACGGTTGTTAACGGAGGGCAAGGCTGACTTATGTTGGGCGGGGACCGACAATGCGGAGATACGACAATCATGGCAGCGGCCCCACGACATTGTCATGTATCTCGGCGATAATATTCAGGACTTCCCCAAGTTTGAGCAACACGAGATCGCCCGGCATCCACAGCGCGCATCGGACAGAATCGGCATCGACTTGTTCTTATTGCCCAATCCAATTTATGGGTCATGGAAATAAGATAATTAAAGCGTTGTTTCGAGCGTTCCTTCAACCGTGAGCTAATTCATTCCGAGTCGGACTTCGATATTTTTAGTCGGACTGAAGAAAAAGATGACCCTTGAGGTTGGGTCCGGGAATCACCATCGGAGACACCGTTACGGTGTTCGTATCTTGGTGTCCAACCGCGAGAGCGAATTAGTCCAAGCTGGCGTGGGTATAACCCGTTGTCTACACTCATGATTATCCGCCGATAGTAAGCTGTGTACTTAGTGGTGTCAGATCAGGCACTCAAAAAATTGTTCACTTAATTATAAAGCTGAGGTAACCATAAGTATGATCAAGGGCAAAGTCGTTGCATCCTGGCGAGCTACCAGTATCTGCCTCCCGGTTACCGTTTTCTGTATTGCCGTCGCAGGGTGTGGGGTGTTACCGCAGAAACCGGCGGCCAATCAAGTGGAGCCCGACAAAGAGACAGCCACCGAAAATGCAGCCAAATCCAATATCGTAACCAAGGTAATTCTAAAAGCGGATACTGAACGTATTGAGCAGTTGGAGCGGGAAATTGTGCGGTTGAAAGCCGAGCTGGCCCGCGCAGAAGAAACTTTGGTTGCTGTGGAATCCGGGTTGCAAAGCGGATACACGCGTGCGGATGCCGTAAAGTCTATGGCCGAAGCACAAATACAATTAGAAAAAACGACAGGTCTCGCACCTTGGCATGCAGAAAAAATCAACCAGGCGCAAGATAAACTTAAGACCGCCCAATCTCACATCGATGCTGGACGATTTGGTGCGGGTCTATTCTTTATTTATAGAGTAAACAGTAACGTCAAGAACGTTAACAACGAAGTCGAAGCGATCCGCACGTCACCGAGTTTGTTGTTTGTAGGCAAGAACCGCGCAAATCTTCGTGATGGTCCGTCTACGAATCACAAGGTGGTTACAACCTTGACGCAGGACACGCCGTTATTTCTCGAAGATCGAAGTGAGAAGTGGGTACTTGTCAGAACACTCGCAGGAATGGTGGGTTGGATTCATGCCGGCCTAGTAACAAGGGATGTCCCCGAAGGTGTCGGGGGCTAGTTTGGCACTTTCAATCAAGCCATGTTCTCAGCATATTTAATACCTACCGCGCGCACACAATTTCTTCCGGCTTCTTTCGCATGATACAAGGCTTGATCTGCATCGTTGAACAATGTCTTGCTATCCTTGGTGTAGGTCGCGACACCCACCGAGATTGTGATACTGGTCGGTAATTCCGAGGCATCTGCAACAGAGACCTTATCGGCAACGACCCGCCTGAGTTGCTCCGCCAAATTTAGCGCGACCTCAAGTTTGGTGTTTGGTGCAACAATGGTGAATTCGTCTCCTCCGTACCGAGCCACCAAGTCTGATTTGCGAGCGTGACGCTTTAACAATTCAGCTACCTTTTCCAGAATCTTGTCACCCTCCCCATGACCTAGCCGATCGTTCCATGCCTTGAAATTATCGATATCACAGAGTATCAATGCCAGTTCTTTGCCTTTTTGCTTCGCGACCTTTTCTTCGCGCGCTAGATACAATTGAAAGAAACGATGGTTATATAGCCCGGTAAGACCATCGGTTACTGATAATTGTTGAAGCGCTTTGGTCTTCTCATGCAAACGAGCTGTCATAGTGTTGAACGCTTGCGTAAGCATGTTGATTTCATCGTTCGATGATGTTTCTTTAATTAACACATTGGTTTTTCCATCGGCAATCTGTTGTACGCCCTCCGATAGTGCTTCAACAGGCCGACTGATTGATATCGCTATACGATAAGCACCAATAGAGAACAACAGTGCAATACCTAGGTTGATCGCCAACGTCCGCCAAAATATATTTACAACAGGTGCGAAGTTTTCCGTATATGACTCTTCTACAACTAAGACGCTTTTGATCTCCGGAACAAACAATGCACTACCAACGACATGTTGTTTCCGATTTGTGTACTCCTTCAATATGGGTTCTTGCGGCTGAGTGGGCAGCTCCTGCATCGTCCTATAATCAGCTGGAATGGATTGATTCGACGCGATGTAGTTTTCATTGCTGTCTATCAGAAACATCAAAGCGGTGGCAGACAATTCATCCGATTTGAGATGTTCTTCCAAAGAGTCCATGGTAAGTATCGCGTTTAGCGTGCCCAACTTCTTCTCTTGGAACTGAAGTAGCGGCGATGACGCGATTTGTATGACTTGATCAGCGGATATGATCACGTCGCTCAACGATGCACTGTTTATATTTGTGTTGTTATGTAGGAATGCACGGGAGAGCGTAAGCTGTTTGCCAACCCAAACAATGGGTTCGTGATTATTCCCAAGTACAAATAGGGCAGAGAATTTCGGAGAGTTTTGTAGCAAGTAACCTAGAAATCGTTCTGCGTCCTTACGACTTTGTTCCTGGCCATGAACCGTATAATCAGTGATTGCTCCAATCAAGGTTGAAGCGCTCGCGAACACGGTAATCTCATGCAGACGCTGGTCGTACCATAGTTTGACCTTGTCGGCGGTCTGCTTCAGTAAAGAGGGTAATTTTTGTTCGACCCGCGAGTGTAGGAATTCACGGGTGGCGTGGGTGGAGATCAAAGATACCACCAATGTGGTAATCAAAGTAGCGGCGAGCACGAATAGGCTGAACTTGCTCCGTAGGCTCCCGAGGGGCTTTGATCTGTGCCGTTTTGCTTTGTGTTTGGCTACAGCTTTTGGTTTTTCGGGCGCTTTCGTTGAATCGTCAGTCGCCACTTCTGCGTGTGTATCACTCACCCATTTGCCACCCGTGTGCACCTAATAATATTATAGAGCTTGGCAAATAATTTGCTGAGCACAAGGCTGTAACCTGTTGTACTTCAAAGAAATCTTCGCGCGCCGATGGCTCGGGATCCACAGCGCGAGATGGCGAAGTATGTCGCGCACGGCTTCGGTATCATGGATGAAACTGCCGATCTGTGTGGCTTTACCGCCGTGGATACACGAGAGTGATTGATGGCGTACGACTGCCGGGATGCGGGATGTCCCCCATCTCACTCCCATTGAGATCACCACAGGACCGGCCGGGGGTTGAGTGGTGCACGCCTCCGATCCGCTTTGGGATGTTCCCGATATATGTCGGAGCACCGTGAATCGATCCAGACACCATCGGCAAATTGCCGGTGCGTAACCAGGGAACATATAATCAATACAATGAGGTATACAGATAACCCTAAACCACCTGTCGTCGGAATCGTCGCCTATCAGAAAAATGCGGGGAAGACGGTTTTGTTGAAAGAGTTAATCCGTCTGGCGCGTGAGCGGGGCCTTAGAGTGGCGGTGATCAAGCATGCGCACCACAGCTTTGACATCGACCACGCGGGTAAAGACAGCTATGAAATGCGAAGCAGCGGCGCCGCCCAGGTTTTGGTCGCTTCGCGCAAACGCTGGGCCCTGATGGCGGAGACCCCGGAGAACGAACACGATCCGTCGCTCAATGACTTGGTCGCCCGGTTGGACCTGGAAGACGTGGATCTCGTACTGGTGGAAGGCTTACGACATGAGCCGATTCCGAAGATAGAGGTGCATCGTGCCGATCTACGCAGCCCGTTTCTGTTTCCCGACGACGAGACCATTGTGGCCGTGGCCTCCGACAGCCCCGACACCATCGACATAACCTTGCCGTGTCTGGATACCAGGTGCCCGGCTGAAATCCTAACCTTTATCGAGCAGCGCTATGTTGCAGCGCAGGCACAATCTGCAAGTGATTCGGGTTGCTCAGGAACGCATGGTAAAGGCTAACTACCCAGGTTGACCAACGTCACGCGCCGGTTCAGTCCACGGCCTGTTTCCGTGTCATTCGATGCGACCGGCTGCAATTCTCCAAAACCTTTTACCTCGAAGCGGCTGGAAGCAATGCCGTAGTTCTCTGAAAGCGCCCGCATGACGGTTATGGCACGCCGATAAGACAAGTCCATGTTGTAATTATCGCTACCGGTGCCGTCCGTGTGGCCTTCGATACGAATGCGCTTATCGGTGAGCTCCGGCGATTTCAATGCATTGGCGATTTCCAGAATTTGGACGTGTCCCGCGGATTGAATATTGTCGGAGTCGTACTCGAAGTTGACGGTGAGATCGACTCTTCCTGCATTGGTGGAAAGCGCCTGCCTAATTTCTTGGGCTCGAGTCACCATGGGACGCGCCGACGCAACTTGGGTTTGACATTTAGCCGGGCCGTCAAAAACAGCGTCCACCGTCGTAGCGCCATGCATGTCGTTGCCGACCAATTTGGCGCCTACTAGGACAGCGCCGGTGAGGTCCGCGTCGCCCAGGTCGGAGCCGACGATTTTGGCGTTGACCAAGCAGGCCTTGCGCAACGCGGCCGTGCGCAAATCAACGCCTTTAAATTTAGCGCCCTTGAGGTTTGCGCCAAGCAGACGTGCGCCACGTAAATCACAGCCGCTGAATATAGCGTCCTCCAGATTGGCATTAGAGAAATTGGCCCCACGTAAATCGGAGCCACTGAATATCGCGCCGGACAGATTTCGCCCGCTGAAGTCATGACCGCGCAGGTCGCTGGCCACGAATCGCTTGCCGGAGATGGTGCCGCTGGCCTCCTTCTCCACGCCGATTGTCACGCCAGGCACCGTGACCCCACTGCTGTCTATAGTGACCCCGGGAACTCTTACACCGCGTTCATCTATCGTAATTCCGGGCAGCTTCACGCCCTCGTCGGTTATCTCGACGCCCGGCAATTGGACGCCACCGCTACCGGATTGATCCGCCACCGATATCGTTGTGCCAAACAAAATGACTATTGTTCCGGCCATTGCGTATGCGCGTGTGTGTAACATAGATACCTCCAAATTCACTATTCGTTCCAGCGCTGTGAGATTTTGGCGTAGCCTTTGCAAGATGCGAATCGCATGATGCTGGCGAGCATGTCGATGGTATATGAGCTTAGACAGCAAATTCAGAACCAACAACCCGAGCGGCGCGCTGTCGGGTCAAGCGACGTTGGTATCACGCTTGATAATCGGTGTACGAAAGGGTTGCGCCGGAACCCAAAAGCTCCGGCCGCATACCATGCGCTGCAGATGGCTGTTCAGGCGACTTCTTTCGCTTCGCCCGATGGAGTTTTGCCTTGCCCTTGACTGCGCTCTTGCTGCAGCTTATTCATGCGCAACATCAATCCTTTCAATGCGACCCGCAGGCGTTCCACCGATTCAGCGAGGCCTTTAACCTCTGGGCCCCCGCGCACCTCCACTGGCCGGCTTATGTTGCCCTTACTGATATCGATGACGGATTCGGTTAGCGTGGATATGGGTCCAGCAATTGCGCGTGGGATCGTGAGCAAGAGCGATCCTCCGATTACGAGGGCCACCACCGACAGAACCAGCAGAACTTTCTGAATATTCGCGAAATTCTGCTCAACTTGTGACGAAAATTCGCTCGCCTCGCGGACCTTGTTATCAATTTCCACGGCCGTGCCCTTGAGGAAGACTCTGAACCGGTTCTTGGCTTCTTTAATCGCCATGTTCGCGGCTATAGTCCCGGTGATAAATCCGCTGTTCACCGCGACGTCGACCTTGTTGAATCCGCTTGAATAGTCGCGCAATGACTCGTTCCAGGCCCGAGCCTTTTCCTTGTCCGACTCGCTCCAACCGCTCTTAGACGCGTTCAACAGTGCTAATCCCTCTTTTAGTTTTTCATAACTATCGTTCCATTCGCCTGAGTACTTAGCGCGTCGTTCGGGATTGTCCGCATAGATAAAGAATTCCTTCTCAAAACGACGCAGCTTTTGTCCTTCAATCGCAAGACGCGTCAAGGCATTGCTCTGCTCGTGGGCCTGTATGGCTTTCGCGATCAACGAGGCGCTGTGGTTGCTGAAGTAGTAAACCAGGGCGAGTTGCGCGATGAGAACTGCGAAAAAAATAGAAAATGCAATAGTCAATTTGGAACGTACGGATAACATGATTGCCCCCTACAATTAGTTCCGCGCCAACAATAGATGGTATTCTTTCATCAAACTGTCTCTAATCTCGTATAGCAGTTGGCGGCGATCGATATCGTCCGGAAGCTTGGCGTACAAGTGCTTCATGAAAATACCTAGCTGGCGAATCTGTAAATTTTCCTCTGACACGCCCATTTCTTCCAGCGTCTCATCGATGACAATGTCGCTAAGGATTCCGATCTTCTCGGCGAGCACATCGGCCACCACACTGCGCCAGCCCATGATATCCATGACACGCTAGTCCCCCCGAATAGCAAGCTCCTCGTAGTACATCAAATAATATTGTGCCCAGATGAGAAGCGAGATCTGTTGCATTAATCTAAGCGTAGAGACAATAAGTTCAAAATCAAGAAGCCGGAGCCCGCAGTGAAGGTTATTTCCGAACTGAGCCGACACCGAGGGCGGAGGTGGCTTCTCGCCTCGACGGTGGTAACCCGCTTAGCATTACCGACGCTTTTGACTAAGATTTGTGGTGTGATCCCTATTTCTGCTGAAGGATGATCCAGATTCCGACTGTCGGCAAGAAGGTCCATCGGTCCGCGCATTCACCGGTCCGTTACAATCGCTACCTGGCATTCGCCGCTACACCTGCGGGTACTCCCGACTGAATCGAGTTATTGAATGATGAAAACGTCCTGGGACATCGTGGCACGATCGCTGTTCATCTTTCTGCCTTTAGCCGTCTTTCTGGCAAGCGGCACCGCGTGGATCTACTTAGATGATGCGAAGCATGAATACACGAAGATAGAGAAAGCCACAACCGGCGCCATGACTCTTCTTGCGAATACCGTCGATTTCGAACTCGACCGCGTGAGCTGGGATCTGGTGTCCCTCACCACACAGTTGGTCAATGCCAACGCCGATACGCAACTTGACAATCTGGACGTCGACAAATTTGCTGACAAATTTGAAACGCTACTCGCAAAAGACGAACGTTATCGTCAGATCCAAGTCGTTGACCATCGTGGTAGTAAGCTGGTGCGTATCGTCCGCCGAAACGGCGCCGTTACCCGGTTATCTGGTGCCGCGCTGCAAAACGTTGCGCACGAATCCCATTTGCGGCGCGCAATCCTGCGCAACCGTGGTGAGGTAATGGTTTCTCTCGTCGTCGACGGCAATAACGAAGACAGCGTCGCCCAGTCCAGCGGATCCGTCGTTCGTTTCGCGACACCGATCGTCGGCGAGCGCGGCGAAAGAAACGGAATCATGAGCATCGATTACCCGGTATCGTCGCTTTTTGAGCAACTCAAGCGGTCCTACATAGGCCACGGAAAAGTCCTACTGGTAGGATCGGACGGGTCTTTCGTTGCTGCTCCAAGCGCGGGCAACGACTTGGAAATGGGGTACACAGATCAGAGGCCAGAGAGTTTCGTCCAACTCTACCCGCAGGCGTGGGCCATAATCGACAAGACGTCCGCCGGTCAGTTCCGCACTGCAGAAGGCATGTTTATTCACCAGAACATTGCAACCGAAAGGCAACCGCTGCCATCCATTAGAGAGCCGGCGAAAATCTCGAAACCGGAGGTTGCCGAATCGGCTACTGACGCTTCTTCATGGAAGATTGTCGTCCACGTGCCGACAAATACGCTCAGTGCCGCTTCGCATAGTCTCTTGAATCAGCTGGTGCTCTTCGACGTCTTTCTAAGCGTTATATTGCTCGGCGGTTCCTATCTTATCGCGCGTGCGATCGTTAAGAAGAGAACAGCGGGATCCGGGGTAACCCAAACGAACGCAGAACCAACAGATCGCGATCCATCAGTGAAAGAAGGAAAGATCATCGCTAAGCGAGACAGCTCACCGAACATTGGTGACGAGAATATGGAGTTTATCGAGTCCGAGAATTTCGAACCCTTTGCACTACAAATACACCATCCCGATTCGAGCGCCACGCTCGCGTTCGAGAAAAATACGGCATATTACGACTCCTTAACGGATCTACCCAATCTTACCTTTTTTACACAGTTCCTCAACAAAACCATTCTGCGATCCGAGCGCTATGACGAAACTCTCGGCATACTGTTAGTTGACTTGGACGAGTTCCA
>CALZGZ010000279.1 GCA_945787105.1 uncultured Gammaproteobacteria bacterium
CGGCGGCATTATGCAGGGCGGGGGAGGACGCGTAACGAATACGCCGCTCAGTCATATACAACAGGCGTTTGATCTCCCGGCTCGAGAATTCATCCACAATCCGGCCTTGCTCCAGTCGTAACAGGTAGGTCATCAATGCGCGGCTCGTGGTATGGCTGCTGGTCCCCGGGACCTTACGTTTACCAGTGGCGGTGAAGAAACTGCCTTGGCGAAGACGGTTTACGTCGATACCACTGCGTTGCAGCGGGCTGTGTAACGTCTTCACCAGCACATCACCCAGTTCCGCGCTCGGAGTCTTGTCGAAAAATCCCACGGCGGTTGCATTTTCCACCGGGTAGTCGCGTCCAAAACGAACCAGCAGCATCGCCTGTTTGATCACCGTGCTGGCAGCCGCGTTGGAACTGGCTGACAGCATCCAGTCGGCAAACTCCCACAGCGAGGCCCGGTCACCGATTTGGATTGGCCGACGGACTAGCTGCCGGGTCGGTGGGTCCCAGAGGCTCACCTTGTGGCTGTCGTGAACAATGAAATCATCCGCGGTTACCCAGGTATCTCGTAGCACTTTGCGACGCGATTCGAGGTCTTGGGGATAAGCATCCGCCAGTGCCTGAAACAACGCGGCAGCGACGACAATCTTGCCAACGCTGCCGGGATTATGAATGGTCTCGCTATTGTGCTGTGCATACCTGGGTTGATCGATATTGGAAAGATCGAGCACCGCGATTCCATAGCGATCGGCTTGCGCTCCGAGCAGGCTCAATACCTGGGTTGTGAACGCCGGATCCGGTTCCGGTATCTCCATATCGCGGCGATGCAATAATCTCAGGTCCACCTGTTCCAGCGTCAACAGTTCGCCCGGCAGGCGTCGACCTCCCGCTACCTTACCCTCATGTGCCAGGCGCGCATGCTCCAAGCGCCGTATGCCCGTGGACTCGCTGCCATAGATCGGGTAAGCGGCCGCGACAACCGGCCACACTACCCACGCAAATATGGTCAGCATGAAAAAATGCATCACGATTACTTCCCAGGAATACGGTCCAACTGCACTATAACCTGATCCAATCGCCGCAGAGTACTATCCAGCGATCGCAAGTAGTTGTTGGTGTGGGCCTGCTTGCTTTCAAGAAAAGGCCGGATCTGAAACAGCACCAACTTCTTGCCGCGAAACCCGAATTCAACATCGGCCGGCGCCGGTTTACCGTCCGCGTCCACGACGTCCGGAAACCGCCGTGGCAGGTCGTTGACAAAATCGATCAGTGCGGCAATCTCCTCGGTCGCGAGCACATGATCGGTATCGCTCACCGGCATTTTATCAATACCACCCTTGGGATTGATAACCCGCTTGCCAGCCGCCGTCGCCTGAGCCAAGAGTTTTACTGCACCGCTGTGAAGATGAATGCGCAATGATTCAGCCGCTTGTCCATCCACCGCGCCGCCCACACCTTCGTTCGCGGCAACCGAAAACCAGCTCGAATCACCGGTGTCGATATCCTGAGTCACTAATACACCCGATTTGTCCACTGGGATACTGCGCAACAACAGCACTGCCGGATAGACATGTTCCGGTTGGGCCATGCGTGATTGCCGCCACGCAAACGCGCGCTTGGTAAACGGCGATGCCCACACCTGTGAAACCGCTTTAAGCACATTATCAAATCCGACCACGTTGGCCACTGTGAGATTCAGGCCGGCACCGGTGAACCGTGGCAGGTCTTCGACATTAGTATCGCTGCGCACGAACACACCATAGGTCCCCTCCTTGCCAAACACCTCCTCCATCGCCGCGCGCAGACGTGCGCGAAACTCAGCGCCCGGGTCGGCGTTCTCAATCCACCGGTGTAATTGTTGCCTGAGGTTCTCGACCGCATTGGCATGTGCCGGAGTCCCCCGCGGCAACGTATCCATGGACCGGTATTGCTGCACCATCCATTGGAACACCGACAGACCGCTGTCGCGGTAACGCTGGCCGAGTAGCTCGTTAAATACACCGAACGGAATTGCCAACCCGTCGGCGACGGACTCCGGGAAGTGGTGATGCAATTCTCCAAGCCTGGCCGCCTTCGGTCCGACGCTGCGACCGGAGTCATCGGCTGTTAGAGAACTCAGCGGTATGAGGCCGTTGCGATCCAGGTCGAGTTTGTTCACATCAGGGTGAATGAGCACCTCGGAATCACCCTGATCCTTGCTGAACACACTCTGGGGCACGGTAGCCGCGTCGGTAAGTCGAACCGAACCTTGCAAGGACACCGCCAGCACCACCGGCCGGCCGTCCCATTGACGCAACCGCGGGATCAGCGATTCGTCCACCACCACATTGGGAATACCAAGATTGCGCGCCAGGAGCTGTACATGAGACAGGGGATTGCCCTCGCCCGCCGTGAGTATACCGGCCACCGGCGGCAGGTCGGATACCGTCTCCGGCAACACGTAGATACCGTCGCGGTCAAAGGAATCTCCTTGCTCTGGAGCCGCGGACCGCAGGCGTCCGCGCGCCAGACCCGGGTTGAGAGCGCGCATCCCAGCGCCGATGTGCTCGCCGAATAATTCATGGTGCACACCGGCCAGCCGATTGACGTCTTGGAGCAAGCCGTCGAGCACTTGACTGAAAAAAAACAGCGGACTGGCACGCAGCTGGTCCTGCAAGAACAAGCCAGCACGCGGTTCGATGGTGATGAACTTGTCGACTGATTCCTGAAAATAAAACCGTTGCCACCGGCTGCTCCACGCGGGCACCAGCGCGAGGTAGTCGAGGGTGCGTTTATATGACCGAAGATCGGCGCTGTCCTTGCCGCGGAGTTGGCTCAAGGCCGCGATCAACGCGTCGCGCTGCCTGGCGCTCAATAGCCCTACCCCATAGGCCGCCTTGATACCGGCTGTGAGCCAGTCAAGCTGCCGGACGCGGGGTACGCCTGCCATCTCATCGCGCAGCGCGGTCGCGGCGACGAAGTGATCGTTCTCTAAGGCGTGGCTGGCGCCGACAATCGACAAACGCAGCCGCGCGTCCGTCGCGCCGGCAGCCGCTAACCTCAATTCGGATAACAATTCAGCGGTGGTGCTGAAGCGTTGTTCGGGGGTCGACTTCATCGTCAGCGCCGTGGCGCCGCGTCGAAACAAGCCCGCAAGTTTGCTGCTTGCATCGGGGCTCTGCGCCAAGCGGTCTAGCAGTTGTGCCGCCGAGGGGCCCGCGTACACCGATTCGATGAGGTCGGCAAGACGCTGGTACTCTGTGTACAGGCTCGAGCTCTGTCGTCGCGACATATATGCGCGAACCGCTGCCGCATCACTGTAATCTGGTCTAATATGAATCTTGTTACGCAATAATTTGAAACCTGCGTCGCGGTCCGCCAGCGACCCTGCGAGCTGACGAACTTCGGCAATTGATTTCGTCTCCTCACCGTGAGTTAGCATCCGCACGGCGGTGCGATACGGCAGGTAGCGACGCTTCAGCCATGATGGATCTTGTGCCAACTTGAGCAACAGCCGACGAGCACCCTTGCGCTCACCTTCTTCCTGCAGCGCACCGCGGTAGTACCGCGCTTGGCGATATATCCAACCATCATCAGCGGAGACCAGGAACTGCTCAATCATCATTTGATTGAGGATGTCGGGGTGATTTTTTTCGCTAACAAGCGCACTGACATCCAAATCGGCGAGAATATTGGCGACCGCATAGCCGGCGGCGCGTAGCTGCTTAACGCGATCTGTCCACTCGCCGTGTTGGGAGCCACCACCATGATTTGCGCAGCCATATGGCTGCGGGGGCAACACGGTCCCATCCTTGCAGAACCAACGAATGTGTCGGAATGGACCACGCTCGGAGGTCTTCATGTCATCGACCCACGAACGCAGTACGCGGCTATCCGGTAATTCCGCTTGCGTCGGCATGACCAGACCAAACATCAGCGCTATACAAACAACCAATCCGGCTCGACATCGTGTTCGATCCACATTCATAGCGTAACGACGTAGATCGTTAGGCCGACTCATATCGTTCGGATCCTCAAATCCGCGTCTAGAAGCGGAGCTAAAAGAACATCTAGAAAATTCGCGCCACTGGATCATACGTAATAGATATTGGAACGATGGTGTCTTCGGACAATGCAATCAGGGTACCAGTATGTCTACACTCGGCGTCATCGGTCTATGGAAATACTTTCGCCCTTATACTGCAATGATCCCTATAAACCGGGTGATTACACAAACACAATATCATCCACCTCGAGAGGGTTGGCCTCTGGCAGCGACCAAATGGCGCAGGCGACTCATTACGAGTAGTACACAGGACGGCTGCCGGCCGCATGTTCATCTGCCTTGTCCTATACTTTAGCCTGCATGTTGCACCAAGGATCCCGGAAGCTGGCGAAGAGATCGGGCGTCTGAACACCGCGCTGGAACGAAACCCATAGCGAGCTATGGGTTGAGTGAAGCGCAAGTGCAGGCGTTCGAGATCGAGCCAGAGCCGGGATAGGCGATTACCGAAGCACAAACTGTACTATTCGCCTAAGACCGAATTATTCAACACAATCAAGTCGATAGACCATTATTTCGCCGCCTTGGTGCAATATGCAGGTTAACTACGACAGATACCCAAGCCCAGCTAAATCATCTGGACCAAGGCCAATCATGATGAAACCCAGTATTCAGACAATTACCGTCCGCAACCTGGTCACATTTCTGTCGGTATTAGCGATCATCACGTTGTTCATCACCGGCGTGAACTTTCGTGGACTTTCCAAGCAAGCCATGACAGACCAGGCTCTTGCCCATGCCGAGCTTGTCAAATCGGGACTCACGGCGCAGATGAAGGCCGGCATCATGGACAAGCGTGACTACTATCTCGAGGAGATCATGCACCTGTATAACGTCAACGCGCTGCACGTAATCCGCGGCCAGCCGATCATCGAACAATTCGGTAGCGGCAAGGCAATGGAGAGGAGATTCGACGCTGTTACCAAACAGGCATTTGAAACCAAACATCCGGTTTTTATTCTCGATGAATACACCCTTCGCCCGACGGTGCGCGCCATCATCCCGTACATCGCCACTAGTGAGGCTAATTTGAACTGCCTGGGTTGCCATCAGGTACCGGCAGGCACCGTGCTCGGCGCCGTGGACATCGAATTGGATGTGACGGATTATCAGCGCCGCTCACTAGCGGTGTTGGCAGGGCTTGCCACAACCTCGGTCATCTTTTTGATATTAATCGCCGTGAACACCTCCCATACTATTCGTCGGCATGTCCAGTCTCCTTTGCACACCCTCATTGAGCGGGCAAGAATCGCTTACCGCAAACATAGCCCGGTGAATCCTGAAATTTTTACGACCAAGGAGATCACCCATGTCGCCAACGAGATCAATCTGTTCAACTCCAAGGTCATTGCACATCGTGACTTGCTGCGAAAGAAAAATAGGGAATTGATGGCGCTCAATGACGAAATAGAGGGCACCTTACGTGAGACCGTCTACGCCATGGGCGTGATCGAGGAACAGCGCTCCAAGGAAACGCATAACCACACTAAGCGCGTGACTCTGTTCTGTCAACTGCTGGCAAGAGCGCTGGGGCTTTCCGATGAGAAGGTCGATATGATCACCGCCGCGTCCCCGTTGCACGACATTGGCAAGCTGGGGATTCCCGACGAAATTAATTTAAAGCCCGGCAAGCTCAGCGATGACGAATTCAAGATCGTGCAAAATCACGCCCGTATTGGCTATGCGATGCTCAAGCACTCGACACGGGACATCCTCAGGGCAGCAGCGATCATCGCCCTGCAGCACCATGAAAAATGGGATGGCAGCGGATATCCGCAAGGACTCAGGGGAGAGGAAATTCATGTTTACGCACGCATCGTCGCCCTCGCCGATGTCTTCGATGCGCTCATCTCACCCCGCGTCTATAAAGAACCTTGGGAGTTACAGCGGGCCGTCGCGTGGATAACAGAACAACGGGGACGACATTTCGACCCCGCGGTAGTAGATGTGTTTATTGGCCACGTCGATGATTTCGCCGCGATTCATGACCATTATCCTAGCGACACCGACACTGACTACGAGGATCTGTTCGCTATCGCTCAATAATAGGGGAGGGAAAACAGGAATAACTGGGTAGTGTCGTCTATGCTGGATTGAGGTACGCGGTTCTCTAAGCGCCCCGATTGGGTGACAGGACAAGCGGACATTGTGGGATCGAAGCTATATAGAGGAACACCGACCGTGGAAGATCTCGCTACAAGTGCGACACAGACGAGCGATCAGGCAAACCAGTTTATTTCTGCGGTAAAACAGTCTCCCTGGCGGCCGCTGGTGCTATCAATGCTAGACCTGATAAGTAACCGTAAGCGCACCCGGGATTTTCTCGGCACCCGGGCAAATTTCATTCAGGACCGTATCCGGGTGCTGGCGCTGGTGTTTGCCGTCATCGTGTTACTTTGGACCACTCTCGACTACTTTATTATCGACAACAAAGACACGGTCATCCGACTCGCGGTGCTGCGCATCCTGTGCGCGGTGCTTTATCTGGGCCTGGCCGGTTACGGTACCAAGCCACATAACCTGCCGCGGGCACGCCTGAAATTGGCCGCGCTGGTCACCTTGCCGTGTTTGTTTTACATCGCTTCGCGCTTCTTGCTCGACGACGCCGGTGCCACCGGCGCGCTCACGTTATATACGTTTTTCCCGTTCGTGGTCGTTGTCCAGCTCGCCATCTTTCCATTGCCGTTGTTGGAGGGGTTAGCGTTGGCGGCGCCGGCGTTTGTAACCCTGGCCGTAGTTGAGGCCCATTTCGCCAGTTTGCTATCGCTGTCGTTCCTCGGCGATCTAACGCTGCTGGTGCTGCTGGCATGTCTGGCGCTATGGGCATCGATGTCGGAGTTGCAGATGCTGCTACGGCTGTACCGTCAAGCGACCCGCGATCCGCTCACCGGGTTGTTCAACCGTGGCGCACTCATGGAAAGAATGCAGCTGGAAGTAGGACGTGCCCAACAGCATGGACATAAGCTGTGTGTGTTGCTGTTCGACCTCGACACGTTCAAGCGCATCAACGATGACTATGGACATCTAACCGGGGATGAGGTGCTCAAGACCTTCGCCCGGATATTCGAACAGGCATTACGACACTCCGATGTTGCCGGCCGCTATGGCGGCGAAGAATTCCTGGCGGTGCTGCCGCGTACCGACACCGCGGATGCTGAACAAATTGCTGAAGAAATACGCAAGATGTGCGCCGCGGCCCCGGTTGCCACCCGCGATGGCAGTCAACTCCATTTCACCACCAGCGCCGGCATTGCGCGGCTCAGGCAGGACGAGACCGCCGAGGTGTTGCTACTGCGGGTGGACGACTCGCTTTATCAGGCCAAGGAGGCAGGGCGAGACCGGGTCATTCTCGCCGCCTAGCTGACTTGTACCCACTTCCACGCGTATTTGAAAATGCCCGGATTCAGTAACGTTTACGGCACTTTTGGCGCCGCGCACATGCCGATTGCCGGGTACCGCGACGGGAAAAGTGACTGTAATCGAGGGTGATCTATACTTTTGATTAGGTAGCTCGAGCGCCCTTGTCGGTGTAACCACCGAGAAGGAGCCTGGGGTGCCGACGGATAAATAATCGTTGTGGGGAAAGGTACATCAGCAGTGCAGGAATCCACGATCCAGGGGGGACCGGCGAAACCCGGGGCGGTACTGTCGCACGCCGACGGATCATTTCTCACGGGCGCGAAATTCCACTGGCGGATGCTAGCATTAGAGATGTTGGACTTGATCAACAATCGCCACCGTACCGCTGATTTTCTAGGTACGCGGGCGAATTTCATCCAGGACCGAATCCGGATCCTGGCGCTGCTATTTGCCGCGACCATCCTTCTGTGGATTGGCGTTGATTATTTTACCATCGCCGATCGCGGCACGGTGGTCCGGCTCGCTGTATTGCGCACCCTTTGCGCCGCACTTTACCTGGGCGTCGCGTTTCTTGGCGCCAAGCCGCATGATCTGCCGCGGGCGCGTTTGAAATTAGCCTGCCTGGTCACCCTGCCGTGTTTGTTCTACATCGCTGCGCGCTTTGTGCTCGAAGACGGCGGTGCCACAGGCGCGCTCGTGGTCTATGCCTTCTTTCCTTTCGTGACCGTCGCGCAGCTGGGTGTCTTTTCGTTGCCGCTGTTGGAGGGCTTAGCGTTGGCGGCGCCGGCGTTTGTGACCCTGACCGTAGTTGATGCCCATTTCGCCAGTTTGTTGTCCCTGGCGTTCCTGGGCAATCTGACATTGCTGGTGTTGTTGACGTGCCTGGCGCTGTGGGCATCGATGTCGGAGTTACACATGCTGCTGCGGCTATACCGTCAAGCGACCCGCGATCCACTCACCGGGTTGTTCAACCGCGGCGCACTGATGGAAAGAACGCGACTGGAGCTAGACCACAACCAGCGCAACGGACACGAGCTGTGCGTACTGCTGTTCGACCTGGACAAGTTCAAGCACATCAACGACGACTACGGACATCTGACCGGGGATGCGGTGCTGCAGACCTTCGCCCAGATATTGGAGCGGGCATCACGACAATCCGATCTCATCGGCCGCTACGGCGGTGAAGAATTCCTGGCGGTACTGCCGCGCACCAACACCGCGGATGCCGAACTGCTTGCCGAGCAAATCCGCAAAGCGTGCGCCGATGCCGAGGTCACCAACCCCGACGGAGATAAAGTCCGCTTTACCACCAGCGTGGGCGTTGCGCGGCTCAAACCGAATGAGACCGTCATGGCCTTGCTGCGGCGGGTCGACGAGTCGCTCTATCAGGCCAAGGAAGCGGGACGGGATTGTGTCATCTTGGCGGCTTAGCCATCCCCGCCGCGGCGCACGGATCTGATCGAATACTGGGCGATCATCCTGCGCGGGTGTTTCATTATCCACATAAGCGGAAACGGCAATTATTTATTAATGCTGCAGGTGAAATACAAAATACATATGTTAATGGGGATCATCGGTAACCGGCACTGGAGGATTGAGGCATCGAGCCTTGACACCGTTTTTCCAGCAGGGCGCGGTACTGCCGGAAACACGATACGTCATCATGGACAATAATACTCAGCCCCGCCGCTCACCGTTTAGCCTTACCAGATTGGTGCTGTTATTGTTTTCGGCGTCGGCATTGGTAACCGTGGCGTTGTTGTTGACCGCATCGTTTTGGTTAAAACGCATCGCGGTGGAAGATCTGGCCACGGCGCACGCGCGCGAATTCGCGGATCTGGCGTTCGGGAACCTGTACCTGGTCATGCGTCAAGGCGGCGACCACGCGGACATCGAGAACGCGATCAGCGAACTGCGGAAGAACAAACCAGATCATATCATCCGCGTGATACGCGGCGACCCGGTTGTTCGTCAATTTGGCGGCCGTGACGACGACCGCACCCAACGGGCGGATCCGATGGTGCGCGAGGCTTTTGCGCAAGGCAGCATCGGTCTCTCCATCGGCGAGGACAGGATTCGCTATGTTTACCCGGTGAAGGTCGAACAGGATTGTCTTGCGTGCCATCAGCCCGCCCAACTCGGCGACGTCAATGGTGTGATCGACATCATCCATCCTGTCGATCACCTTACGGTACCGCTGGACCCGATGCTCAAGCTCATGATTGGGTTTAGCCTGTTGTTCCTGGGTATCCTACTGTTTGCGGTGCACGTCAACCTGCGCCACTTCGTGGTCCGGCCGCTGAGCGCCATGGCCGGTGTAATGAAAGACATCATCACTGATTCCGACTTGAGCCGGCGTGTAGAACACAAAAGCCAGGTGCGGGAAATCAGTGGTTTGTCGCACTCTTTCAACCACCTGCTCGAAGCGATCGAGGACTACAATCGCCAGCTCGAAGAGCTCAGCAGCCACGACCCGCTGACCAAGCTCAACAACCGCTGGAAATTCGAACAAAGCGTCAACGCGCAGATACAATTCGCGAGCCGGGATGGCACGCCGTTCTCAATGTTGGTGTTCGACCTGGATCATTTTGGCTATGTCAATGATGTCCACGGCCATCCGATAGGGGATCTGGTGCTCAAGGAGGTCGCTCGTGTGCTGCGCCACGGAGCGCGGAGCCAAGATATTATCGCCCGCATTGGCGAGGACGAATTTGGAGTCATCCTCCCCGGCACCGCGCCGCAACAGGCACAAGTCATCGCCGATGCCCTATGCCACGCGATCGCGGGAATGGAGTTTCAGACCACCAAGGGGCCGCTGCGCGTAACCGCCAGTATGGGTGTGGTCTCGTACCCGATGCACGGACGCACCAGCGAGAGCCTGTCGATCACCGGTGATGTGGCGATCACCAAGGCCAAGGCCTTGGGCCGGAATCGGGCGGTAACCGTTGATAGCAGCGAGGTGGCAGAGGTGGCCCGGATCCACGGACGCGACGTGTGGTTACGCAAGGCGATTGCTGAAAAGCGGGTGATACTTTATGCGCAACCGATTGTCAACGTGCGCGCCAACCGCATGTTCGCATGCGAGGTGTTAACGCGCATCCAGGACGGTAACCGCCTATTGAGCGCCGACCACTTTGTCCCCGACCTCGAACGGCATGGCGGCATCGAGGACCTGGATCGATTCGTGCTCGAGCAGGCGCTCGATCACAAGCGCCGCATTCCATCGCTGGAGGGTGTAAAGCTGTTCGTCAATTTTTCAGCGGTGACCATCGAGAACCATGAATTCATGGAGAACCTACCGGCACTATTGCACGCCCAGCATACACCGCCCGGAGAAGTCGTTATCGAGATCACTGAACGGGAGGCGCTCCGCCAGCTATCGAAACTATCCGGCCTGATACGCGAACTCAGAGAAGAGGACATCCTGTTCGCCCTCGACGACTTCGGCAGCGGCTTCAACTCATTCTTGTACCTAAAATACTTTCCGGTCGATTTCGTCAAGATCGAAGGTAGCTTCGTACAACAAATCGCCCATAACCGGCGTGACCGACTGATCGTTGAACATATCCATCAGGTCGCACAGGCGTTGGGAGTAAGCACCATCGCCGAGCGTGTGGAGGATGAGAACACCCATGACTTGGTGCGCGCACTCTCCATCGAACTGGCCCAGGGTTATTACTATGAGGCCCCAACCCCGCTGCAAGACGTCGGTCACAGCGCATTTTTCGACACCGTCTCTTCGAGCTCACTGGGCCGAACCGGCACCGATAATGGCCGTTTCTGAGGCGTCACCGGCGCACAACTGCCCGTAGCGCCGAACCTGGCGGATAGGTCCCGTCAGCGATACCGAGCGCCTGAGCGCCATGGGTGATCAGTGATTCGCGGCGCTAGCTGTGAATTCCATTAACGTTGTATACACCGGGCATCCGTGTGATCGGTGGTCGGTATTGTAAGCTGCCATGTTGCAGTATTTAAGACCGCGCGCGGCGCACCCGGGGCCACAGTTTTGCGCGCGCCCGGAACCAGAAAATCGCTGGCACGGCAGCCGGTTGGTCAGTGAATTCCGCTATATATTGGCTATAGATTGACTAGAATCAAAATAACAAACTAAAAGATTTCGTAACATACGCATGGGGAAATAAGTTGCTATACGCTGGCACATGAACCGTAAAACTACATTGCCCGATCCTTCCCGATTCTTCGAGATCCGCTTCGAATCCATCGGCGGTCTGGGCGCCCATGCCGCCGGCCAGATCTTGGCGCGCACTGCGGTGCTACACATGAACCTCAACGGCGCGCATTTCTCCTCCTATGGCTCGGAAAAGAAAGGCTCGGTGGTGCGCTCTTACATCCGCCTCGGCGGCGCGGATAAACCCATCCGTACCAGCGCTCCCATAGACTCGCCAGACGTTGTTGTCGTGTTTCACACTGCCCTGCTGGAACAGCCGATCACGCTGGCCGGTCTGAAGTCGGGGAGTACTGTCATCTGTAACGCGGCGGCGGGCGAACTCCCCGAGGGACTGTCCCGCGTGCCGGCCGGGGCCACAATCGTGCGCGTCGACGCACTCAAGATTGCGGTGGAAGAGCGGTCTCGGCCCAACGCCGTGCTGCTCGGGACCCTCACCGCAGCATTGCCGTTTCTCGACGCAGACACCGTGCTCACAGGTTTAAACGAGGGATTCGCTCACCACAACTCTGAGGCCGTTGCCGCCAACGAAAGGGCGTTCGCCCGCGGGGGCAAGGAGTTCGAGGTGGTCGATCACGTGGGTCAAGGATCCGAAGATCTTCCGATCATGCGCCCGCAACCGGTGTGGGGCTACCAAACTGCACCCATCGGCGGGGTGCTGCCACTGCCGGGGAATACCGTATGGAATGACCTTACCACCTCGCGCACCGGCTGGTTGCCGGTCTTCAATACCGAGGAATGCATTCACTGCGGACTGTGCGTGCTGGTGTGCCCGGACTTTTGCCTGGTGTGGTCCAACGAAGGAGCGGGCACAGTGCCGGCCTTGGAGTGTCCGGATTTCTCGCTGACCTGGTCTACCGAAGGACCCGGTGAAGAGGCGCCCAGCGCCCGCTTACTGGGTGTGGATTATCGCTACTGCAAGGGATGCCTGCGCTGCATCGAGACCTGCCCCACCGAAGCCATGACGCGCGAAGCGGAAACGCCCGGATTGGCTGATCGTCTGCAAGTCCCGCTGTATCCTGAGATCACCAAACGCGTCGGAGGCACTCGTGGCAACTAATATCCAGGCGGCGGTACAACCATCCGCGACCCGACCACGGCGCGGCGCAACCGCGCCCCAGCGCGTCGATTTTTTGAGTGGCAACGAAGCGGCGGCGGCGGCGGCACGAGACATCGGGTTTCACCTAATGGGGTATTTCCCCATAACGCCGTCCACTGAGGTTGCGGAAAATCTGGCCAAGATGCAGGCGAACGGTGACCATGAAATCGTCATGGTCCCGGGGGACGGCGAGCACGGCGCGGCGGGTATTTGTTATGGCGCCGCAATCGGTGGCGGTCGGGTGCTGAACGCGACTTCGTCCCAAGGATTGTTGTACGCGCTCGAGCAACTTCCGGTCCAGGCTGGAACCCGCATGCCGATGGTGCTCAACATCGCCACACGCGCCGTTTCCGGTCCACTCGACATTCGCTGTGATCACTCCGACGTTTACTTTGCCTTGAACACCGGCTGGATCATCCTGCTGGCGAGAGACCCGCAAGCGGTGTATGACCTGAATTTCGCGGCGGTAAAGATCGGCGAGCATGCCGACGTACGCCTGCCGGTGCTGGTCGCCTATGACGGGTTTTTCACCAGTCATCAAAAGCGGCGACTGGAGTGTTTCGACGACGCGGAAACAGTGCGGCGTGAGTTCCTCGGCAAACCCGACGCGCCGTACACCGCGCTAGACCCGAGGCACCCGGTAACCTTCGGGCCCTATATGAACGATCCCGATCTCATCAATAATAAGCAACAATTGTCGCTGGCGATGGAGGCCGCACGGCAAGTGATTCCACAGGTGCTGGAGGAGCTGCACGCGCTCACCGGACGCCTCTATCCGGTCATGGACGCCTATCGAATGGATGATGCCGATGTCGCCGTTGTTCTCTTGAACTCCGCCGCCGAGACGGCGAAGGAAGTCGCGGACCACCTCAGGGATAGCGGCCAAAAGGTCGGAGTGCTGTCGCCGAATGTCTTGCGTCCGTTTCCGGCCGCCGCGTTTCGCGACGCGCTGACTAGTGTGCGGGCGGTAGTCATCGGTGACCGGGCAGACTCCTACGGTGCCGACGGCGGCAACCTGTCTCTGGAAGTGCGCGCCGCACTGCAACAGGATGAGCACAATCGGACCTTGGTGCTAAGCCGGGTTTATGGCCTCGGTGGGAGGGATTTTGACGATACCGACGCCGCGCAGTTTTTCGAGCAAGCGACGCAGAGCGCGAAGTCGCAACAGGTCGCGGTACCGTTCGCCTACCATGGCACCTACGCCGGCGACCCCGACCAGAAACCGCCCAGTGGCCTTCCCGCCATCGAGACTGCAGAGGTCTCCCGCGGCATGGCCCGGGTGCGAGAAAATCCCGACACCGGACGCCTCGAGGTCGAGCTCGAACCGCTGTGGGCGACCACCACCATGCCGGGGCGCATCGCACCCGGTCATGGGGCGTGCCCCGGATGCGGCGTATTTCCGGTGTTGCACCAGGTATACAGCGTTCTCGAGGGAGACCTGGTCGTGCTGTTTCAGACCGGCTGCGCCATGGTCGTGACCACCGGCTACCCCAACACCGCCCACCGCATCACCTATATCCACAATCTGTTCCAGAACGGCGCGGCCACGCTCGCGGGTCTGGTGGAGATGTATCACGAGCTGCTGCGCCGGGGCGAGCTGCCCGACTCCCCGGATATTACGTTTATGATGGTCACCGGAGACGGGGGTATGGACATCGGCATCGGTCCAGCCCTGGGCGCCGCCCACCGCAATCACAACATGATCATCCTCGAATACGATAATCAAGGGTACATGAATACCGGGGCCCAGCTGTCCTACGCCACCCCGCTGGGTCATCGCACCTCGACCAGCGAGGTCGGGCGCAAGCGCGCGGGCAAGGTGTTTCATCACAAGGACACTGCCCAGATCTTCGCGTCCTGCCATTTACCCTACGTGTTCACGGCAAGCGAGGGTTACCCGGAGGATCTCATGCGCAAGGCCGCCAAGGCCCAGTGGTATGCGAAGCACGAAGGCCTGGTGTATGGGAAGGTGCTGTCGTTTTGCCCGCTCAACTGGCGCACGACCGACGATGCCGCGCAATCGGTGCTGCAGACCGCTGTCGATTCATGTTTCTTTCCTGTCTATGAAGTGGAAAAGGGCCAGACTATGATCAGCTACGATCCGGATCTGCTCGGCCGGCGCCGAAAGGTCAGCGATTGGTTAGCGTTGATGGGCAAAACCAAACACCTGATGTCACCTGACAATGCCGAAAACCTGGCAGCCGTCGAAGCCGAGGTCGATCGGCGCTGGCGGCGTCTCAAGGCCATGCACCAACACCCGGAGCTTTGAACCATGGCCGCTATCCAAGAAAAACGCCCCTTGACGCCGATCACCAAGTTACTTCGCGTACACGCGCCGCTGATTGCGGAGTCCGCCAACGCCGGGCAGTTCGTAATCGTGCGGGTACGCGAGCGCGGAGAACGCATTCCGTTGACGATCACCGACTACGACCGCGACCGCGGTCTGGTAACCATTGTGGTGCAAGAGGTCGGCGTCACCACGCGGTGCTTGGGAGCGTTGCAAGAGGGTGACGAGATTCTGGACATCGTAGGACCGCTCGGCGAAGCACCGCAGCTGCAGCCGGGTGGACACATTATCGGTGTCGGCGGGGGCTACGGCGCGGCCGCGTTGCTGTGCCTGATGCGTGAGCGCAAGGAACAGGGCGACCGAACCACGGTCATCGTGGGCGCCCGGCACAAAGACCTGTTGATACTGGTCGATGAGCTCCGCGAGGTGTGCGACAACCTCGAACTGTGCACCGACGACGGCTCGGCAGGATTCAAGGGCCTGGTAACGGAACGGCTCCAGCAACTCATTGACGGCGACCAGTCGCAGCGGCCCGACTACGTGCTGGCCATCGGCCCGATGCCGATGATGCGCGCGGTGGCCGACACCACCCGCGACACCGGCATCGCTACCCAGGCCTCGTTGGATCCACTGATGATCGACGGCACCGGAATGTGCGGCGGGTGTCGCGTCACCATCGGTGGAGAAGTAAAGTTCGCCTGCGTGGATGGACCTTTCTTCGACGCACATCAGGTGGACTTTGACGAAGCGGTCCAGCGCAGCAAGATGTATGTCAAGGAAGAATCGCTGGCGGCATGCCGGCAATCCGAGAGCGGTACAGGCTGATGCCCGTCAAGCGCAGCGATAAAACTCCGATGCCCCAGCGCGATCCCACGGGTCGCGCCCAGGACTTCGACGAGGTCAACGAGGGTTACTGTTTTTCACACGCGATGTTCGAGGCCGAACGCTGCCTGCGTTGCCAGGACCCGGTGTGTATGGAAGGCTGTCCGGTACGCATCCCGATTTCCGACTTCGTGCACGCCATCGCCGCCGGCGACCTGGCGCGGGCGGCGTCGATCCTGCGTACGGCAAATCCGCTGCCCGGCATCTGCGGACGCGTTTGTCCACAGGAGTCGCAGTGCGAACTCAAATGCCATATGGCGAAACGCTTCGGTCCGGTGGCTGTCGGCCACCTGGAACGGTTCGTTGCCGATTGGGAACGGTCCCAGCCGGTCGGCGAAACGCCGCCGGCTCCATGGCAAAGTGCGCGCGTCGCGGTGGTCGGCTCAGGACCCGCGGGTCTGGTCTGCGCCGGCCAGCTTGCGCGTCAGGGCTATCCGGTGACCGTCTACGAGGCCCTGCACGCGCCCGGCGGCGTGTTGCGTTATGGAATCCCCGAATTCCGATTGCCCAACGCCATTCTCGACTGGGAAATCGACGCGCTGAAGCGGCTCGGCGTGGAATTCGTCAACAATGTCATCATCGGCAAGACGATTACCCTCGATAATCTCTTCGACCGCTATGGGTTTGCGGCGGTATTCATCGGTACCGGCGCCGGCCTGCCGAAGTTCCTCGGCATCCCGGGAGAGAATCTCAACGGCGTATACTCGGCCAATGAGTTTCTCACCCGTATCAACCTCATGCAGGCGTTTCAGTTTCCCGAGGCCGATACCCCGCTCAAGGTCGGAAAACGTGTGGCCGTCATCGGTTCGGGCAATACCGCCATGGACGCGGTGCGTTCGGCGCGGCGCATGGGTGCCGAACAAGCGCTTGTTGTCTATCGGCGCAGCGAAGCGGAAATGACCGCCCGCGTCGAGGAATATCACCACGCCATCGAAGAGGGCGTGAAGTTCCACTGGCTCACCAATCCGGTCGAGGTCATCGGCGACGATGACGGTTGGGTCGCGGGCCTGAAGTGCCTGCGTATGGAGTTGGGCGAACCCGACGAGTCCGGGCGCGCACGGCCGGTGCCCATCGAGGGCTCGGAGTTGGTGTTTCCGGTAGACAATGTGGTGTTATCCATCGGCACCACGCCCAACCCGCTGTTGGCCAAGACTACCCCGGGACTGGCCACCCATTCGTGGGGCGGACTGGTGGTCGATGAGAAAAAGGGCGAGACCAGCCGCCGGCGCGTCTATGCCGGGGGTGACGCGGTGACCGGAGCGGCCACCGTCATCCTGGCCGCCGGGGCCGGTAAGAGTGCCGCCGAGGCGATCCATCAGGACCTCTCGGCAGGGCTATAGCCCATATATTGCACCCAGGCGCCATCATCCGGGATCCTGGGTGCAATATACGGGCTAGCGGCCGAAAAGCGACAAATCAAGACAACCCCACCTGCTTCGCGAGCGTAATCTGTATTAATATAGGAACAGCGAACGTTGAAGGCGAAACATCGGTCTTTCCGTGGCCGGTTAATATCCACCGGAACACCGGGTAACACCGCTGGTTTGAGGTATTGGGCGCCATCTCGGATGGCTAATACAACTAGTATGAGTGTATTTGGCGGTAATTAAGGCCGCGAGACACACTCCGATTGAGAGAATAGTTATGTATAAGATCCTGGCTCGTGAGGATTTCTCTGACGTCACCTTCCTGCTCGAGGTCCACTACCCGATGTTGGCCAAAGCCGCGAAACCGGGCCAGTTTGTCATCGTCATGGTGCACGCGGATGGGGAACGCATTCCGTTGACTATCGCCGACTTCTCCAGTGAGCGCGGCACCATCACGCTGGTCATCCAATCGGTGGGTAAGACCACCAGGGAGATGCAACAGTCATGCAAGGTCGGCGACTCGCTCTATGCCGTGGTGGGTCCGATGGGAATGCCCAGTCATATCGGCGAGAGAAATAAAGTGGCTTGCGTTGGCGGTGGACTCGGCGTCGCCCCAGTGTTTCCGCAGGCCCGC
>CALZGZ010000280.1 GCA_945787105.1 uncultured Gammaproteobacteria bacterium
ACCGGCGGCGATGATCAGGCATTTCACTCAGCTTATCTCCCCAAGTCCCGTCAATGAATGCTTCGAGCATACGGTATGCCTCGTCATCGGTATATTGACGAGGTGGGTGTTTGCAAAAATACGCCGACGGCGGATGCAAGACACCGCACTCTCCGCGGTCTAAGGCTAGTTTGCAGCAACGAACGGCATCAATTGCGACGCCGGCCGAATTGGGGGAATCTTCCACCGACAGCCGTAGTTCCAAATTCATCGGTACATCTCCAAACAGCTTGCCCTCTATACGCAGGAAACATACCTTGTTGTCGTTTTGCCACGGGACGTAGTCGCTGGGACCCACATGGATATTATCATCCTTTAAGCGAATCCCCGCCACGGATTGAACCGCCTCGGTTTTCGATGTTTTCTTGGATTTCAGTCGCGCGCGGTTGAGCATATTTAGAAAATCCGTGTTGCCGCCGGTATTCAACTGATACGTACGCTCGATCTTCACCCCCCGTTTCTTGAATAGATCGGTGAGAATTCGGTGCGTAATAGTGGCGCCCAATTGCGCTTTGATGTCATCGCCGATAATCGGAAGATTATGCCGCTCAAAACGATCCGCCCACTTTGGATCGCTGGCGATAAACACCGGAATATTGTTTATAAAGGCAACACCCGCATCCAGCGCACATTCTGCGTAAAATCGGCTCGCCTGTTCAGAACCGACGGGGAGATAATTTAATAGTATCTCGGTACCGGATTCCTTTAGCGCAGCAACTACTTCTTCTTTTGACGGCTCTCGATGATCCGCCAGCACGAAGGTACGTTCATCACTATAGTCTTGCATATGATCGGCAAAACCGTCGAGCAGCGGGCCCATGCGCACGGTGACGCGCATATGCGGCACATCAGAATAAAACACGGTGGTGCAGTTAGGAGCTGCGAAGATCGCGTCTGCTACATCTTGCCCCACCTTGCGGCGGTCGATGTCAAATGCGGCAACGACTTCGATATCGCTGGGCAGGTAACCACCCAATTCCCAGTGCATTACCCCTATCGCATTGAGCTCGGTTTTATCGCGATAGTAGTAGAGACCCTGCACCAGGGAGCTGGCGCAATTCCCTACACCGGCGATGGCAATCTTTATCTTTTTAGTCATGCTTTTACCGCGCCTACTGGACCGAATCAGGTCTGTTCGGCGACGCTCCTGTCACAGAAACGCTGCATTTTATCCTTATTCCAACGCCAGAGACAGCCGTATCGGACAGAAAATGTGTCATGCGGCGGATTTTTGCGGCTCACCCTCCGGCCATAACTCATTTAATGCGATTGATTTACCGTTGTCGGTCACCATGCGCGCATGGTAGCGCCGCAATTGCCGCGGCTCGTTGACGCCGCAAGAATGCGCGATTATTCCCACTTCCTTGACCAGATTCTGAATGTAGTGGGCCACGCGGGCGGCCTTCTCCTCAGGCACCAACCCTTTCTGTAGATCAGGATTATGGCTGGTGATTCCGGTGGGACAGGTGTTCTTGTTGCATTGCAGTGCCTGGATACAACCCAATGCAAACATATTGCCACGCGCCGAAGCGACGAAATCGGTGCCAATGCATAGCGCCCACGCAACTGAGGTTGGCGTAATTAATTCTCCCGAGGCCACCACTTTAATCCTCTCTCGCAGGCCATGTTCGTTCAGCTTGTCTACCATCATCGGCAGGCTTTCCCGCAACGGCAAACCCATGTCATCAATCAACGGCATGGGCGCCGCCCCGGTACCGCCGTCAGCGCCATCAACGGTGATGAAATCCGGGGCTAGATCGAGACCGCGTTTGTGGATCTCGTTGAACAGTGAATCTAACCAACCGTATGCCCCGACAACCGCTTTAAATCCAACTGGTTTACCGGCAATGTCACGGACACGATTGATAAAGTCCAGCAACTCCGGCACTGAATTAATACCTTCATGACGATTAGGACTGATGGAATCGGCGCCAGGACGGATACCAGGGATATTGGCAATCTCTTCAGTCACCTTACCGCCCGGCAGTATGCCGCCTTTACCCGGTTTGGCCCCCTGACTCAGTTTGACCTCGAACATCTTGACTTTGTCATGCGCGGCGATCTGCCGCAGCTTGCCGCCGTCCAGCTGACCCTTCAAATCACGAACCCCGTATCTGGCGGTACCAATCTGAAACACGATATCGCATCCCCCTGCCAGGTGATACGGCGACAGGCCCCCCTCGCCAGTATTCATCCACGCACCAGCCAAACTCGCGCCCTTAGACAGTGCTTGCACAGCGGGTTTGGAAATCGCTCCAAAACTCATTCCGGATATATTGAAAAGAGACCTGGTTATGTATGGCTGCGGGCACTGAGGACCGATGGTCACATCCCGCGGCGGCACCGCATCTTCACCCAAAGTAGGGAATGGACAGTTGACAAACAGAATCGTACCACTGGGGCGAAGATCACGTGTCGATCCAAATGCAACCGTGTTATCGATGTCCTTGGCAGCCCGTTATACCCACGATCGCTCCGCACGATTGAACGGTAGTTCTTCGCGATCCATGGCAAAGAAATACTGCCGAAAAAATTCTCCCAAGTGTTCAAATTGATAGCGGAATCTTCCCACCACGGGATAGTTCCGGCGAATCGCTTGTTTCTTCTGGGTCACATCGGCGATGTACATGCCGATAACAATCAACACCAACGTGCCGAGCACAAAAATGAAAGCGCCGACATAAACCCCAGAGCGTTGATCAAGAAATTTTGCGTGCTGGTGAACATAATCTGTTTGTCTCCTCGAAGAGAATATAAACCCCACCGCCGCTACCAAGCCTGAGAGCGCAGCACCATCATTTTCTCCACTTGCATATCGCGCATCGTATAGGGGATACCACCGATGCCTAGACCGGACTGTCCAAGGCCCGCAAATGGCATCCAGTCGACACGAAACGCAGTATGATCATTGATCATTACTGCCGACGCATCGATCCGAGAGTAAACCCGCATCGCTATATCCACGCGGTTAGAGAACACCGCGGCCTGAAATGAGTAAGGCAGCGCATTAGCGCCAGCGATTGCGTCGTCCAATTCGCGATAGGGGTAGATGCATATGACCGGCCCAAAGATTTCAAGAGTGCTTACTTTCGCGTCCGACGGCGGATCAAACAATATCGTTGGGGCATAGGTGGAGTCGGACAATCTTTTGCCACCACACAGTAATTGCCCACCATGCTTGACCGCTTCGCCGACCCAATCCTCAATACGGTCGACCTCGGCATGCCGAATCAACGGGCCGATATCGGTGTCTTGGTGGGTGGGATCACCAA
>CALZGZ010000281.1 GCA_945787105.1 uncultured Gammaproteobacteria bacterium
GGGATGCTCACCAACGAACTTGCCAACACCAGAAAATTCGCGGTCGTCGAGCGCGCCAAGCTGGAGCCGGTGTTGCGCGAGCAAAACCTGGCCAAGGCCGGGCGCATCGCCAAAGGCACGGGCGCAAAGCTGGGACGCGTGACTGGCGCCAAGTACCTGGTGCTTGCCACCGTGTCGGCGTTTGAGCGCAATACGCAAAATACCGGGGGTGGTTTTTCCTTCAAGGGTATTTCCATCGGTGGCAAGAAGGACCAGGCCTATATCGCGGTAGACTTACGGGTGGTTAATACCACCACCGGGGCGATCGATTTCGCACGCACAGTAGAGGCGCGCTCTGGAGGGTTAGGGTTTAATCTGGGGTTGTTTCGCGGGGGGTTTGGCGGCCGTCTCGCCAATGAAAAGAAAACACCTGCAGGCAAGGCGATCCGCGCGATGATCGTGGAGATCAGCGATTACTTGGTTTGCGCGATGATCGATCAGGGTGGCTGTATGGAAGAGTTCGACGCCAAGGAAACAAAGCGCAAATCGTCTTTGAAGAACAAGATCAAACTGGATTGATGGATACTCCGTGCACGGCAAAAAGGGGTCACAGGTGCCAAGCAATTGGTCTCCCCATGTGACGGTGGCGGCGGTCGCCGAACGTGAGGGCCGGTTTCTTCTGGTAGAAGAACGAACCGACGGGTGGCTCGTGTTGAATCAGCCGGCCGGACACTGGGAACGCGGAGAGGCCTTGATCGACGCCGTCCATCGCGAAACCTGGGAGGAAACCGCCTGGCGATTCACCCCCGAAGCCCTGGTCGGCATCTACCGCTGGATCCACCCGCAATCCAGCACGACTTATCTGCGGTTCGCATTCTGTGGGACCGTGTCCGATCATGACCCGAACACCCCGCTGGACAAGGACATCCAGCGTACCGTTTGGATGAGCGCGTCACAGATCCGCGGTGCCTATCATCGGCTGCGTAGTCCACAGGTGTTGGCGGTCATTGATGACTATCTGGACGGTAAGCGTTATCCTCTGCACTGCATTCGCGACTTGTCCAACTCAACAATATTGACTCAGAATCTATCATGCTCAAGCTGAGGCACGCGGGCGCGCTCATGCTAGCACTGTGTTGGCCGGCGCCGAGTCATGCCGATACCACGCATGTCGATGTCGACCGGATACCGGTTTGCTACAACTTCGGCTGTAATACTCGCGAAACCGTCGGCATTACCATCGATGAGTGGGCGCAAGTCGTCAACTGGTTTCACCCGCGGGCGAAGGATGCCGGCGAGGAACGCAAGCAAATCCAGCATGCCCTCGGTTGGCTGGAAGTCGTCGTTGGACGTTACACTCCCATTCACCGGGACCGGGGACAAAATAATTTTAAAGATACCTCACTCGGTCAGATGGACTGTATCGATGAGTCCATCAACACAACGACGTACCTCAAGCTGCTAGAGCGTTACCGACTGCTGCGCTTTCATCGCGTGCTGGATCGTGCTTACCGGCGCACAATGTGGGATCAGCATTGGGCGGGACAAATCGAAGACATGGTCAGTGGTGAACGATGGATCGTTGATTCGTGGTTTCAAGACTATGGCGTGCTTCCTTATCTGCAACGGACCGAACAATGGAAAGATATCCCCTTCTTTTTCACTTCGTTTATCGATAACTCGCCCGATTAGACCCGCCAAAAAATGGGGTCGGTATCATTTTCGCTCTTACTATCAATTGGTTAGCGTAAGTGCGGCCCGTCTATTGCACCGGCCTCATCGGTTCTTAGCGATTCGCCATCCGCGACGGCAGGAATGACACGATCTCCGGTACCACGGTAATCACCACGACGGTAATCAGCAGTAGCACAAAAAACGGCAATGCCGCGCGGGCAACCTGGAGGATGTTGCGTCCCGTCAACCCCTGTAATACGAATAGATTGAACCCCACCGGCGGTGTGATCTGCGACATCTCCACCACCACCACCAGATAGATTCCAAACCAGATCTTGTCGATGCCGGCTTGTTCCACCATCGGCAGGATCACAGCCGTTGTCAGAACCACCACCGAGATACCGTCGAGGAAGCACCCGAGGACGATGAAGAAAATTGTCAGCGCGGCCAGTAACATATAGGGGGAAAGCCCTAGCGAGCCGATCCACGCGGCCAATAAACGCGGTATACCGGTAAATCCCATCGCCACGGTGAGGAACGCAGCACCTGCAAGAATAAACGCGATCATGCAGGACGTTCGCGTAGCACCGAGCAGGCCATCGATAAAACTCTTGAGGGTCAAAGTGCCGGACAACCGGGACAGTAACAGCGACAACAACACGCCAACCGCCGCAGCGTCCGTGGGCGAGGCAATGCCAAAATAGATGCTTGCAATGACCCCAATGATCAGCAACAACACCGGGATCAGGCGCCCGGTGCCGCGTAGTCGTTGCGACCATCCGGGCACCACATGCTCCACAGGAATCTTATCGGGATTCAACAGCGCCCACACCATCACATAACCCATGAACAACGACATCAAAAAAATTCCCGGTAAGATCCCGGCGACAAACAGACGTGCGATCGACTCCTCGGTCGCTACGCCGTAGACGATAAGGATGATCGATGGTGGGATGAGCAATCCGAGTGTGCCGGAACCGGCCAGCGTGCCGATGGTCATTTGTTCGTCATAACCCCGCTTTTTTAATTCGGGGATTGCCATCTTACCAATCGTGGCAGCGGTGGCCGCAGACGAGCCGGACACGGCGGCGAAGATGCCACAACCCAGTATGTTCACATGCATCAGTCTACCGGGTAGGTGGGTCATCCACGGCGCCAACCCGCTGAACAAGTCATCCGATAGTCTGGAGCGGAACAGGACCTCCCCCATCCAAATGAATAACGGGAGCGCCGCCAGTGCCCAGGAATTGCTCGCCCCCCATACGGTAGTGGCGAGTACCTGTCCGACCGGTGCCGAGGTAAACAACGCCATCCCGACAAGTCCGACACCCAACAAGGAGAACGCCACCCACACACCGCTGCCCAGTAACGCGAACAGCGCGACGATCAACAAGGTGGATAACAGGGTGACGTCCATATACTACTATCGTTTCGCCTCCTCGCCTGCGGCATCGCCGCGGTATGAAGGCCGTCTTCCGTTCAATATCGTCACCAACTCGTCGATAAATGCAATGGTGAGCACCAATAGGCCAAGGGTCACGGCACCCTGGGGAATCCATAACGGTACGGGAACCATCCCGGGGGAGACGTCGCCAAACTCGATTGACTCCAGCACCAGGCGGAACGCGAACCACGTGAAAAAGCCGGAGACCCCCATCCCCACCGCCACACACCACAACTCGACCCACGGCCGCCTGGCTTCCGTTATGTGGCGAATGAACAGGTTGACCCGTATATGTCCTCCCGACCGCAGGGTATACGCGAGCGCCAAGAACGAAGCCGCCGCCAGGAAGAAGCCGGCAAAATCCGCATAGGACGGAATGACCAGGCCCAGGGCCTCGCCGGTAACAGCGGCGGCGACGGCATCGATGAGATTGGCGGCAACCTGCAGCAGCACGATTGCGGCGATCGCGAAGATAAAGAACGCCGCCAGCCATCCGCTGGTCTGATAGATAGCGTCTAGTAGCCGACGCATCGCAGGCTATGCGAAGAAAATACGGCGGTGGACCCCACCGCCGTAGTGGTTACTGGTTGAACGCCTTGATGATGGCGCTGCCGTCGGATCCGGCCTTGACTACCCACTCATCGGTCATCGTTTTGCCGATGCCTTTGAGACCGCTCATCAATTTGCTGCTCGGCGCTGGCACCTGCATACCATTATCTTTGAGGATCTTAATCTTCGCGTCGGTCTCCGCCATGCTCGATTTCCACCCGCGGGCCTCTGCGTCGCTCGCGGCTTTGAGCACCGTTTGCTGCAAGTTGGCATCCAACTCGGCGAATGCCTTCTTGTTTACCACTACGATGTTTTTCGGCAGCCAGGCTTGGGTGTGATAAAAATGCGATACGAAATCCCACGCCTTGGAATTAGCCCCGGTGGATGGCGACGTGATCATCGCATCCACGCGACCGGTGGCGAAGGCCTGCGGGATATCCGGAACCTCCACTTGCGTGGGTACCGCGCCGGCGAGCTTGGCCAGTTGCTCGGTGGCGGCGTTGTAAGCACGAAACTTCACACCTTTCAGTCCATCGACTGAATCAAGCTTGTTTTTGGAGTAGATACCTTGCGGCGGCCAGGGCACCGAAAACAGCACCTGCATGCCCTGTTGATCCAACAGCTTGGCAACGGTTTGCCGGGACGCTCCCCACAGCTTCTTGGCGGCGTCGTAATCGGTGGCTAGAAACGGTATGGAATCCAACTGAAACAAGGGGTTTTCATTACTGAGACGGGACAACAGGAATTCACCGATGGGTACTTGCCCACCGCGCACCGCGTTCTTGATCTCCGGATGCTTGAATAGCGATCCGCCGCTATGCACATTGATGGTCAACGCGCCATTGGTGGCGGCCTTAACGTCGTCCGCAAACTGTTTGATGTTCACGGTGTGAAAATTGGTCTCGCCGTAAGGCGTTGGCATATCCCAGGTGGCTGCCCATGACAAACCGCTCAATCCCATCATCATCAGTAACGCGGAAAACGTTCGTAGCCAGGATTTCATGATTGAACCTCCTATGGTTTGAATAACTCTTGTATTATCTAGATGTGGACCGATAATTGTACTCGATCTCACACTGCAAAAAACGCCGTTCGGTGCGTGTCGCACACCAATTGCACCCGGTTTTGCCGATTATTCATGACATCTGACACATTTCCAGATACAGGCAGCCATGTGGTCGTCGCTATGTCCGGTGGGGTCGACTCATCGGTTGCCGCCTTGCGCCTGACTGAAAAAGGCTACCAGGTCAGCGGTTTGTTCATGAAGAACTGGGAGGAAGACGACACCGACGATTATTGCGCAGCAGCGAACGATCTTTCCGATGCGCAGTCGGTATGCGACCGGCTGGGCATTCCGTTACATACGGTAAACTTGTCTCACGAATACTGGGATCGGGTGTTCACGCGATTTCTCGATGAGTACCGTGCTGGGCGCACGCCCAACCCGGATATATTGTGTAACAAGGAAATCAAGTTCAAGGAATTCCTGGAGCGGGCCCATGCTTTAGGTGCGGACTTCATCGCTACCGGTCATTACGCGGGCATCGAACACGGCAAGGACGAACGGTACTTGCTGCGAGGCGCTGATACCGCTAAGGATCAAAGTTATTTCTTGTACACGCTGGACCAGCGGACACTGTCGCGATCGTTGTTTCCGTTGAGTGGGTTACGCAAGTCACAGGTACGGTCACTGGCCAGGGATCGGAACTTGCGGATCTTTGACAAGAAAGACAGTACCGGCATCTGTTTTATTGGTGCGCGGCGTTTCAAGGATTTCTTGATTCGCTATTTACGACCCAAGCCTGGAGACATCGTCGATTTGCATGGAAATTGTATCGGCCGACATGACGGATTGATGTACTACACACTAGGGCAACGTCATGGTCTAGGGCTTGGCGGACCCGGTGAGCCATGGTATGTCGTGGATAAAGCCATGGACACCAACTGTCTATACGTGGTCCAGGGTCATGACCACCCGGCATTGATGAGTACGACGCTTAAGGCACGGCAATTGCACTGGGTACACGGTTGCGCCCCCTCCACCCCGTATCGCTGTTGTGCGAAGACCCGTTATCGCGACGTTGACCATGCGTGTGTCATCGAACACATCGAGCAAGGCACCGCTACGGCGCGCTTCGATGAGCCCCAGCGGGCCGTCACCCCCGGACAATCAGTGGTTTTCTACCAGGGCGCACGATGTGTGGGGGGCGGCACGATCATCACCGGCAACGCACGGGCTCGACACGCGCCTAGCAGCCATGCCGCATAGGCGGCTATTTGGCGCTTTTCGTCAATAGCCAGCGACTCAAGTTGCGAAAACCGGCGCCCAGCCAGCGCGCGGTGCGTTCCAACATCGTTCGCTCATTCAACAGCCGCTCTTCCTCCAGGGTCAACAAATTGGGAGCCACGCCCTTTTTGAGCTTAATCAGCGCACTGCGGTCCGCGCGCGAGAATTGATCAAACAACCAACGCGAGACGATATTCCAGCGCCAACCGCGAAATACACAGGATACAAAATCCACGATAGCCGGTTGATTGGATTCGCAAATCAATGCGTTGTTTGGGCTGCGCAGATCGCAATGCGCAACGCCGTTGGCGTGCACCTCCCGCAACAGGCGTTCAAAATCGATAAAGAACTTCTCCCAGGCAGGATTGTCGCCGAATTGGCCCAGCGGCTTACCCGGCATATGTTCCATGAGCAGGGATCGGGAATCCGGAGTGGCGTAAAGCTTCGGCGTACCGGCGATTTGATCGAGCCGCCGCAACGCCTTGGCCTCGCGCGACACCAGCAACGGCCCGAGAAGCTTTCCGAATCCATGAGCGCATGCATTGTGGTCTTTCAACACCGCTTTGCGGCCATCGATATCAATCAGCAGGACATCCGGGCGTGAACCTCCCCCTTGGCGATAGCTGTGAATCACGTGCCGCCGGAGTCGATCAGTTGAAATCTCACGCCAACTGTCCATCAGTCCGAGCAAACAGGATCGTTACGCATAATGGGGCAAGACATGCGCCTATGGTAATATCGTTCGCGCACACGTGGCCATAGTGACTTCAACCCCCGCCGTGAAAACGATGATTTTCAACTGATTCGATGTCTGACTCGCAACACAACCTTTCCTTTAGCGCGTTGTCTGCGTTGTCGCCCCTAGATGGGCGATATGCTGCGAAGGTGGCCCCGTTACGCAATATCTTCAGCGAATTTGGGCTCATAAAGTACCGGGTTCAGGTGGAAGTGCGTTGGCTGCTCGCTCTTTCTCAACAGCCATTGGTCAAGGAGGTGCCGAAGTTTTCCACGGGCACGATCGAGCAACTCAACACACTGTGCGATTCGTTCAATGTAAACGATGCACAACGCGTGAAAGACATCGAGTCAGTGACTAACCACGATGTGAAGGCGGTCGAATATTTTCTCAAGGAGCGTACCCGGGATCTTGACGAGGTGCATGCGGTAAGTGAGTTTCTCCACTTTGCGTGTACCTCGGAAGATATCAATAATCTCGCCTACGCGTTGATGCTGAAAGATGCCCTGTCCGAAGTACTTCTTCCTCAGCAAGATCACCTTGTGCAAGCAGTTCGCCATCTTGCAGCGCGTTATGCGGACCAACCGATGCTGGCACGCACTCATGGTCAACCCGCCTCTCCGACCACGCTCGGCAAAGAAATGCACAATGTGGCCGAGCGACTGCAGCGGCAACTGACCCAAATCAGCGCCATTACCCCGCTTGGCAAACTAAACGGCGCAACCGGAAGCTACAACGCGCATTTGGTTGCTTATCCGGAAATCGACTGGCCTGCTGTAGCGAAGCGATTTGTCGAATCCATGGGCCTCGAATGGAATCCCTACACCACACAAATCGAGCCTCACGATTACATGGCCGAATTGTTTCATGCATTTATGCGCTTCAATACAGTGTTACTGGATTTTGACCGCGACATTTGGGGGTATATCGCACTAGGCTACTTTCGGCAAAAGATCATACCCGGTGAGGTCGGTTCGTCGACCATGCCACATAAGGTCAATCCCATCGACTTTGAAAACTCCGAAGGTAATCTGGGTTTGGCCAATACCTTGTTTGAACACCTGGCACAGAAGCTGCCGGTAAGCCGTTGGCAACGGGATTTGTCGGATTCGACGGTGTTACGGAATATCGGTACCGGCTTCGGTTATGCCCTATTGGCATACTCCTCTGCAATCAAAGGCATCGACAAACTGGAGGCGAATCCCGACCGGTTAAATGCCGACTTGGATGACAATTGGTCGGTATTGGCAGAGGCGATACAGACCGTCATGCGCCGGTACGGCATCGCCGAACCCTACGAAAAGCTCAAGGCGTTGACCCGGGGCCGTGGCGAAATTACGCGAGCGGATTTGCACGACTTCATAAACGGACTGGGACTCCCCGATCGGGTCACCCAAGCGTTACTGCAATTGACGCCACATACCTACGTCGGCAATGCGGCGCAGCAAATGAAGAAAGGATAGTTCGGTGCCGGCCGACACATCGCAAATCATTCATGCCAATTCCTCAGAAGAGATTAACGAGGCGGCAAATACGCTACTCGCACAGGCGAACCGTAAGGTTTTGCTGTTTGGCCCGCGCTTGGATCTACCGGTGTTCAATTCCAACGGCACTTATGAACATTTGGCCCAGCTTATCGCCAGCGGGCGCCATAACCAAATCCGCATTTTGATCGGCGATCAAAGATTTTTCCTGGCCCATAACCGGCGCCTGTTGCAGCTTTGCCAGCGTTTTAGCAGCTATGTAGAGGCACGAATAATTCCTTCTGAAATCAACGCGTTAGGCGACCTTTTTGTTGTGGTTGATGATCGCGCTTACATGCATCAAAGCCATTTTGATACACCGGTGGCAGTCGCCAACCTGGATGCCCGTGGCAGAGCAACTCTTTTCACCAGACGCTTCGAGGAGCTGTGGGAGCAAAGCGAGCCGATTGCAGAAATATCGACAATAGGCCTCGTCGGGCACTAGCCCATATATTGCGGCGCCCATGCCGTTGCATACCACCGCCGCGTTGCGCCCAAGTCCCATGTGGTGAGTAAACAGTGGTGAAAACAATGCGCCTCTCGCGTCTCATGTCCCTGCGCGGCATATGCTCACGACGCGAGGCTGATCAGCTTATTCAGTCGGGTCAGGTTCAAGTAGACGGTGAAACAGTCTCCGAGCTCGGCACCAAGGTCAGCGAGGACTGCGCCATCACCCTGACCGCCGGCGCCCGCCGGCAACAGCGCCAATTAATAACCATACTGCTCAACAAACCCGTAGGCCTTGTCTCTGGTCAAGCTGAGCGTGGCCACCGACCTGCGATATCACTGATCATAAACCGTAATCGTTATGCACATGATCGTTCACACATCCAGTTTCACCCCAGTCATCGAAAAAATCTCGCGCCCGCGGGTCGATTGGACATCGAATCCCAGGGCCTGTTGGTATTGACCCAAGATGGCCGCATCGCACGCCGGCTTATTGGCCCCAACACTGTTGTCGAGAAGGAATATTTGGTCCGCGTGCAAGGCCAGTTGGAGCGGCGCAAGCTGGCGCAATTGCGTCACGGTATGCAACTAGATGGCCAACCCTTGAAGCGTGCGCGAGTCGAGCAGATCAATCCTGATCAGCTGCGGTTTGTGTTGACCGAGGGCCGCAAACGACAGATACGCCGGATGTGCGAACAAGTGGATTTGAAGGTCACTGGCTTGAAGCGGGTTCGTATTGGTCACATCGTGCTCGGTGGTCTTCCCGAAGGACAGTGGCGATACCTGCGTCCGGGGGAGCGTTGTTGGTAAGCCACGTATTGCACCAAAACACCCCGCCCCTATGCGTGGCAACACATCGGGGAGACCCGCAGCGTGCCTTCCAGGAAACAGCGACGTGTGATGCTCGAGGTTGCCTGGCAAGAATAGGGGCGGGACTACCCAGGCGTCGGCTCGGGCTCGAACACCTGAACTTGTCCCGTCACCGTCAACCGGGATTGGTGGCGCAATACGCGGGTCAGCCCTCATCTCGCAAACGGATTGTGGTATCTTCATGCTAATTATCATTGCGTCATGCGGAGAACAATCATCAGCGTATTACCGACCCTGCAGAATCTCATCCGTTTCTTGTCATTTCGCCTCGACCCCGAAACCAGCCACCACCTTGTTTTAAGTATCCTCGCCCACGTCTCCAAGCATCGATACTTGTTGAATTTACTACGCCGATCGAGCAGAGCGTTATCGGCATCACTACCGGTAACGGTCATGGGAATAGAATTTCCGAATCCGCTGGGCCTAGCGGCCGGGTTCGATAAACACGCCATGGCCTTTCCGGCATTCGCAGCGATGGGATTCGGCTGCATCGAATTGGGCACCGTGACGCCCAGACCACAACCTGGAAATCCAAGACCGCGATTGTTTCGGCTCACCGAGGATAAGGCGATTATTAATCAGATGGGCTTCAACAGCGTCGGTCTGGAACAATTCGTGCGTAACATAGGTACCACGAAAAGCGCGGTTCCGTTGGGCGTGAATCTCGGCAAAAATGCCGACACCCCGTTACAACAGGCGGGAGCGGATTACCTCGCAGGCCTCACCAGTGTCTACACCTTCGCTGATTACGTCACCATCAACGTCTCGTCTCCCAATACGCCAGGCTTGCGGGAACTGCAAAACCGCCGGTTGCTGGACACTTTGTTGAGCGAAATGAAAACACGTCAATCGGAATTGAGTGAAAAGCACGACAGATACGTGCCCCTGGCACTCAAGATTGCGCCGGATCTAAACGACAGTGAATTAGGGCAGATCATCGACCTGATCATGCGGCATCACATTGACGCCGTGATCGCCACCAATACCACCTTGCAAAGACCGGATTCGCTGCGTTCGCGGATGGCAGCCAAACCCGGCGGGCTCAGCGGGCAACCCTTAAAGCCCCTATCCACAAAATTAATCGCAAAACTGTTTCGGCACCTCCAAGGGAAAATACCAATCATCGGCGTTGGCGGCATCGAAACCGCGGACGATGCATGGGAGAAACTGACTGCTGGTGCGGATCTGCTACAGCTTTATACTAGTATTATATTTCGAGGTCCATCGGTGGTTGGGGATATCTTGTTGGGTCTTGAAAGACGGTTGCATAGTATGCAAATTAGCGATCTCACCGAGGCGATCCGACAAGTGCGTAGCGCCGTATAACAAAGAAGTCGTAAATGAAGAATTTCACGAACCTAAGTAAAGTGGAACAACATACGTTCTCCGGAGCCCAATTCACCTACTCGGAGCCCCCGCAAGTCAGTCATACCGATGTAGTGTGGATGACCGCACGGGACAATGATGGAGACTGGATCTCGGGTCTGTTTGCACCTGGTGATCCAAATAACGATCTTTGTGTAATTCATTTTTATGGTAACAACGAGACCTTACGGGCATCAGAATACATCATCGACGTGTTTCGCAGTCGCGGTATTTCGGTATTGATATTTGACTATCGCGGTTATGGCTCGAGTCGTGGGAAGCCAAGGGAATCGTCGTTTTACTCTGATGCCGAGTTGGTCTACGAATGGCTACGCGAGCGCCATCCGCACCTACGCGTCGTAGTGTCCGGCTGGTCCTTAGGAAGCGCGGTCGCGACGTATCTCGCACAAACCGCGGAGGATATTCATGGCCTGATTCTTTTTTCCGCACCAACGGATATGGTAGAAGTGGTCAGACATGTCTTCCCCCCTGACCAGATCATTATTGAAGAAGCCATGCCGTTCCAGTTTGACACCCTTGAGCGGATACGCAGGGTCAAGTGCCCAATCTTGTTGGTTCACGGTAAAAACGACACTGTCGTGCCATATAAGATGAGCGACGAATTGGAGGCAGCGGCGAAAAGCCCGTTATTCCGCTACGACGTACCCAGCGCGGGTCATCGGGATCTATTCGCCACCGGGGGCGAAGAGCTATGGTCCCGCGTCTTCAAGTTCGTCGAGTCCTTGTAGCCAATCATTGGATTTTTCCGCGTTTTCACTTAGCCCGTATATTGCACCAGGGATCCTGCATGATGGCGACGGGACAAGTCCTGCGCGTAGTTCCCGGCTGTTGTTCCCCTGCTGTGCGGGGGCAAGCGCCGCGCTGGAGCGAAACCCATAGCTGGTGGCTATGGGTAGAGTGAAGCGCAAGTCCAGGTGTTCAAGACCAAGCCAGCGCCGGGATAGTCCCGCCTCTATTTATGTGCTGCACCGACGCTACAAGCAACGTCTCTTCCATGAAATGGCAACATTTTATCATCCAGCCTGCTTGGCAAGAATTGGGGCGGGGCGCCTTGGTGCAATATGCGGGTTAGTTCTTTTGCCACCAGATCGATCGATTGTTGGCCGGCATAGGGCGATCTTCTACCAGCGTGAGACCATGTTGCCGCGCTAGACGATCCACTACATCAAAATCCCGGACGCCGCTTTGAGAATCTCGGGCGCGCAACCATCTGTCGAATTCCTCGTTACTCGGTTCCAACGGCCGGTCAGAATAACGATAAGGGCCGTATACGTAAAACAAACCACCCATTGGCAACAGCTTGGCTACCCCCGACAACAGATTCTCCACCCCACGCCAGGGCACGATATGAACGGTATTGATGCAAACAACGGCATCCGCATGGTCTACGGGCCAAAGCGATTGCAACAGGTCTAATCCCACCGGTTCGAGAAAATTGGCCAATGCCCGCTCGTTCCGGTATGCGCAAATGCTATCCAGTCGATCCGGCAGATCTGACGGCTGCCAGCGGACACGAGGAAGATGGTAAGCGAAATAGCCCGCATGCTGCCCGGTGCCACTTCCAATCTCCAGAACCAATGAGTCCTGATTGAGGATCCGGCGTAAGGTATTCAGAATAGGGTCTTTATTCCTCTCGCACGCTGGAGCAAAATCTTTCATATTAAAACTAAGGAGAACGTGTTGTATGCCGTACCTAAAGTTGCAGACCAATCAGGTGTTATCCCGAGACGAAAAGGCGGCGTTATGCGAAATCGCCTCCGAGTGCGTCGCGCAGAGTTTAGAAAAATCCAAGAATTACGTTATGGTAACAATACAGTCCGATATGGCAATGACATTTGCCAACGGTGATGGACCTTGTGCTTTCGTGGAACTGAAATCCATCGGACTGCCGGCCGAGAGAACATTGGAGTTGTCCCGAAACATCTGTGACTTAATACAACATAACATCGGTGTACCTCCTGAGCGGACTTATATTGAATTTTCTGATACCGAACGCGCCATGTGGGGATGGAACGGAAAGACATTCTAATTTCCGCTCCAAAGGAAGCGTCGAGATCGCGAACCAAAACTTGATCTGTATAATCGGCGGTCCATTCACTTCACGGGAATTGTGAATTTCAATGGAATACAGCATTCTGGGTGATTCTGGCATCAGAGTGAGCAAGATTTGCCTCGGGAGTATGACCTGGGGCGAACAGAACAGCGAATCCGAGGGTCATGGGCAGTTGGATATGGCATTGGATCGGGGCGTAAACTTCGTCGATACCGCGGAGATGTATCCCGTACCGTCCCGTGAGCAAACCTACGGCGTCACCGAAACGATTATCGGCAACTGGCTGTCAAAACGTAAGCGCCGCGACAAGATCGTCATCGCCACCAAAGTCGTGGGCCCGGCCAGCGACTGGATGCCCTATATCCGTCACGGTCAAACCCGTTTGAATCAGGCCAATATCTTGCAGGCAGTGGAGAGCAGCCTAACGCGGTTGCAAACCGACTATATCGACTTGTACCAGGTGCACTGGCCGGAGCGTAAAACGAACTATTTCGGCAGGTTGGGTTACGATTACAGCGACGATGATGCCGGAGTCGCTGTGGAAGAAACCTTGAGTGCGCTCAGCGAATGTGTACGCGCAGGAAAAATACGCGCGGTCGGTGTCTCCAACGAAACTCCTTGGGGGGTGATGCATTATCTGCATCTCGCCGACACCCTCGGGATGCCGCGAATTGTTACCGTGCAGAACCCCTATTCCCTGCTCAACCGAACCTACGAAATTGGTCTTGCGGAAGTAACCCGCAATGAGGGCGTCGGCCTGCTCGCCTACTCGCCGCTCGGCTTTGGCGTGCTTACGGGCAAGTATCTGCAAGGGAAACGCCCGCAACAGGCGCGCTTGACCTTGTATAAGCAATTCACACGCTATCTGGGAACCCGCTCGCAAGCGGCAACGGAACAGTACCTGGAGATCGCCGAACGGCATGAACTCAGCCTCGCCCAAATGGCACTCGCATACGTGCATAGCCGGCCGTTCTTAACCAGCAGTATCATCGGCGCAACCAGTCCGGAACAACTCCAAGAAAACCTCGACAGTAGTCACATTCAATTGAGCGACCAGCTATTACGGGACATCGAACTGGTGCACAAGGACAATCCCAACCCGGCGCCTTAGCCCGCACCTCTAGAATGTTTCCCTATCACACTGCGCTGATCGTTTGCGACTGCTAGTACCGATACCTGAAATTCAATCCCCACGTGTGGCGCCGATAGGAAAGCGGAGAATCATCAAACTCTTCATCGGCATAGTTGAATTGCAGGCTGCCGGACAATCGCGTAGAGAACATGCGACTAATGCCGGCATTAACACTCAATCGGTCGCTCTGGAGGTCCAGCGAGCCGCTGGATTCCGGATAGGTATACCGGCTGTACCCAGCCGCCAAATCAGCATTGAACCCCCACGCCAGGGGAAAGCGTCCGCTGACGTTGATGCGGTGGCCTTGCATACGTTCATATAGTTCCTCGCTGGTGCCTTGCTCAAACTCGTAGCCCAGCTGCAATGCAGCGTCCCGCGCCCCCAAGTACCAGGTTTGCGCGAGTCCAGTGCGCAGGCGCTCGACATCGCCGGCGAGCCCGGACAGCCCGATGTCTTCGGTAAGATAGTCTTGCGTTACACCATAATACAGTCTGGTAACAGCGCCCGTAGCTACAGAGAAGCTGGGGCCAAACCTGAAGGATTGGGTGTGGCGATAGGGCCGATCACCCCAAAGGGTCTGCTGATACTTGTAATCGAACACGGCGGACAGGACCCGAGAGCCCGGCAAGATGGTCCGTTGCCAAGTCCCACCCATCTCGCGGTTGGTCAGTAATAACGGGTCACCGGCGGTCTGGGATATCTGGGTTTCTTCGACGGCATATAGATCGGTTGTCCAAACTGGCGACAGGGGGGGACGTTTAGGTACTAAGTCGCGGTCGGCCCTGAACTCAGCGACCGTTATCTGGTCGTCAGCCACAGCGCTACCGAGAAAGCACAATACTATTCCCGATAGGGCGAGAAACCACGCGCCTCGCATAAGTCGGCCCCTGTGATTCGAATGATAAAGCGTACTTATAACAACTCTAGAGCGTTTGCACAGTCTCGCAAGCGCTCATCCCAGTTGTCCGACCAGCGGACAGCTTTCGGGATTACTACACTGTAGAGAATATCACAGGTCGAAGGTTCACCCATAGACGCAGACCCAGATTGTGGAGAACAATCAGTTGGATTTGTCTTTCCGGGTGTACATGCCGTCACGAAACTCAATAAACACCATGGGCACAAACGGGTGGTTGATGGGTTCGTTTTCGGTGTCCGCTTCCAGATTTCGCTCAGCCACATAAGTTTGGTGGCGCGCGTTGTGTACCAACACGTGGTACCAAGGCTTGTTTTTAGGGGGACGGGACCGGGCGACCTCGACATACCATTCGTCGGTACCCTGAAATTCGGGATCTACGTCTATGATTACCCCGCGGTAATCGAATATTCGGTGGTGTATCACTTCGCCGATCGAAAATTTCGCTTGATGCTTCGTCATACTGTTAGGTAATTCCGAACAAGCCATATACGAAGATGCGGTAATGATCCAACAAAATTAGGGTGAACAACATCGCGAGGTATTGAATGGAATATCCAAACGTGCGTTTGGCCAGGGCATCACTGTACTCCCGATAGAGTTGCCACGCATACCAGATAAAACGAACATTCAACGCCAGAGCTCCGATCAAATAGACCCACCCGGACATGTGGGTCGCAAACGGCATCACCGTGACTCCGGATAGCAATAATGTATACAGAAGGATATGCAAGCGGGTGAACTTGACGCCATGAGTTACCGGCAACATGGGTATTCCCGCGTTGGCGTACTCATTTCGCCGATACAGGGCCAATGCCCAAAAGTGTGGTGGCGTCCAGCAGAAAATGATTAAAAACAGCAACAAAGCATCAGAGGATACCTCACCGGTGACCGCCGCCCATCCCAACACCGGCGGTGCAGCCCCCGCCGCCCCACCGATCACGATGTTCTGCGGGGTCCAATGCTTCAAGTAAACCGTGTAGATGACTGCATAGCCGATCAAGGAAATAAATGTCAGTGCGGCCGTTAGCGGATTCACCCAATGCACCAATATTACGATCGAGCAAGTTGCCAGTAATATCGCAAACATTAATGCTTGTGCGGTGTTAATCTGTCCGGTAGGTAACGGCCGACCTTGGGTGCGCGCCATAATGAGGTCAGCACGTTGATCCAAGATATGATTTATCGCGGCTCCCGCAGCTGCCGACAATCCAATTCCCAAAGTCGCGAGCAATAACGTATCCAGCGGCACCATGCCGGGAATCGACAGAAACATTCCGACAATTGCGGTGAACATAATCAGCGACACGACACGCGGTTTCGTCAGTTCATAGTATTGAGTCAGTTGCTGAGTAAACGACGCAGCCGTTCGTGTTGTGGTGACGGTTGTTTTCATCTGGCTAACCTATCTGTGAGACCTTGAGAAGACGTCTCAGATCTTTGTTCATATTACTCGGGTCGGCATTGGGTGGATAACTCATCATCAGGTTACCCAATGGGTCAACGACATATATCCGCTGTGCACCGTTCAACGGTGTCTGACTATTGACTTTGAACTGCTCAGCAAGCTGCTTGAACGAAACTTTTTCGGCAGCAAGACCAATCATGCCGGGATGTTGGTTTATCAATGTCTGCGCGCCGGTGGTTCCGCCATCGGCCGGCACCAAATAGACACTTTGCACCCGATTAGCGTTCTTGCTCTGCGCCAACCGCACCTGCTGGATCTTATACAAGCTATCCTTACATACTTCGTTACAAAGCTGGCTACCGACATAGAGTAACGTCCATTTGCGATGTAGGTGACTGAAGTTAAACGGGGTTCCGTCCAACTTCTCAAGCCTTACGTCTTTGATTAATCGCACCGGCTCCACCAGCTCACCGTGATTCACATAACCGGTCGGCTTCCAAAATAACGCTCCCACCACTGGCACCACGAATAGCAGCGCGATCAGCAATACTTGCCAGCGGTTAGAGGACTTTGTTTCAACTGCCATTTTTGCTCGTGTCTATTGACTCAGATTCACGTGCGTTTCGTCGCGGCGGCGTAGATTCACTACGACATAGATAAAAACCAAGGCAACAGCCAAAGCAAACCATTGAAAGGCATAACCTTTGTGGCGATCGACCCAGGCATCTTGATACTTCGGCCATTCGCGAACAAACCCGCCGGCCTGAGCATCGCCCGCATCAAGATGCAACACTAATGGCTGCATGGGAACTCCGACAACCTCCCGATAGCGGTCCAAATTCAGGTTCTGCCAGACAGAACGCTTGCCTGTCAGCGCAGATTCGTCCTCTAAGGAAAAATAGCGCTCATGGGGCCGCCGTAACCGGCCATAAACGCGCAACCGATATGCCGGCGTTGCGATCTCCGGCAGCCGTTGCCGATCCTCGCCCCATGCAATCCAGCCGCGGTTGACCAGGATACGAGTGTTCGACCCATCCACGCGAAACGGCGTCAGCACGTGATAACCGGCCCTACCCCGATACACCCGATTATCGAGCAGGATCTGAAATTCGGACTCGAACACGCCGTGCCCCTCGGCATACCGGAAGTCATCATGCGCCGGATCCAGTAACTTCGCTCCCAGCATTACCGGCTCCAAGCTACCACGCTCTAAGAATGCGCGCTGAATACCGAGTTTTTCTTGCGCGCGGTCCAACTGCCACATCCCCAGACTAATCAGGATTGGCAGCAATAGCACGACCGCTGCAGTGGGCACCCCCTTTGCTTTGAAACGATATTTCACCACTGGTCTTTGATTTTCCCCGCCAAACCACCACATTCTGCTAGAATCACCCGGCATTTTTCTTCGAGGTAGACCCTGTGTGGATCAAAATCATCATCTTGATTTTTTTCGCGCTCATGCTGTATAGCCTGTTTTCCGGATTGTTTTACCTGGTCAAGGACCGTGGACAGGGAACGCGCACACTAAAAGCCCTCACCGCAAGGATATCTATTTGGGTGTTGCTGTTCGTGTTACTGTGTGTCGGGCTCTACACAGGGGTGATTACGCCATCCAACTCAGTACGTCCTCCTTGGGCCCAGCCCACCACGTCTAAATAGACTTGACTTGCCTCATCTCCGGTTCTGCCGCCCGGCGCCAACCGACGACATCCAATCCCAATTGCGGAACCCGATCAAAACACGTACACAAATACAAACAATCCAACCCACACCGTGTCTACGAAATGCCAATACCAGGCGCTGGCCTCAAACGCGAAATGGTTGTCCGGTTTGAAGTGCCCACGAATGCAGCGCAGCCACACTACGGCGAGCATAATCGCGCCGATGGTCACATGTAGACCGTGAAAACCGGTCAGCATGAAAAAGGTTCCCCCATAGACGCCGGTGCCTAGAGTCAGGCCCAGCTCGGTATACGCGTGGTGGTACTCGATCGCCTGAAAGTACAGAAACACGATACCCAGCGCGACCGTCAATCCCAGCCACAATATGAGTCGGCCGCGGGCATTTTGCTTGAGCGCATGATGTGCGATCGTGACCGTGATACTGGATGACAACAATAACAACGTGTTGAGCACCGGTATGCCCCACGGCCCGATGGTGGAAAACTGCGTGGCGGGATTGGACACGGCGGTATCCGCATCGATGGGCATCGGTCCCTTGGGTCCGGCCGTGGGCCATCCGCCTTCATAATTGGGCCACAGCAAGTCGGTGTCTGCCAACCACGGCACCGCCAAGGTTCGGGTGTAGAACAGGGCACCGAAAAAGGCGGCGAAGAACATGACCTCGGAAAAGATGAACCACAACATACTCATGCGGAACGACATGCCAACGTGGTCGTTGTACAACCCGCCTTCGCTTTCGTTGATGACTGTGCCGAACCAGCCAATCAACATGAACGCGGTGACGCAGGCGCCGAAGATCATCAACCACGGACCGGCCGTCCCCTCGTTGAGAAACAGCATGAAGCCCAGCAACAAAGTGAAAAGCCCAATGGACCCGATGATCGGCCATGCGCTCGGGTTTGGAAGATAATAGCTGCCTTGTGCGCCACTCATTTCATATTTCCCCTTGAGTCATCAACCTTGGTGTCAACTTTTCTTTCCCGGATGGGCTTTTTCAAGCTTCGTGTCCTGATGCTTTGCCTTGCCCGTTTTTTGCTTGACATATTTCTCGGCATTAAAGAACGCGTAAGAGAGCGTAATCGTATTCACGCTGCGTGGAATATCCGGTTCCACTACGAACTGCACCGTCATTTCTTTGGTCTCACCCGCATCCAGGTATTGCTCAGTGAAACAAAAACATTCCGTCTTCTTGAAATGTGCGGCCGCCTCTCCTGGGGTAACACTAGGAATCGCACGGCCGACGACGGTCCGGTTGCTGGTATTGCGCGCGATATACGTCGCTCGTGTAAGCGCTCCCGGCTGCACCTCCATCTTCGCTACCGTGGGTCGGAACTCCCAAGGTAACCCACTGGCAGCGTTACCGGTAAATTCCACTGTAACCCATCGATCTTTATCGATCGGCGTGGCTTCGACCGTCCGGCTATCGGTGACTCCGGTCTTGCCGTTTAGTCCGGTGATGTCGCAAAACACATCATACAGGGGCACCAACGCAAACCCGAAGCCAAACATCGCAAATACGGCTAGAACGAGTCGCAGAATCAAGCGGCGGTTGGCGGGCGGTTGCTGGGCTGCTGCAGTCATGACCAATCCATTAATAACACAACAATGAAAAATCCCAGAGCCACGGCGCCCAGCAACAACGCAAGACGCCTATTGGCCCTAGCTCGCTTTCGTTCATTGACAAACTCGACACTCGGATTGGTCACCAGCTGACTCTTCTATGCGACCCTTGGCGGCGTCTCAAACGTGTGGTAAGGAGCCGGTGACGGCACGGTCCATTCCAGGCCGCGCGGCTGTTCCCATACTTCGTCGCTGGCCTTCTCTCCACCGCGCACGCACTTTATAACGACATAGACGAACAGCAGTTGCGACAGGCCAAGGCCAAATGCCCCAATGCTGGAGATTACGTTGAACTCGGTGAATTGCAACGCATAATCGGGAATTCGCCTCGGCATCCCAGCGAGTCCCAGAAAGTGCTGCGGGAAGAACGTGATATTAAAGAAAATCGTGTTCAACCAGAAATGGGTCTTACCGAGCTTTTCGTCATACATGTGACCGGTCCATTTCGGCAACCAGTAGTAGGCACCGCCCATCATCGCCATGATTGATCCAGAAAACAGAACATAGTGGAAGTGGGCAACCACAAAGTAGGTGTCATGATATTGAAAGTCGGCGGGTGTGATCGCCAACATCAAGCCGGAAAAACCGCCGATGGTAAACAGAAATACGACAGCAATAGCAAACAACATCGGGGTTTCAAACGTCAGCGCGCCGCGCCACATAGTGGACACCCAGTTAAAGACTTTCACGCCCGTAGGTACCGCGATCAACATCGTCGAGTACATGAAAAACAGCTCACCCGCCAGCGGCATGCCGACGGTAAACATATGGTGCGCCCACACGATGAAAGACAGAAACGCGATGCCGGCGGTCGCCAGCACCATGGTGGTGTAACCGAACAGCGGCTTGCGCGAAAATGTCGGGATAATTTCGGAAATGATTCCGAACGCCGGCAGAATCAGAATATAGACCTCAGGGTGTCCGAAGAACCAAAAGATGTGTTGAAACATCACTGGGTCACCACCGCCGGCAGGGTTGAAAAACGCGGTGTCGAAGTGGCGATCAGTCAACAACATGGTTACCACGCCGGCCAGTACCGGCATTACCGCGATCAGCAGGAATGCGGTAATGAGCCAGGTCCACACAAACAACGGCATCTTCAACAGCGTCATCCCCGGCGCACGCATATTAAAAATCGTCACGATCACATTGATGGCGCCGAGTATCGACGAGACCCCCATCATATGGATCGCGAAGATGGTCATATCGACGCTCATGCCGCCCTGGATCGACAACGGCGCATACAACGTCCATCCTGATGCCGGACCGCCGCCGGCGGTGAGCAGGCTCGATAACAGCATGGTGAATGCGAAAGGTAGTATCCAGAAACTCCAATTGTTGAGGCGCGGTAACGCCATGTCCGGAGCCCCAATCATCATCGGTAACATCCAGTTCGCAAACCCGACGAAACCCGGCATCACTGCGCCGAAGATCATGACCAGCGCGTGCATCGTGGTCATTTGATTGAAGAAATGCGGGTCAACTACCTGCAACCCTGGCTGAAATAACTCGGCACGAATGATCAACGCCATCAACCCGCCGACCATGAACATGGACAGGGAAAAAAGCAGGTAAAGCGTTCCGATATCCTTGTGATTGGTGGTCGTAATCCAACGCAGGATGCCGGTGGGGTGAGCGTGATGTTCGCCGTGATGGGCGGCGTCTGCTGTTGCCATAGTTATTGTCTCCTTATTACTCGCATTCTCTTTTAGCGAACGCTATTGACCTGAGTGGGCAGCACTATGTCACCGGTGTTATTGCCAAGCGCGTTGCGCTGATAGGTAACCACTGCCGCGATGTCGAGATCCGAGAGTTGGTTCTTGAACGCCTGCATTGCAGTACCGGTTTTACCGTTCATCACAACGCTCACATGCGCAGCGACTGGGCCGGTTGCGACCGGACTGCCGGTGATGGCGGGAAACGCACCGGGCATACCCTTGCCGTCAGCACCATGACAGGCGACGCAGTTGGCATAGACCTTCTCGCCATGCGCCAACAACTCGCCTTTGGACCATTCCCTGGCGGCGTCACTGGTATCCTTGGCTTGACCCTGCTTCTCACTTGCGAGCCAGGCTTCAAACTGTTCCGGCGATATCGCCTCTACCACGATAGGCATAAAGCCATGATCCTTACCGCACAGCTCGGCGCACTGTCCACGATAGGTGCCCGGCTTTTCGACCAAGGTCCACAGCTCGTTGATATAACCCGGTATCGCGTCTTTCTTGGTTCCGAACTGCGGTATCCACCAGGCATGAATTACATCGTTCGCGGTCAGTAGAAACCGAACCTTTCTGTTGGTCGGTATGACTAGCGGCTTGTCTACCTCGAGCAGATAGTTTTCACCCTTTGGTTCAATGCCTTCGATTTGCGCCCTCGGCGTGGCCAGGGTGCTGTAAAAACCGACGCCATGCTCAGGATATTCATACTGCCACTTCCATTGATAACCGGTGATCTTTACTGTGAGATCGGCTTTTGACGTGTCCTCCA
>CALZGZ010000282.1 GCA_945787105.1 uncultured Gammaproteobacteria bacterium
CCACGGCATGCAGCGCCGGTTTTCCACCGACGGGCGGAAGCGGCGCCAGTGGATTCCACCACGCACGTGCACGAAGGAAGCGGGCCAGCAAGCTCAGCAGCGGTATCGATTCCCAGGCGACTTCCTTTCGTCGTGCCCATTGATACAAAATTCCCGGTTGCACGTAGTGCAGGACCTCGGGCCGCAGTGTATCCCGCAATCGCTGGGTGTGCTTCTGGGTCCAGCAAAAGCCTTTGCCGAGAAACAGTTTGTGGCGACTGAGCGGTATCTTGTCGGCACGCAATCGATAAGTAGGAAGCCTGCGCATATTGCGTTGATACCGTATCACCCGCCATGCATGTCTCCCTCGTACGAGTCCAAGAACAATCAGTATTGCACCTGTGCTGTAGGCTACACCCGGCGGCATCATCAGTGCCCACGGGGCCAGAATGGCAATGACAGCGGTTGCAAAGGCCACCAGTGTTGACCACAGTTCAACCGGCGGGCGCAGCAAGGCCTCGATGGGATGCGCGCTCACTGTTCGATGCCTTGAGAAGTGACCAGAACCGGATAATGCGAAACGCCCAAAGCCCTGGCGATGTCGGCGCCGGACGCGGGCGTAATAGGTAGACCACCTGTCAACTTGGAAATAGCCTGTAGATCATCGATTGTATCTGCCTGGACCAACATACCGACAGCACCGATCGCTTTGAGGCGATCCCGATATTTAATGAACCACTGCCTGGAGTATTGATCTGAACCGATCAGAAAGAACGGACGGGCAAACGGCCGATTGAACTGCTGCGACGGCACAAAGCCCGGGGTTAATCCAGGTGAGTGAATCGGCAACAGGGATTGAATGTCTGCGACGCCAAGTTTAGGATCACTCGTCGACGGACGATTTATTGATCGCTCGCTGCCTTCGAGACTCTTCAGGTACGGCGCCAGCGGTCGGGTGTTACCACTGTCAAAGATTACCGTGACCTCCGACCACGCAAGCACAGGCATCAGTAGCATGCCGATCAAGAACCACCTACTCCTCAAACTATAGCGTTTACTCATCATCAGGATGTTTTATCCGTTTACTTCCAGCCGCTGCCAATGACCAACGACCCGTAGTCGGTAGCTTTGTGCACGCACTACATTCACTGGCGAGTGATAGCAGCCGACGCTGGCCCACCAATCGCGCCGCTTGTTAAAACAGTTCTTTAGAATCCCGGCCGCAACCCGTAAGTTGTGGTAGGGATCAAGTGCCTGCCAGGTGTTGCCCAATGTGTCTTTGTGGAATCTCCAGTTCACCTGCATCAGACCGATATCGATGGATCGTTCACCGTGGGCGATAAAATTGTTCAGTGCAGTCCACGCCGCCTTACGAGACGGATAAAAATGGCCGCGCCCGGCGACATTGAGTGTCCATGGCCAGGGACGACGCGAGCGGTTGCCGCTTAAACCACGGCCGCTCTCTGCCAGCGCAATGGCGTATAGAATCGTGTAGGGGATTGCATATTCGGCCGCGATGACGCGGTAACCGTTTGGCACGGTTGCGCCGCACCATGCCGCTGTCGACCAGACGATACCGCATACTGCACCCATGCATACGGTTATGGGTCGCGCGCGGTACATCGTTACAGCTCCGAGGTGCGAAGCACCGTGAGGTCCTTGCCCTGCCGTCGCAACAGATAGGGTATCTCACCCCTTCCCTGTGTGAGTCTCTCCAACACCCCTGCCTCGTGGTTGAGGGTGACACGACGGCTGTGCACCCACTCGGGCTTGATCGAGTGACTGTCCGCCCAATCTCTCACCGCCTGGTCATCACCTGACTTCACACCGGCGATATAGATATCGATAGCCGCGACCTTATCGATGCGTTTAAGCAACATGCCCAACAGGGCATCACAGGCAGGGCAATCCGGCCGAGTGAAGAAAATCACCCGGTCTTCTGGCTGCAAGGAACTCGTCTTTTCAGTGCGTCCTGGCAAACGATTGGGCAATCTATTGATATCGATCAATTGTTCGTTCGGATATAAGCGCTTTCCAGCCTCATCGTATGCAAGCTGAAAAGCCAATATCCGGCTCACATCCTCGCGCATGGCGCGCGCCCACCTCTCGGCATAACGACGCCGCTCATCCTGATCACGCGCATGAATCCCCAATACTTCGATGGGTGAGATCGTCGGTGGGCTGATGCTGCCGCGAATCCCCTGCATCAACTGTTTGTAACGACGCCATTCTATCTGCGACAGTCCCCAGTAACGGGAGCGCGCCAGATCTGATGGCGTCAAGGCATTTTCATCCGTCACTGAAACGCCGGTGTCGGTTTCTTTCACCCGCGTGCCGGACACATCCACGGCGAACGCCGGAACCGCTATTACAAGCGCCAATATCAGACTTGCCAACTTCCATTGATTACTCATCCGGGTACGCATCCTCAGCATCGCCGGCACCTGGCATCGCTGTCTCGCTTCTGTTTTTATATGCGGCGGTCAGATCTCGATAGATAACAAAGTGACGGCCGGACAAACAGTCTGGTAATTGCGTATGCTCAACACCGTCTGCTTGC
>CALZGZ010000283.1 GCA_945787105.1 uncultured Gammaproteobacteria bacterium
CCAGCCGCGAAACTTTCAAACAGAACCGCTCAGCCGCGTTGGCTGAGTGGCGTCAGGTGCTGGCGTAAATCCCGCCTTTCTGGTCAATTCGGAGACTGGTTCGCATTGGACTGACACCACCTGCACGACGGGTCCGCGCCATGACCGCCCTGACCCATTCCGGACATTCGACCCCGACAATAGAGCTCAACTAGTGACAGTAAACGCCAGCCGTTGCCCCTAGCGCCAGATGCGCGCCCGATTGCGGAAGGACTAGGGAGGAGAGAGCGGCGATTGCATAGCGCCGTTGCAGCGGCGCGAGCCGCGCGCAAGACAACGACGGACGGCACGGCGTCGAGCGTTATGACAGGAGATTAAGTATGGAATGGCATTCGTTAGCGGGTCATTCAATCTCACTGCAAGCCAATTTCGCTCTCAACCACAACCCGCTGGTGACCGCCGCTGGTGGATTGGACGCGATACTGCTTGTTTCCCTGATAGTCCGGGAGCAGACCGAGCACCCGAAAATTGCCTGCGGGCGTTCCGCCAAGGCCGCTGCTTCGGGACGGTTTGATGAACCGCACGGTCTGTCCGATAAAGTACCTATGTAGATCCATACTGTTACGCTCCTTCATCTGGCGTGGGCATAGAGTGAGCGCCGCGTCGAGGCGGATGCCGATCGCAGTTTTTCGATGTCGGGTTCCGTTGCGGCATTTCCGACCGTTACAGCTCGAGTCGGTGAGCTTGGGGCAAACGCGATGGCTTTTTGTTCTTGGCGGTCGCTTTTTTCGGCATCCTCCTCGGTGGATTCCTTGTCGGCAGCCTCTTTGCCCAAGCGGTGGGGCCGCAAGGTCGCCATATGTTCCAATTCTTTTTGACGCGCTTGTTCCCGTTCTTTCGCAGCCCGCTTGTAATTTTTCTTAGCTGCAGCGTACTTTATCTTCGGCCTTCGATTTCGCTGGCTTCAACCTTTTAGGAATCCTCTGCGACAATTCGTGAGGTAACGGGCAGATGCTTACATCCTGCAGCGCAGCGCAGGCGGGTCCGCCCGCAGTTTGCTGCCAAAGGTCGGCTCTCGCTGGGCGCACCGCGCCGCGTTTTCTTATCGTTCGTTGTATTGATTGCTGTCGCGGGAATGAGTGCGGACCGGCCCGCAACGCGATCGTTGGAGGGCGCGTTTCCGGTAACCCGCGGCGACCGCCTCCAACGGGCGTTGGAGGCGGCGCCTGGCGTGGTTAGTCGTTGACGGACAGGTTCTCGGCGGACGATTTGCCATTCTGTCCGGGCTGAAGCTCATAGGAGACCTTCTGCCCTTCGGCAAGCGAACTCAGTCCGGCGCGCTCGACGGCCGAAATGTGGACGAACGCGTCCTTAGAGCCGTCTTCCGGCTCGATAAATCCGAAACCCTTGGCCGGGTTGAACCACTTCCCAGTACCAGTAGCCATAGCTAATTTCCTCTAACAAAATGCTTGATTCCACGCCTCACACAATATGACGGCGCGGTTGGTCTAACGCTCACATTGTCAGGGGATAACTAAGCTAATCGGCGGACCGGCTGTTTAGATAACACAAAACAAATGCAATACGTGTACGTGATAAGTGGGGTATGTCCCCGAGAAATCAATGACGCGCGGTGCCCGGCGACCGCTCTGCAAAAATTGTCGGCTAATGGCTACGAAGCGAAGTGAGCCGGGCGCTGGGCTTGGTCCGCTCATCCCCCAGCAGCAGACATTCGGGCGACGGAGTTCCGCTTAGCTGGGTGGAGCAGACGCGCCTGGTGCGTGCGCGTTAAGACCGGCGCTGACCCGGAATGGAAGTCATAGCGGGCTCAACAAACAAGATGTCCAACCACAGAATTCCAATTTAAACTCTATCAAACGACAGTCTGAGGAAGGCTATCATGACCATTCGGAATCTTCTTGTACCCGTGACTGGTGCGGAATCTGACCAAAGCACTTTGGAGACGGCGCTATTCGTCGCTCGGCTTTTTGGCGGACATCTTGACGCACTTCATGTCCGAGTAGATCCGCTGCAACAGCTGCCGATTGTAGATGAGACCATGAGCCCAACACGCCTGCGGGAACTGGAACACATTGAGAAAGAGATTGAAGATAGGGAGAGAGCGGCACGCGCCCATTTTGATAAGTGTCTTGCCTCTAACCGGGTCCAGTTTTGCGAGGAACCACCCGCTGCTGAATCCCCCTCAGCATCGTGGTACTTGGCACGAGGCGTCGAGGCGCAAGTAGTGGCCGAGAGGGGTGGGGCATACGATCTTATTGTCGTGGACCTGGCGGTGGCGAGATCACGTGATGCCTCTCGTGCGACGCTGGAAGGAGTTCTTTCCAGCACAGGTCGTCCCGCATTACTCGCGCCACCGGTAAAGCCGGAGAGAATTGGAGATACGGTGCTCCTCGGCTGGAACAGAACCGCTCAATCGGCTCGTTCCGTCGTTTCTGCGATGCCTTTCCTAAAATGCGCCAAGCGAGTCATTGTCTGCGCTGTGGCTACTGGCGCAAAGCATGGGCCGTCACCAAACGATGTCGCCCGAACGCTCGCTTGGCACGACATCGAAGCGGAAGTTAGGGAGATCACGCCTGACGATCGCAGTGTCGGACGAGTTCTGCTCGACGAAGCGAAAGAGGTGGAAGCCAATCTTCTTGTCATGGGCGCGTATTCACACAGCCGCTTTCGAGAGATGATCCTCGGAGGCGTCACGAAATACGTGATCGAACACGCCGAACTCCCCGTGTTGCTGGCGCATTGAAACGGAGTCCACCTCAACGAGGCCGAACGCATGCTTACCGCACCCTAGCCGCGGCAGCGCGACACGGAACTAACAATCGAGAAGGCGAAAAGGCCTCGGCCAATGTCGCCTTTTGGCTGGTTTGAGAAGTTTCGCGGCGTAGCTCGCACGTCCGCTTATCCCTCAGCTTCGGAAATTCAGCCGGTAACTTCCGTTATTGGAGGTGCAGCGGGCGCGCGCGACAGCTTCGGATAAAGACCGCTGCTGATCCATTTCAGACGTAGTGCTGTCGCGTTGAAAGGAGATTGAGAAATTGACCTTCCTGTGTCATAGCGCCGCTGGTGATCAGCCGGATGCGGCGGGATCGGCCCGCACCAGGCTGCCAAGGGCGATACGCGCGTCGCAATCTGGGCGAAACCGAA
>CALZGZ010000284.1 GCA_945787105.1 uncultured Gammaproteobacteria bacterium
ACATCATCTATGGGCCCTTCGATCTGTATGAGCCGGTGATCCCGGTGAGCCGGGTTGATCAGATAATTCGCCTCTAGCGGCACCACCGCACTGGGGACGCGGAGCATGGCCGAGGTTTGTTTGCTACACCACCGGTCACCGATCTGTCCGAGTTCCGCTGGCGGCGGTGCGCTGCGCCAGTGCTGGGGAAGCACGGATAGCTGTATCTCCGCGACGATGCGTTTGGGGAACACCAAGCGATACACGACATAATGCGAACCGAGTTGCCGCTTGCCGTGAACCAGGATCTTGAGCAACGCGCCCGCTACGGTCTCGGCGGCATAGATGATTGCTTGACCGCACGTGTTCGAGCGTCCGCCGAATGGACGCGCGCCCTCCCCTGTCAATGCGTGTGGTTGGTGCTTTTACTTGACGATGCGCCAAGCGGCAGGCACTAGCTGAACGCGCCGTGCTCGAGCCGGGCGATAAGATTCTCAACTTCCCGCGCCCCGATCTCGGTGCGCGCGAAGTCCAGCGGCGGCCGGTCGGCGAGCCCGCGATTGGGTTGCTTCAGCCACATCACCGCTTGCGCCTTGTCGCCTTCGAACAACTCCGTCGCGAGACGGTAAATACGTTCGATGCAATCCACGCGTTCGGATTCATCCGATTTCAACGTCCCTTCTTGCTTGCGCCGCGCCAGTGTTCGCGGTGCAATTTGCACCAGGTGCGCAATCCTGATGTCGGTCTCATCCAATTCGCTGATGAGTTTTTCGACACGGCGATACGGAAGTCCGCGTTCGATCTCGCGGATCCGGCGCAGCGTGGGTTGTTGTCCGAGTGCGGATCTTGCCATATGGCATATTATACAACGCTATTTGGCAGGTGCTCATAATAGACAGTTATCGGCAACATCGTTTATCGGGTCTGATCCCGCATTTGATAAGCTTTATGTCTATTCGATGGTTTGGAATGCAGGATCCGCGGCAACGATGGCCCGAAGCCTTCGTTTGCGCCAGACACCAAGTGCCAACAAGCCCAATACCAGTAATGCGCCAACGCCCGCCATGGTGTACATGCGCAACCACTGCATATTGATCTGGCGCGTTCTGCGCGTCTCGATCTCAGCGTGAAATCGTGCATCACCGAAACGCCCGCGCAACTTACCGTCCAGGCCGACTTCGAGAATAGCACCACTGCGCGTGTCGGTTATGAGCACGTCGTCATGACGCACCAGCAATGACAGGGGATCGGCATTATCTGCCACCCGCACGCGCCGTGGTTGGGTGAAGTCACGGTCAAAGACGATGATATCAGCGTGCGCCATCCTGTTATCCGCATTCAGGACCCACCACTGACCGCGTCGATCGCGCCGCGCCACCATCGGCCAAACGCGCCCGCGCCGGCTTTCTTGATGCACGACCGCTGGGCGCCCGCCCGACGCTGGTCTTTCGCCAGCAAAGATCTCAAATCCACGGTACTCCAGCGGTGCCGGGCAGTTCACCCCGCGGCGCCCCTCTTGCACCGTGAGCCAAGATTGGGGTTCTGCGTCCAACGCATCCAGTGACCAAGCGGCAACGCTATGGTGGTTGGTATTGCTGACATACAGTCGCCCCTCCACCACTACCGGCGCATTGGGAAAGCACAATCGCTCCGGACCGGCGATTTGTCTTAGCCGTAACCCATTAGCGTCAAACTGTACGAGGCGATGGCGTGCCGTGTCCGTGACATAGATGTGACCGGCCCCCGAATCCACTGCAAACTGGAAGGAGCGTAGAAATGCCGGTGTATTCCCGGAGAAGCCCTCTAACACACGGCACGCTCTCACCTCAAGATCACAGCGCTTGATTGCGCCCGCCCCGAGGTCTCCTACGAGGACAGTCTTATCATCGAGCGCTTGTAGTTCACTGACCCCGTCGCGGATGCCCAGGTCCGCAACGCTTATCTGCTGCTTTAACTGCCCGTCGGCATCGAAGTGATACAGATCGACATGGCTTGCGGCGACGACGTCTTTATTGGGTAGCTGCGCGAGCACCAGCGGAGCAAAATCCGCGGCGACATTGAAGGCCGCCCATAGCATGTAGCCAACCGCCACAAGCACTGCCACCAGGGCAGCAAAAAGCCATGATCCCAAATTCGTTGGTGCACGAAGCGTCGAATCTTCACTGAATCCGCTCTGAGTCAGTCGCTCATATAACGCGTGCGTAGCGTCGTGATCCGCACCGAGCCATCGAGACGATTTGATTAAATAATGGCTGCGTCCGGCATGATGAAGTCGGATCATACTCGGCACGGCAGAGCGCAATTGACCGTTGTCGATCCACGCGATCCGGCAGTCTGACAACGGAAACACGTGTTCTATGGACTTGTCATTTACCGCCGGAACCAGGAGACGATACTGATCGCTGCTGTCGCTCCTGAGCAGCGCACGCGCCGCACTTGTCAATTGAACACGACCCGTCGCGATGTCCTCTGCACTGAGATAGGTGACCTCGTGCAGGCCCTCATCGACGCCGTGCTGTCTCAGCGTCTCCTTTAGCCGCCGCACACCACGACCTTTTGAATAAAGCACCCAGGTCATCGCGAATATGGTGACCAGTATGATCAGAACGTTAAGCCCAATCTCCCAGAAATCAAGCATGAGTCGTTATCTGTGTGATATGTCTGGGGCCTGACCCCTATTGGTTAGCTACCTATTGGGTGGGTGTGCGGCAACGACCGGGACCGGTGTTGTTAACAGTGGATTAGTGCCATGCACTCTTATTCGTTTTCAATTTGTTCGCGAAATGCATGCGCGTCACCTCGATAAGTCTCCGTTGCGCATCGTTTTTGGGGCCTTCCAGCATCGCCAGATGATGCATCATAGCAATGAGCGACTGCACTTGCGCGGCGGTGAAATTGGCGGTGCTCCTCTGTAGGATCTTGTCTATATTATCCGCAAGGTTTACCTCATCTCGTATCAGATGGGTGCTCGCCCGCAGTAGATCTGATGCCTCATCAACACATAAATGAAACTCATGTTCGAATATGGTGACTATTTCCCGCTTCTGTTCGGAACTGATCGCCCCTTCGCATCGAGCCACCTCAAGCAAAAGTACCGCCGCTACATCCATCGGGTCATCCAGGGCATAAATAGGTTTCGCTGCGTATTTCTTTCGCCATTGTGCGCGCCGATACCACAAGAAGGGGTTCAAAGCATTTAGATCCAAACCTGCCCTTTGTAACCGTGACAACGCGAACAGAAGTCCGGCCAACGCCGTAATGAGCCCAATGACATAGTGCACTGTACCCCCCTTTGCTCGCTGGAGCGCGACCCCGAAAAATATAGATACAACGTTTAAAGCCTAGCAAAAACAAGCGGTTTTGCTAGAAAAACGAAACAAGTAATGGGTCCGCGCGGTGATCAACGACGCGTGTGGAGATGTCGGGGTCGGACTCCACCAGTTGTAGAAAAATGAAAAAATGGGGTCGGTGACAACTGAGAATCAATAGCTTTATCGTTTGGGCATTACCCGGACAGTATGCCTATTTGAAGAAGTGGCGATTGCGTGTGCTGTCCCCGGAATTATCGCAATAGTGTGTGAGGTTTGTGGGCGGCGGGAAACGACATTCACAAAAAAGACAAAAAAACCTTTGTGCTGCGCCGCGACAAACACGGCATACTTAGTGAACCCATGACCAGCGATGGGTTTGTGACTCACCTCAACATTCACGTTGATCAAAGAAAATCGAGCTGACCAAAACAATTGCTCTGACGGTGATCAGAGTCACCAAGAATTCGTCTGTGTTCTTGTTAGCATGACCGCCGAGGGAGCGCTACAGGGGTGAGGGGTGCACTCTAGGTAAGGTTGCTAAGCATGGTTGTCCTCCTGGGTGCATTAGAGTTAAGGCCGCCACAAACATGGCGGTCTTTTCTTTGTTCATTACCTGATCAAAGATAAAAAAAGGTAATTATGAGTAATTATGGGGACAGTTTACTTATCTGTTAATAAATTTGACGACGGACTATTCGCCAATCACCGCCAATACCGAAAACGATCAGGTCCAGCAAGCTACCACCCGACTTATCCACAAATAAGTTAACTGTCCCCGGAACTGGTTTCCCAGGACCGCAATGCCCCAGATGATCAATGCGATGCCAACCACGTAACCGACCTGGTGGCCGCTTGGAATGGTCTTTTCTAACAAGACGAAGACGGCGATTCCTGCGATCCAGTAAAGATTCATGATACCGCCGAAAAACAAGAGCCCCATCAAGAACCAACAACAACCGACGCAATAGGCGCCATGTTCAATTCCCATGCGAAACGCGCCGCTCGTTCCGCTGCGCCAACGGGTCAAAATGAATTGCAGTGGAGAACGGCAATGGTTGAGACAGGCTCGCTTGAGCGGTGTCAGTTGGTAGACGCCTGTGGCCAGCAATAGAACGCCGCCAAGAATCACGCTCGCACTTTCCAGCATCGGGGAAAGTAAGTCCGCACGTTCCAAACTCCATTGTACGGCTACGGCAACCATACTGAATCCAGCCCACACGATTAAGTAAGCCGATGCGAAGATCGACGTAGGTACGAAAGGATTGCCATTTTCTTCTTGTTTACGATTGATCGCAGCGAACAATAGCACCACGGGCGCGGCGGACGACAACATCATAGCCACCATCATGACCCACCACATGACAAACATTAGAGCGGCATAGCTGAGGCTCCAGACGGCGGGAGTCATCATATGCATGCCCGCCTTGCCGGAGGTCATTCGCGTCATCTCGAGAGCGGACATGTCCATGCCCGCCCCAGCAAGGATGTAAACCCACGACAGCACAACAACGATAGATAACGCGCCCAGGATCATAATCCTGTCGCGTTTGACAACGCTTTCGACGGCCTTGTCAATAGGCTTGCCAGAACTCTTGCGGCGGGTATTAAGAAAAGTATCGTACACGACAAGAGCAGAACCTAGGCACGGCACGCAAATGATGAATGCGATTGCCCGTCACGGAGACGTGATGGCAGACATCACCCTTCAAACTTGCGCGGTCGTCTCGAAACGGTCAGCGCGTCTCGTTAAGCAGCCCAATTGAAGCGATGAAGTGTTCCTGAATCGCCTTCCCAGCTCCCAAGATCAGGATCCGACCAACTGCTCGCCTTACCTTTGGCTAAGACCATGCTATCAATCTGGAATGCCGCCTGGGCAGCCGCACCAGATAGAGTTGCCGACTTACCAGCGCCATCTTGGAACGGTTGAAGTGTCGCTTCTCCGACACCATCGACCGTAACTTTGGGGGCGTCGCCCCAGTCAATGTCGACCTTCGCGATCTTGACCGGATGCCAAGTGCCTAAGACAGCGCCCCACAGTCCTTCCAGTAGCCCGCCTTTCTGGCCGCTGAATATGGCTTCCAGTTCCCGCTGCTGATCCGAGTTGGCCGCCTCATCGATATATAGGCGAGCGCTGCCATTACCTGAGAAGAAATTGGCTGGCCAATGGGCCATGAAGACCACCTTGGTACCGGCCAGATCGATACCATCTGAACTCCCCGCTTCAACATCGAAGCCAAAAATTGCCGAACACCATTCCTGATCCGGTTCTCCCTCCGGACCCAACCAACAAGGACAAAACGCCTTGCAGCTACACAGCTCCATGCTACGACCTGACACTTGCCAAGACATGCTTTTCTCCTCCTATGATGATCTCGTTTTGGTTAGGGCCAATACTCTACCCACTTTGTGCTCGCCACTCAACGAACCTGTCCAATTCGCAATTACGGGGGCAGTTTACTTAAATTTGTTAATTAATATGACAATGGACTATTCGCCAATCACCGACAACACCGAAAACGATCAGGTCCAGCAAGCTACCACCCGACTTATCCACAAATAAGTAAACTGTCCCCGGAACTAGGAACAAGTAAACTGTCCCCGGAACTAGGAACAACGCTTCGCCTTAGCTCCGTGCCGATTACGCATGTTTGGCGGGTGCTGTAGGGCCAGAGAGAGTGTCTTCAAAACCCATCTTTTTCCAAAACAGATATCCCGGGCAGATGCCGGTGATGCCAGCGAAGACCAACGCTGCCATCGGTACGTACAGGAACCAGTGTCCCGTCGCAAAGCCAGTTAGCCATATACCGATAAAAATAAGCAGGGCTATGGTAAAGAACTGCATTCTAATGGCGGTCATAATCGCCTCCTATGTGCAAACGGCTACGCCTAAACGTCTAGCCTGCGTAGCTTCAAGGTAATCGTTTCGCATCTTATAGCTTCAAGTAACTTCGCATTCCTTGACGCGCATCATGATCTATCATTATGAAACTGTTATGGGGATTCTCGGTCTTCACCTTGTCTGGAAACAATATGAACATTGGCATGGGATTAACGTTAGCCTTAATGTGACAAAAACTGATGGGGACGAACAGACGAAAAGCCCCGATACGCAAGGCGACGAACCGTATGGTGAGAAGCATTCTCAAACTCACAGGTGGTGCGATTAACAGTCGGCACCCAAAATGTATGAACACGCACGCTATGACTTGCGATGGGTCGAGAGATCATAGTCGATATATGTCATATCAAGGTTAGCTATTACGATTACGCTGGAGTTCGCAGTAAACTTTCTGCTTTTACCGACCTTGGTACTCAGGATCAGAAGAAATATTTAGGGGTCATCTTTGACGTAGAGTTAAGGAAAAACAGTAGAAATGTAGATTCGATTTGAATTGTTCCAAGGCAGGCTGTCAAATCTATTCATAAGTAACCCACCGACGTTACGTTTTCGAAAGAAACGAAACCTCGAGGTCTTATATCGGCCATTCGCACATGCTTGCACTTTTCCATCAAAACGTATCCGTCTGAACGGTGTCGGTCGTGCCAGCCCACATCACAGATAACCAATTGAAGAAAATGCCGTATTGCCTTGATCCGGCTCAATGCGATTGCGCGCATAAAGCATTATGTTCCCGCAGTCAGATAACGAACTTCGTCACAAAGAATAGGAGGTACACCATGCCTGTTCATCTGGAGCCGCGAGACGTTTCTACTGACCTTGAGAATTACAATTCGGTTTTGATCGTCTCGTGTCCCGTTTGCCCACCTATGTGTCTGGCGATGCAACAGAACTCACCGTTCATTGAGTTCTTCAAGAGGGGCCTCAAAACAGGGGCTTTCGAAGATTACATCCAGTCTATTCGCAAACCGCTCGAGCAACGCGGCGTTCGAACCGGCACGTATGCCATACACATACCAACTCCGATGATGTGCCTTTGGACGAAGTGGCAACGCAGTCGATTTCTGAAGCGCGCTAAGGATTATGAGGCGGTGCTCGTGTTGGGGTGCGACTCTGCGACATATACAGCACAGGAAGTCCTCGAGAATACCGACTGCCAAGTCATTCAAGGTATGGATATGATCGGTACCACAAACGCTACCCTTCAGGTCCGGTTCCCTCTGACGTTCAACCTCGGCATGCATTGTGTGCTGAAGAACGGAACGGTTCAACAGCACGAAACCAACGTGAGCGGGATCCGGGAAATAGAGAAGATGGCGTCATAACCGAAAACGGTTCAATGCCCGAAGGCCACCGCTGGGCGATGATGTCCAATTACGGGGACATTTTACTTATCTGTTAATAAATATGACAACGGACCATGCGCCAATCACCGACAACACCGATAACGATCAGGTCAAGCAAGCTATCACCCAACTTATCCACAAATAGGTAAACTGTCCCCGGAACTGGAGTACAGCGCCTAACCGTGCATTACTGATTCCCGCGAAACTCCCGCACAGGAAATTTTCATTACCACTGCCTTAACCGGTGCCCGGCAAGCATAGCGAGCGAGGAAACCACACCGCTCAGCTGTGCGGCGTCGGCTTGATCCAAAGGTTAGGTTGTGCCGTGCTTTTGAGAAACACATTCCGCCAGCGCTTTGTTAACAGACTCAGAATCGGGGAACAACTTGTGCAGAGCTTCCGTCTTATGGATCAGATGGGTCTTGATGGCGCGGTATACGATACTCAATACCCCGCATCACATTGCGGCTCGCTGGCGAACAGAAACCTCAATTGCAAGGGGACGCTCGGCACCCACTAGCGCATCGGCAACTATGTCGCTCTTGGCTTATGGCCGTAAGACAATTTTCGGCGCAGCCGCCTTGCCTTCGTGAATATCACGAAATGCTGCTGCGCCATCGGAGAGCAGGCGTGTCTCCACCCAGTCAAGTGTGCCAAGAGCGCCACTGTACAAGGCCTGAATGGCAGCACGCAGATCAACCGCACTATAGGTGTAGTTTCCCAGGAAGGTGATCTCATCTAGGGTAATCCTGCGGGTGTCGAGTCCCGGCTCGTTATCCTGCAAACCAACATGTGAAATGACACCGCCGGATTTAACGAAGCTGCACGATGCTGCGCGCGTTCGACCACTGCCCACCGCATCGATAACCAGATCGAAACTGTTTTCTTCAGGCAGGTCATCGCCCAGGGGGTCATAGACCTTGCAGCAACGCAGCTTTTCTGCCGTGTGCCTTCTCAGGGGATTGGTGTCGCCAAGGCAGACATCGATACAAACATTGCCTTTCAGCATCAACGCTGCAAAGGCACCGATCGAGCCGCCGCCCAATACCAATGCTCGGCACTCGGAGAGTGGTCGGTGCAGTACCTTCTCTGCCAGATAGATCGCATGCAGTGAAGTGGCTGCTGGCTCAGCAAGACTGGCGATAACAGGATCCATGTCCTGAGGCATATAAAGCAGATTACGTTCCGGTATGGTGACGTATTGTGCAAACGCACCGGCGAGGCGCATGCCTATAAGTTCCCTTTCTGCACACAGGTTGGAACGTCCACCCTGACAGTAGTCACAGTTACCGCAGGTCATGAGCGGATTGAGTACCACACGCTTACCCTGTTGAGCGCCGTTCTGAACCACGCCTACGGCCTCATGTCCGAGTATGAGCGGGGGGATGCGCCGCGCATCATGACCATGATAAGCATGCATATCAGAGCCGCAAATGCCGACTGCCTCTATCTTGACCAGTGCCTCACCGGGGCCTGGAACGGGATCTGGCTCATCACGGTACTGCACCTCTAGGGTGTCTGTGTATACGAGTGCTTTCATGGTTTGCTCGTCTATTTTGCGGTGAAGCCCCCATCGAGATGGATAATCTGTCCGGTTATATAATCTGACGCAGGCGAGGCCAGAAACACGGTCAATCCATCCAGATCCGAAAGTTCTCCATTGCGGCCAATAGCGGTTTGCGCAGCCAACTTATCGAGCTGGTCCGGATCCTTATACACTGGTGCGGTCAACTCGGTGGGAAAAAAGCCGGGTGCTATGGCGTTACAGGTAATGCCATGGCGCGACCAGGCTTCGGCCATAGCACGTGTCAGCTGGGAGATGCCACCCTTGGACGCGCCATATGCCAGACCATTTGGGAAGGCGCGGCTGGATTGCAGGGAGGCAATGTTTATGATCCGGCCCCAGCCATTTACCTCCATCGCCGGAATAAGTTCGCGAGCCAGAAAAAAGGGCACGGCCAGGTTGAGATTGAGTGTCATATCCCAGCTCTCAAGCGTGATCTCTACAGCCGGCTGGCGTAAATTCATCCCGGCAGCATTGATCAATATATCGATCGAGCCAAAAGGTACCATGGCGCGCTCTGCCAACTTCGGCAGCTGATCACGATCACTGAGATCGGCGGAAAGTGCTGCTGCTCTTGCCTTAACCGCCTCGATTTCAGCAACGGCCTCCTGCAGTTGCGCCTCGCGGCGACCGAGCAGCACCACGGCCGCACCCGCCTGCGCCAGCGCCAAAGCCTGGCGGCGGCCGATGCCAGAAGTCGCACCGGTCACCAAGGCAACCTTGCCCGTGAGGCTGAAATCTGCCATCACTCCATCGATTCAGGCTGCAGATTGAAGGAGTCATTTGGAAAATACTTGAACAGGCGATCGTCACCGGTGCGCGCATGCGCTTCCATACCTTCGAGGCGCGAGATTCGCGCCGCCGCTGAAGCCACTTCGCGGTTTGCCTCCCGGCTCATACGCTGGGTGGTAACGGTTTTGATGAACTTTCCCGCTGACAGACCACCGGTGTAACGGCCCGCACCTTTAGTCGGCAGGATGTGATTGGTACCTGAGCACTTATCACCGAAAGCCACCGTGGTCTCTTCACCGACAAACAGTGACCCATAGTTGCGCAGGCGATTAACCCACCAGTCCAGGTCATCTGCCTGCACCTCTAGATGCTCCGCAGCGTAACGGTCGCTTACCATCGCGGCTTCTTCCCGGTCGGAACAGAGTACCACTTCACCATAATCGCGCCAGGAGGCTTCTGCCGCAGTGCGTGCGGTATCTGGCAATTTGCCGATGAAATCCGGTACCAGTTCCATCACCTTCTCACCCAGCTCCCGGTCCGTGGTGATCAGCCAGCAGGGGGTATCCAGCCCATGCTCGGCCTGGCCAACCAGATCACTGGCTACGATCGCTGGGTCGGCGGAGCTATCCGCGATAATTGCAATCTCGGTGGGACCCGCAAACAGGTCGATACCAACCCGGCCGAACAGCATGCGTTTCGCTTCGGCAACAAAACGATTCCCTGGACCGACGAGGATATCCGCTGCATGACCAGTGAACAGACCGAAGGCCATGGC
>CALZGZ010000285.1 GCA_945787105.1 uncultured Gammaproteobacteria bacterium
CGCTCCACAAACGGGTGGGACACAGGAACTTCGGGGACCGCTTTGATTTCGTCAACCTCAAGCACGCGCAGGTTTCCTTGCCACCGGTGATATTCAAATAGTGGATCGTTGTCTGAACTCAAGTATCGAGGCACGGATTTACCAATGATGATTGTGTTGAACATATGGCAAAGGATCGCACCGTTGACGTTCCCAGCGTAAACTGCGAATCCAATGATGCGTCGCGTGAACTGATCCATGACCACCATGACCCAATGGCTCTTGAGCGTAATCGACTCGCATCGGAACAGGTCAACGCTCCACAAACTGTCTTTCATGTGCCCGAGGAAAGTCAACCAAGAAGGGCCATTACCATCGCCTTCCGGGTGGTAATACTTGGCGAGAACACGCCGAACCACGTTTCTATCAATCTCGATGCCAAACGTCTTCGAAATGATCCTAGCAATACGGGGATACCCAAAGCTCGGATTCCGGCGTTTGAGTTCGACGATGGCTTGGATGAGTTCTTGCGACGGACCTTTGGGTCCGGGTTTTCCTCTGCGGTGCGGCGAGTAAAGGGCCCAATATTTTCGACGCACTAAATAGTCATGAAATCGCAGCAGCGTTGAGGGTCGAATACCCACGGCCGTTTTCACAATGCGTTCGGGCCGGAGAAACAGTGAAAAGAAGCCAAATAGAAATCGATCGGCTGGTAACAGATTCAGTGCACGCTGCCGGGGGCGACAGACGAGGAGCAATTGTTGCTTGAGTAAGAGGTTCTCAGCGATGATGCCCTTAATACCGCCCTGGCCAAGCAGCTTGGCGACAACCGTCAGTAGATGGATCAGAAGCAGCAAAAAGTTCTTCATGTTGTCGGCAGGTTATCAGAATTCCTGCCGACAACAAGATTGCGCTCGCCATTGATTTAAGCTGAGAATTAGGAATTAGACACCGCCACGTCAAAACCAGCTTTCGTACGGCGTGCCGGAGCGCCGGGATCACGGACTTTCGAATTCACGATCTTCGTCATCATGCCGCTAGCGGCATAATCGTCACACCTGCGCCGCTTGGTTGGTCTCCTCGGGTGTTCCGCTGTCTGAGGTCAGGGATCTGTTGGGACACAGCACGATCATGGTTACGGAACGCTATGCACACTTGGCACCCGAGAACGTAAAGGCGGCGGTATCGAGACTTGAGGACATCGAGTCACGATTTGGTCACGGTGAGGACAACGGCGAAGGCGAAACGTCAGCTAAGTTGTTGAATAATTGGCGCGCCCGGAGAGACGATGTACAGGACGGACAAGTGCCGCGAAGCACGAGGACGACATACAGGGAAGTACTAGTGTCGCGTTAGGCCGGGACGGCCGGTAGCGACCGTGCGAGAGCGGCCTCGAACTCCCGACCGCCTGGTTCGTAGTCAGAACACTGAGTCGTAACACACTGTATTAACATCAACTTTCGGGATGCCCGTTGCCAGGTTTTGCAGTACAGCGCCTAACCGCGCACCACTGATTCCCGCAAAACTCCCGCAAAGAAAATCTCCATAACTTGGCGCTTACCGGCGCCGAGCGAGTATGGCACGCGAGGGTACAAACTTCCGATTTAAGCGCCTGGTCAGGCTGCCGCTCTTTTCTTGACCACCAGATCGACATCGCAGTTTAAAATATGGAGAAGCGCTACCAGCTGCTTCATTGATTTTCGCGTGTTGGCTGGGTCCAACAAACGATACAGCTGGGGCACCGATGTTTTAAGACGCTTCGCTACCTGGCGACGACTAAGCTCGCTGCTCTCCATCAGCTTTTGCGCTTCCAGCGACAATTTATAGGTGAGTAAGTCTGCAAGATATTTTGGATCTTCGTTGTATTCGAGCACTTGCTCAATATGAACGCACCCCTCTTTTCCGGACTCTAGAACATAGGTAAATGCTTCGTTCCCAAGTTCCTTATCTACAAACACTTTCTCGATGCGATCATCTGTGCTGGGTCGAGGTTCCAATTTCGAATACGGAAACGAATACTCTACACCCGAACGAGTCACTATCGAGAACTCGTTCTTCCGATTATTCGATGCAACGCTGCGGATTTTCATAACTCACCTTCACGCTCTAATTCTTCAATAATCTGCAACAATCTTCGATTCGCCTTCCCCTCCATAGGTTGCCAGTTCTCCAGATCCCATTTCACCACCAGTTTTGCGTCACGATAAACATGGACATGGCGTGGAGAATGATCGCCCTTCCATGTCAAAAAGACGTAGTTGCCGCGGCGTATTTTTCCCATGCTTAAATGTTACCATATATGGTAACATTTCTAACTTACTGTGTCTGCTCGATGAGTGATTTATTATTGCTATGAAACACAGGTACAACTATACATGCCGCTGGCTTTTGGTAAGAGCGACAAGGACGACCTCACGCCGAAACAGCTGAAGCTATTGAAGACGCTCGTAGAGCGGGAGTTCGGGTCATGAAGAAGGCATTATTCGATGAATTGGTCACCAGTATCCAGGAGGCGGGACGGATTAAGCGCGGCAAGGCCAAGCCGAGCCGTCAGCACAAACTTGGCCACGTCGATGTCCAAGCAATCCGCAAGAAGACCGGGTTGTCTCAAAGCCAGTTTGCGTTATTGATCGGCGTCAGTGTACGTACGCTACAGAACTGGGAACAAGGACGGCGCACACCCCAAGGCCCGGCGCTGGCCTTGCTGAAATTATTCAATAATGATCCGGA
>CALZGZ010000286.1 GCA_945787105.1 uncultured Gammaproteobacteria bacterium
TGCGGTCGTACACGGCTCTCCCTGGCGGTATGACACCTATGTGCCGATCATATTCGCCGGGAACGGGATCAAGCCTCAGACCGTCTCGCGCCGCGTTCATACGGTGGATGTGGCGATGACCCTCGCAACGGCCATCGGTACGCGACCACCTTCTGGTGCGGCTGGCGATGTGTTGCTTGAGGTGCTGGGGCAACGGCCTTGAGCGTCGTGAAGAAAACTAATGGACAGCCTGGTGTTGTCACTTTAACTGCCGGCCAAAATGAAGATCCTCATTCTCCAACATTGTCATCCGGATATTGATTGCGCAATTTACCGATTCAACAACGCTGGAAAATTCGGCATTGAGAAACTGTCAGATTTGAGAATTGCTGAAGTATTTCGGATAAGGACTAGCTCAAATAGGAAAAGGCTGAAATGAAGTTTACATTCTTCTGGCCGAGTGGGCTCAAAATCTTCGCGATTGCCGTGGTTGTCGTTCTAGCCGTACAGATTACCGCAACGCTCCAGGCTCAGAGTGCCGAAGGAACAGACGGAGCACAAATCAATCAATCTGCAACTGGAATAGAACTCAGGCTACGTCCAATTCGCACAGACAGCCCGCGGCAGACGCTCGCAACATATTTGCGGCTAAGGGCGGAATTGGAGACTAGCATTGTGGTCTATAGGCTGAATAAAAGCCGGAAAATGGCAAACCATCTTGATGTCTTGCTTGATCAGTTTATTTCTCTAATTGATCTGTCGACTGTTCCAAGGTCCTCACAACGTAATATTGGATTAGCAACGACGGCCCATCTTCTCGACATATTCGGTCGAACTGAGGTGCCTTCACTCGATGGCGTACCAGGCGAGGAATCCCTTTCAAATGATAATGCTGTAGAAAACTGGCGTATCACAGGGACGCCATTACGGATATCCCGCATCAGTGAGGGCGCCCGTGAGGACGAGTATTTGTTTAATTCGCGCTCAGTCGTTGCTGCCCCGCGCTATTCTCAAGCAATTGGATCGTCACCTTTGAAATCGAAGTTTGACATTGAAAGCTGGAGTCAATTTCTCCCGCAACTCACAGGACCGATAATACCAGCAACAATTCTCACGGCGGTTCCTAGATCCCTTCTGGCAACGTGGTTCGACACGCCAATTTGGAAAGTTTTGCTCCTGACTCTCGTGTTCCTATTGGCCATTTGGCTCGTTGTGGGCGTATACAAGATAACAGGTCAGTGCAAATCTACCGGTAAACTGCAATACTTATCGAATTTTGCGGCGCCCGTTGCAGCATTGATCATTTTGTTGGTTCTTAATCACTTTGCTGATCGGCAATTGTATGTGACCGGACGATTTTCCACTTTGGTTGATTTCGTTATCATCGTTGGTCTCTGTCTTTCCTTATCATGGGTATTCTGGTTTCTGATGACTGTGGCCTTCGAGTGGATTATTACCGCCCCAGGAATTAGCCAACAAAGCCTCGATGCAAATCTCCTGCGCCTTGCTGGCCAGCTAGTTGGTGTCATTGGTGTAGTGATGATTTTTGCTTACGGTGCGCACGATCTAGGTATCCCGGCGTTTAGTGTGCTCGCCGGACTTGGTATTGGAGGAATAGCGGTTGCGCTGGCAGTCCGACCGACGTTAGAAAATCTAATTGGCGGGCTTTTTCTTTTCGTCGACAAACCGATACAGGTTGGAGATAGGTGCGCTATCGGCAGCTTGGTTGGTTCAATTCACGAAATAGGAGTACGCTCGACGCGCGTGCGTGGTCCCGATAGATCAATTACTTCAATACCAAATGGCAAGCTCGTGAATATGGAGATTACCAACCTGTCGCGCCGTGACAAATTTCTGATCGAGCGAACGATCAACTTGCCCGGCCAGACTGCCCCTGATCAGTTGCACAACGTGCTCACCAGCTTGCGTGACAATCTTCAAGCCCATCCAAAAATTGACCCCGACACAGTTCGTATTCACCTTGTTGGTGCTAGTGGCTCTTCGCTGGATATTTCAATACGGATCTACGCTCAGACAAGACAACTGGACGAATTTTTCGCCGTCCGAGAGGACGTCTTGTTCAATATCCAAGATATTATCGCTAAGGCAAGCTGATCGCTAGCGCCTGTAGTCCGACGGAGGTCAAAACTTTCGCCCCTATAAATCGAAGGGCAATATCCTTTGCACGACATCGCGGTTATGTCGAATCAAACAATGTTTCCGGTACCGCTCCTGATTGAACCCCTCAAACTCAGCGTTTCGGAAAGAGGAATGTAAGCTGCGCCCGCGCCCGAAATCCCTCTGGTCCGGAGTCTGGGCTCTCCAGCCAATAGCCAATGCCACCACCGATGCTGACAAGTTGATCGCCTATCTTCGTGACCTTTGTAACAGTGAAATTGATCGGAACCGACCACGCGTCGGCTGTCCAATTGTATGAGGTTTCAGATGTCAGAAAATACGAAACCGGAAAAGGTTTGTTGGACTCATAGGTCGTAATCCTTGTAACCGGCATTATTGGTCGGTCTCACTAAGCGGTTTAGTTTCGGAATAGCAGCCCGCAGGTGGACATCGTCGGCGCGCAGCGCTACCGCGGCCCGATGTTCAGAAGCTGCACCCGGCGATTGACACCGGCATCGGGGTTTGACGGGTCGCGGAGTTGTTCCTCGCCAAGGCCGAGAGCAACAA
>CALZGZ010000287.1 GCA_945787105.1 uncultured Gammaproteobacteria bacterium
AATGACGATGGCTATAGCAATGACGATGGCTATAGCAATGACGATGGCCATAGACATACGGTTTGCGAACGCTCCACGAACAAGATGTTCCGGTCATGCCGTTTTGAAATTGATGAGGAGTACTACGCGACAATCGCCAAATGCATCAATCTAGACGAGGCGGATAAACGCAAGGAGTGTAAAGAATTGGCACGGGAGACACGCCTGGAAGATAGAGAGGGTTGCGGAGAGCAACGAGAAGCGCGCGAGGATGTCTGTGAGCTGCTGGGCGAAAATCGCTTTCCCGAGGCGTTGATGGAGGGTAATTTCGTTCAAGATCCCATTGGGAATGAATACTTTTCTCTGGTGCCGGGACATACCTACGTAGCCCAAGCCGGTGAGGATTCCGAGGAAACCATTGTGGTAACCGTGACAGACCAAGTGCGGGAAATACTGGGTGTTAATTGCCGTATCGTGGTCGATATCGTCCTGGTAAAGGAAGATAACGAATACGTTGCCGTCGAAGTCACCGACGACTACTATGCCCAACATGCTGTCACCGGAGACGTGCACTACTGCGGTGAAGTCGCGCGTAATTTCGAGGATGGTGCGTTGGTCAATCTTGACGGTTCATTCGAGGCTGGACGCGATCTTGCGAATTCGGGAATCCTGATCAAAGCTGATCCCGAGACTGGTGACGCACACCGTCAAGAGTACTTACTCGGTGAAGCCGAGGACGTTATCCGATATGTGGCCGGGGAAGACGACCCGACCTCCGTCGGTCCCGGAGAGGGTGGCGAAAACTCCGACTTTCCCTGTCTGGGAGAATGCGTGAAGACCGAGGAATTTATCCCTCCGGAGCCGGGGGCCGGTGAGTTCAAGTATTTCAAGGCGGGCACTGGTTTCGTGCTGGGTGTTGCCCTCGAGGATGGCCTACCCACCGGTGAGCGCGATGAAGTGTTATGTGTCGGTAATTCGCTGGACATTCTAGCTGACGACCCAAACTGCGGCATCGCTCCCGCGGATCTGCCCGACCTACAGGACCAACTGTGCAGATTGTCGCCGGACGCGTTTTGCTAGGATTGAGTATCACCAACGCTAGTCATCAATAAGGCCAGAACAATCGCCGGAGCAGGAGGTTGACTGCACCGGCGATCGTTTTTTCAGCCATAGCAATAAAGGCGTGACAACTTTGGAATCATTAGCTTTATCGTTTGTCACCCCTTTATTCCCTTTGTATTGACCTCCTATATATATCACTGTCGAGGTCTAGGCGTGGCCCGTGATACGCGTTGCTCGGATAACACCGGGTGGGGTGTATTGGTACACTGTGAGACCGGCCGTGCGACCCAGCGGTGGTCGCGGCGCACCAGGGCCACGTCCACCATACCCGGAACACGCCGTGTCGGAATGGCACGATGCCCATCATCTGTTGCGCCCTTAGACTTCATCGCGCGGTTGGCCGCCCTTGATGATCGCGATCAACCCCCGCCGAGCGGTGGCGATCGACTGTATTCCCTAGGATGCAGGTTGGTTTATACTTCATGGTACTCCCGTGATGATATCGATAGGGAGGCAGCCGAATAGGCCGTTCACTAGAGGAGGAGACACAACCGTGAAGCTCTACATGCATCCCGTGTCCATGACCAGTCGTCCCGTGCGTTTGTTGATCGCCGAGAACAACCTCGACGTCGACGAGCAGTTGGTCGACCTGTTTACCGGCGAGCACACCCAGGACGAGTACGCTGCCATCAATCCGAACAAGCTGGTCCCCGTGCTCGAGGACGGTGACTTTCGGCTCACTGAAAGCGCCGCCATTCTCAAGTACCTCGCCGACAAGTTCGATTTGCCCAGTTACCCGAAGGATCTGCAGAAGCGGGCACGGGTCAACGAGCGCATGGACTGGTTCAACACGCAGTTCTATCGCGAGTTCGGTTACGGCCTGAACTACCCGCAGCTGTTCCCGCACCACAAGCGCCCCACCGATGCGGTGCAACAGGCGACGCTCGCTTGGGGAAAAGAGCGCGCCGAGGGGTGGCTTGAGGTCCTGGACAAGCACTTGATCGGGCCGAACCAGCAATACCTGTGCGGCGACGAGTTGACGATCGCCGACTACTTGGGGGTGTGCCTAATCACCTTGGGCGAGATCACGCGTTGTGACTTCTCTGCATACCCGAATGTCTCGCGCTGGATCGCCAACATGAAAAAACTCAAAAGCTGGAACGAGGTTAACGAGGCGCTCTACAGCCTCGCCGACCAGCTCAAGGATCAACCGTTCGAAACCATCGGCGCATGATCAAGGGACTGCATCACAACGCCTATCGCTGTCGCGACTCGGAACAGACCCGGAAGTTCTACGAGGAATTCCTCGGGCTGCCGCTGGTCAACGCGTTCGAGATTACAGAGACCAAGAGCGGTCGCAGCACCCACACGCTGCACTCGTTCTATGCGATGGACGACGGGTCGTGCCTCGCGTTCTTCGAGACGTTCGACGTGCCTTTTGAGTTCAAGGACCAGCACGACTTCGACCTGCACATCGCGTTGGAAGTCCCGCCCGATGCCCTTGCGGGCTGGCTCGACAAGGGCAAGCGGGCCGACATCGAGACGCGCGGCATCGCCGATCACCAGTTCATCGACTCGGTTTACTTTCGCGACCCGAACGGATACGTCATCGAACTGACAGCCAAGCGAGACAATCACGACGAGGCGATGGACCCGGCGAAAAACGGCGCAAGAGCGAACCTCGACGCGTGGCAGACAACCAAGAGCAAGTACGCACCGTAAAGATGTTGCCGACATCGCGGGCCAATTCCCGCCATTCGGACATGCCCGAGCAGCGCCATCTGCAAGGTCGGTGTAGACTCATATGGGACCGTCGAGTTCGAAAACGAGTGTTGTAGGGAGCCATCTGCACCGCTGTGTCAATACAACGCTTTACGGACATAGTAGTATGTGGAATGGCTTCCAAAAGCGCATCCGACCCAGAAATTGACGTCGCCGTCTGGCTTGAACGACTAGGGCTTGATGAATTCGCTGCCGCCTTTGCGCAAAACAAGATTGATGCTGTCGCGCTAAAGCTTCTATCAGAAGATGACCTCAAGGAGCTTGGTGTCGTCGCGCTTGGCGACCGTCGAAAATTGAGCGCGGCGATTTCGGAACTTAGCCAGGAACACGTCTCGAGCCCGCATGGACGTACCGAACTCCCACCGGACCCCCAAACGGGCTCTCCACTCTCGTACACACCATACCATCTCGCAACCAGAATCCTGCATGAGCGTGGTGACTTAAAGGGTGAGAGAAAACACGTCACCGTGTTGTTCGCAGACATTAAGGACTCAACAAGTTTGATCGAACATGCCGACCCAGAAGAAGCGGCGCAGAAACTTGGCCCAGCAATCTCGCACATGATGACGGCGGTGCACCAGTACGAGGGAACTGTAAACAAGGTGCAGGGTGACGGCATCATGGCCTTGTTTGGTGCCCCGCTGGCGCATGAAGACCATGCCCAAAGAGCATGTATGGCCGCACAGGCAATGCTCGAATCGATTGCAGATACGGGCGATTCAGCGGTCGAGCTACGTATCGGACTTCATTCCGGCGACGTTCTCGTACGCACAATCCACAACGACCTTTCGATGGACTATGACGCGATTGGCGCCACCGTTCATTTAGCTAGTCGCATCGAACAGCTCGCACGCCCTGGAAGCGTTTTTATGACGGCAGCGACGCAGGCGCTTATAGAGGGTTTTTTCGAAACCCAATCGCTAGGAGCCAAACCGGTCAAAGGCATGAGCCGTGACGTCCAGGTGTTCGAGCTTATTCGGCGGACTCGCCTGGTGACACGATGGGAGGCCCGATCGGCCCGTGAACTTACCAACTTTGTTGGCCGGCGAGTCGAGCTTGAGTCGCTACTGCGGTCAGCGGATCGCGCTCTATCCGGACAAGGCGAGTTAATCGCTTTGGTTGGTGAAGCGGGTATGGGCAAATCGCGACTCCTTCACGAACTACTACGCGCGCCACAGATTACTGACTGGCTGGTGGTGCAGACTGGCACTTCACCATTCGGAATCTCCGCCGCATTCATGCCGCTCGGAATATTACTTCGATCACTGTTCGGAGTTAGCGAGGGCGACACCAAGAGCGAAATAAACAATAAAATCCAAGAAGGTTTACGGCGGTACGACGTGTCGACGGGCGCCTTGCCCTCCGCCGTTCGGTTTCTGCTCAACTCGCAAATCGACGATCCGGCATGGATCGCCCTTGATCCACAGCAGCGCCGTAATGTGATCATTGAGGAACTTCGCCGTTTTCTCCTTCAGATCGCACACAAGCAACCACTGCTTCTTATTTTCGAAGATTTGCACTGGATTGACTCAGAGACGCAGCGACTGCTCGACGCGCTGGCAGGAAGCCTCGGCGCTCACCGGTTGTTGCTGATAGTCACCTACCGACCCGAGTATCATCATGATTGGGCCGTGAAGAGCTACTACACGCGAATTCGCGTTGATCCGCTTGGAGATGCGACGGCGCACGCGATGCTGGATGCGCTCCTAGGTTCTTCGGCAAAGTTAGAGGTCCTCAAGGGTGTTCTCATCGAAAGGACTCAGGGACGACCTCTATTCGTTGAGGAACTTGTTCGCTCTCTCAAGGACGCTGGGATTATTTCTGAATCGGAAGACTCAATCGATTTAATCGGCAACGTTGATCAGATTGAGATACCGGGGTCAGTCCAGGACGTCATAGCATCACGAATTGACCGCTTGGAACCTGAACTAAAAAGCCTGTTACAGATTGCTTCAGTCATTGGGCGTCGCGTCCCCGTGGCGCTAATAAAGTTGGTTACAGATTCACCTGCCTCTGCGATAGAGCGCCAGTTAGCCAAACTCCAGGAAATGGAATTTCTATACGAGGCGGGTGATGGCACCAACCCCGAGTTCCTTTTCAAACATGCGCTAACCGAGGAAGTGACCTACGTGTCTTTGGTTCACGAGATGCGCAGAACACTACACGGGAGATTGGTTGACGCAATCGAAATCGAGTACGCTGACCGATTGGAAGAGAATTGCGAGGTCATTGCAAGACACGCGCTTGCTGCCGAACGCTGGGCACAAGCCTATGACTATAGCCGTAAAGCCGCAAGGAAAGCGCACGCCCGATCAGCCTATCAGGCTGCTATTGAATGGTTCGACCAGGCAGTGGCCGCGCTCGATCGCCTACCCGAGGCTGAAGATCAGCTCGCTGACAAAATGGATGTTCGACTCGAAATGCGCATCGCTCTGTGGCCGCTCGGGCAGCATGAATTGCTGGCGCGCAGGGTACGCGAAGCGGGCGTATTAGCAGAGCGGGCTGGTGACACGTTACGGCTTGCGATTGTTCACAACTACCTTACAGCCCACCACTGGCAGGCCGGAGAGCACAAAAAGGCGATCAAAACCGGCGAGAAGGGCATAGCCCTCGCCGAACAAGCGGATGATTTTTCCGTCCTCGCCACAACCAAGCAACATCTGGGGCTGGCTCTACTCGCCCGAGGAGACTATGCACGACAGACCAAGCTCCATCGTGAGGTCGTTCAGTCGCTGGTTGGGAAACAAATGCTGCAACGCCATGGCATGGCGGGTTATCCAGCCGCACTTTCACGCGGCTTTCTGGCATATGGGTTGGCTGAGCTCGGCGAATTCTACGAAGCATTCCGCTGGGCGCATGAAGGCGTTGAGATTGCCCATCAGGTGAATAGCGCCATGACGACCGTATGGGTCACAAACAATCTGGCGCTGACTCACCTCATGCAGGGAGAGCCGGAGAAGTCCCTCGAGTTGATGCAGCCAAATTTCGAGCTTTGTTGTAAATCCGAGGTCAAGCTCTTGTTCTCTCAAACGGCCGGTATTTTGGGTCGTACCCTGACCATCGTCAGTCGACCACTCGAGGGAATCAAGGTTCTCGAGCAGGCAACTCATCCGGACAATCTTGAACACCACACTGAGGGAATGGGCTATCCGATTGTCTGGCTGGCATTGGCAATGCTCGCTTCTGACAGACTAGCGGATGGACTTGGTCACGCACATCGCGCGCTCAAGATTGCTACCACGCAAGGTGAGCGCGGACACCAGGCATGGGCCCTGTTCGCGCGAGCGGAAATGGAGGCCGCATTAGCGCATTATCCTGAGCAACAGCCAAAGACCTACAACCTGGCACTGCAGATCGCCGAAGAATGTGAGATGCACCCATTGGCTACACTGTGCCGCTCGAGACTTAGCGCCGGTTGAATTAACTCCCGCTATCGCAACATGAACGAGTTGTGACGTAGGCTTTTATACTTTGTGGGACAGCAGCGGGCCAGTACCCTTACATGGATTTTGCGTACCGCACGGGTGTTGATGATACGGACCGGTCGGCGCAGGGACATCGACAGGCCAAGTGAGTTCCTGAGGATCTGCCCGTCAAGCGTTAACATGGCTGTTGTGTATCGGCTTAATTTTCCGAACAGAAGACGGCAGAGTTATTCTACCAAAAAATAAATCTGTCCCCATTACGATCGGCTCACGACGCGCCGTCTGTTTCGTGAACCGATAGGTGGAAACGCGCGTCATAGGTTGTATGGTGGTCGTGAAACCAGTTTTGTATCCGCTCAGCGAGTGCGTGGCTATCCTTCATCAACCCGTATTGGTGCTCGTACATCATGAGGGTGACCTCATTAAGCAGTCGTTGATGATCCGCGTAATGTTTCACGTAGTCGTTGCTATAGGCATGCGCCTGCATTATCGCCTCCTCGCGCGCAAAGTGTTTGCAGGCACTACTGAATAACTTCACGAGATTATCGGTGGTAGCGGCTTTGGACCGACGCGGTTCAAAGTCATCGGAAAAACGGTTCAGGAGTTCGATAAGGTGGCGGTGGTCTGCGTCTAAGATCGGCTCGCCAACTGAGAACTCGGGTTTCCATTCGATAAGCATTATGTGCACTCCTCACCGAGTCAATACATCGCGTAGATTGTTGGGACGGTAAGCCCCTGCGGAAAAAGACTTCTCTCGACGGGTACCATCGACGACAAGCGGCTTGGCGATGAGGGGATACCTCCACAATAAGGGTAGTACAATGCGTACGAACGGCGAGCATGACGCGACGAAAGGGCGAATCCTGAAGATACACGGACTTCCAAAGGAAAAGAATTTCCTCGCCTTGGTGCCTCGTTATCCGCTGTCACAGGTTGTTCCTCGCCGGGGTATAGGTCATCGCCGAGGAACACTCGGTCTTTCGTGCATTCAGCCGCCGATCCCCACCGTGTTGGCACCACTTGTGCAAACCATCAGTCAACGGGTCGCACAGTACCCGGAGCGTCACCGACTGTCGCTGCGGGTTATCGAGAACAGGTCCCTCAATTTGGAGTCGACGCAAACCGCGACCCCGGACGATCTGATAGGCGATTCCGCCAGTTACCAGATTGCCGTCGGCCCTCAGGCCGGCCGCAAGGCGCTCACGCTACCGACCGGTCCGGCGCGGGGAGGAAGATCGCGGCGACAATAGGTTGGCCACGGCATGCGGATGCTCGCGACACGCCGACGTAGCGGCCCAAGCACATGACCCATCAACGGTGAATGCTGGAACGGCTGCGCCGGTGCATTACACGACTGGCGTTCTCTACCGAACAATTGGAATTGACGAACCCGGGGAATATTCGTTATGACGTGACCGGATGCACTAACGTCGCGGGCGCATGGATGCGCAGGAGCGACCACACTCAAAATGCCGCATCGAGACGGCTCGACACAGGGCTTAGCTAGTGCAAACCGGTTCTTTAAGCATGTCTCTCTGTCTATCTTCGCCGACTATCATGTGCTTAAAATGGAATCGTCACCGACTCTCTATTTGAGGCAGGCGCATGGGAATCCGAGACTGGTTGAAGGGGCGGCGCCACGTCGCGGATGCTGCGCAAACGCCAGCAGCCATCGAGCAGGAGTATGCTGGCCCGGTCGCTACGGCCAACACCTCTGAACCCACGACCACAGATGTCTTGGCCGCGGAGCGCGACGCAAAGCGTGCGCTGAGCACGCTTGCGGATGTCGTAGACCAGGAATCTCTCGCCCGCGTCGCGGCTACGGCTGCCCTCGCAGCGGTCAGGAAAGCCGCGGTAGATCGATTGAATGACGACGAAACCCTGGTGCGTATCGCCAATTCCGACTCGGACCCGGGTGTGCGCCAGCGCGCGGTCAAGCGCATTGAACGCCCTGAATTTCTTGTTGGAATCGCCTTGACCACCGGTGATGCCGGTTTAGGAAAAACCGCAGTCCGCCGCCTTGGGGCGACGACCCTGCTCGCCGATGTGGCCCGCGGCGCGAGCCTTCGAGCCGTAGCCCAGCAGGCCGTCGCCATCATTAAGGACCAGGACTTGCTCAAAGATGTTGCCATCGGCGCCGGTGATCGGAGCGTGGCCAAGGCGGCGGTCAAGAAGATTTCCGACCAACGGATATTGGTCGGAGTCGCTGGCTCGGCACCCGACGAGATCGTCTGCCGGACGGCGGTAAAGAGACTGCGTGACGATGATTTCCTGATCGATATCGTGCGCCACAGCAGCTCGATCGATGTGCGGCGTTGCGCAGCCGCGAAACTGCGTGATCAAACCTCACTGGCGAAGGTTGCAGCGACACACACGGATACCGAGATTCGGCATGCGGCGATTGCGCGGCTCAGGAATGAGCAGGCTTTGTTCGTGGTGGCGGCAAACGACTCAGAGTCGGAATTGCGCCTGACGGCGACTGGCAGGATCGAGCAACAGTCCACGCTGATCCGGCTCGCGACCGAGAGTCTGCATGACAACACCCGGTTGGCCGCGGTCCGCCGCATCCACGACCGCGGCGTGCTCACCGAGGTCGCGAAGACCGATGTGGACCCGCCGGTCCGGTGCTGTGCCGCCCACAGAGTGCGTAATCGTGGCATGCTTACCGACATTGCCGAGAACGGCCGGTACGCGGATGCCCGCGCCATTGCCGTGCGCAAGCTGAAAGATACGACTCACATGGCCTCCATCGCAACCGGCGACGCTGATCCGCAAGTGCGCAAAGCCGCGGTTTGTAAGATCGATAAACAAGAACTGCTATGTGCAATTGCCCGTATTGATGGCGACTGGCGTGTCCGGCGCGCAGCTGTCGAGCGCATTAAGAATACAGAAGAGTTATGCGCGCATGCCAAAAACGATGACAGCTGGCAGGTCCGTGCGCTGGCGGTTGAGCGCATCGACGATCGTGCGACGCTGATAAACCGGGCTAAGTGGGATAAGACGTGGCAGGTGCGAAAGGCTGCCCTCAAGATGCTCGACGATCAGACGGTCCTTGCCAACCGTGCAAAAAACGACGAAGACTGGGGTGTGCGTCGTGTCGCGGTCCAGAAGCTGACCGATCAATCCCTGCTGGCAAACCGCGCGCAGTGGGACGAAGACGCTCGCGTTCGCCGCGCTGCGGTGGCGCGGCTTGCCGACGATGTCATTTTGGCCAAGATTGCCCGCAGTGACTTGGACAAATCGGTACGGGCCGATGCTGTCTTCAGGTTGCAAAGCCTGACTTCTCAACCTGGCCGCACACCGGTGGAGACCGGGGGTTGAGCGGCGCACCGCGCAGGGCGACACACTTTGTTGATCGTCGCACATGCCAGCGTCCAAAGTCTGCCAAGCTTGACGGGAGCGGCGCGGTTCTCGCGCTGGATAAGAAGACAGGGTGACTATGAAAGGCGTTGTAGCGGTGGTGCTGGGGCTAATTACCGGAGCAGTGTATTGACTATAGTCAAGACCGTGTCGAAAGCCCCGCGGTGACTGCTTATGTATGAGTCTGCGTGGGCACATCACGGCACTGGTATCGGTCAATATTCGCAAGCGCGGCATCGATATCACAAACAAATTCCCGAAAAAGCAGTATTAATTTGTTACCGATGCCGCAAGCATCGAATGCCGAGACGCCCTGGAACAGATTGAGGGCGTCATTCCCGGCGCGCAGAGTGCTTGTGAGTGGCCTAAGGAGAGCCCATGCTTGTCATTAGTGCGCCGCGCTTGGTGGCTACCACTTCACCAGCCGTTATCTGCGGAGGGTTGGGGAGCAACGCCGCGACATTATCCTGGACCCATCCTGCTGCTCTTTGATTTGATTCTTCGGCTGTAAGCTTGTCGTTGAAGATGCTCACCGAGACGAATTCCCCTGCTCCCGCATCAATAACGTAGTAGGCCACGAGCCCCTGGATCTTACTGATCAAAGGCACGAAGTTTTTCCTCACCAATTGCGCTGCTTTGCTCGCATCTGTCACGCCTTCGTAGCGCCGTATCATTGCATACATCGGTTACCTCCGCCCCGCGATTTTTCAACAATGAATATAATCATATTACTGCGTACTCTCCCGCACTCTACGCCATCGAGCGGTCAAAATGGAAGCATTACACAACTGGGAAATAACACCGCCGCTGAAGTAGCGGGAAAAATGCAGATGCTAGAACTGACAAAAAGGTGTCGGTGACGATTTTTACTTTCGAACCGCTATCTGTAATCGTCACCGACCCCTTTTTAAGAGGTGTATGGTCAGCCCTTCAGGCGTCGGCGTTGAGCGCGGGCCGGTGTTTTGCTTGTATCGAATTTCGGCGTTGCTCCCGATAGGTGATGTTTACCCACCTGAAGAAGGGCTGATCCCGATATTGTTGCTGCAGGGCGCGGAACGGCCCTGGAAACACTTCCGCGAATTTATCGATCGGTTTGCAGAGGTGCTCGAGTAAGGCGCACGCCGTAAGGTCTGCTCGCGTGAAGCTATCGCCCACCAGAAACTTGCGGTCTTTAAGCTCACTGTCCAGGCGCGTCACCGCGTCTGACAAACGGCGCTCCGAATCTTTCGCCGTGTTCTCGTTGATGTCCATCATCTCGATCATCGCATCACGGACTTTGGGGAACATCAGTGCGAACAGGGGCTCCCCGTACCACGGGCCCTCATGCAGTAGAAACGTCAATGCGGTCCGTCTGATTGGCAACGCGTGATAATAGAATAAGGCCCGCAGGGTGACGCCGACCTCTTCGTCCAGATACGCCTCCCAGTCTCGCGCCTGTTTGGCAAGATTGGGGTCACCGGGTGTCAACGGATCGGAGGCATGCTTGGCGTCCAGATGATCGATGATGGCAGCAGATTCCTGTATCACAGATCCATCGTCTTCGACCAGGACCGGGACACACGTTTTCGCGACTGCGAGCTTCTTGCGAATACGCACATGTAGACCTGGCAGTAGATTCTTGGTGGTGTATTTCGCGCCTTTGTAATCCAGCGCCCAACGCGCTTTCTCGCAGAAATGCGAAAACGAAAACTGGTATAGCGTTGTCATCGGAGGTAACTTTATGAGTCTGCGACTTTATATTGGGTTTTCACGAAATAATAAACAAAAACTCGGTTTGCGCTGCGGATTCCAGGCGCTCACACGCTGAAACGCGTATGGCTGCGACGCGTCGCGGGAGTCATCCACTAGAAGTGGTCGTTCGAGTCGTCAGGAAGGTTGCGCTGCGTGCGTCTCCACGTGGTTCGGAAGCGTGACTCAGGGTTGTCTGCTGCTGGTCCATATATGCATGTCCGGTTCCAACCAGCTGGTATCCTCCGGCGTTCCGGGCTTCACCGACACCAGCTTACTACCGGTCATTGTGAAAAGATTATCTTGTAAACCAAACCCCGCCTCGGCGGGGTCAATGGCCTGCAAATAATCGGTATCGGTTCAGCAGTCGGAAAATAACGGGACAGATTCATTTTTCATAAAAATAGACCTGTCCCCATTAACCAGTTCATCCGGCGACCGCCTTTTCTGCGGCGCCTTCCTCCAACCCGCTGGATCTGCGATGAAAAAGCGAATACACGGCCGGGACTAATACCAGTGTAATCAGAGTCGATGTCGCGAGACCACCGACCACGGCGCGGGCCAGCGGCGCCTGGGCATCGGTGCCCTCGCCGATACCCAATGCCAGCGGCAGCAGCGCGAGAATCGTGGTAAACGTGGTCATGAGCACCGGCCGCAGACGCCGCCTACCGGCTTCGGCCACGGCGTCCCGGGTTTCCAGACCTTCGCTGCGCAACTGGCCTGCCTGGTCCACCAGTAAGATGGCGTTGTTGACCACGATGCCCCCCAGCATGATGCAGCCGATGGCGGACTGAAGGTTCAGCGTCGTGTCGGTGAGAAACAATGTGAGTACAACCCCTACCGCGGCCAGCGGCACCGAGAGCATCACCACCAGCGGATCCACCAGAGATTCGTATTGCGATGCGAGCACCATATACACCAGCAGCAAAGCTAGGAACAAGGAGATGAGTAGTTCGTCGAACGCTTTTTGCTGTTCTTCAAAGTTACCAGCGATCATCAGATCGTAGCCTGTGGGCCGCGGGATTTGGTCCAGGCGTTCCTGCACGTCCGCGGCAACCGAGCCGAGGTCGCGACCGGCGACGTTAGCAGTCACGTTGATAAGCCGCTGCTGATCCTTGCGCTCGATGGTTACCGGACCAGATCCTGTTTCCGCGGATACCAGGTTGCGCAGCACAACCAGATCGCCATCGGGGATACGCAGCATCAGGTCGAGGATCTCGTCCAGCGAACGTTTCTCTGCGTCTTCCAGTTGCACCAGGATGCGGTAGGAGTTGCCCTGGGCGCGATACTCTCCGGCGGTAGAACCGGCGACTGCGGTCTCGATGACGCGGGTGACGTCGCGCACGGTCAAGCCTAGATCCGCAACCTTGTCTCGATCTACAAGAATCACCCGCTGCGGAATGCCCGCCTCGCGGCTAAGCTCCACGTCCGTGACGCCGTCGACGTCGTTGATGCCGTCGGCGACCCGGCGTGCGAGCAGGTCGAGGGTATCCAGATCAAATCCGCGCACTTCGACGATGATCCCTTCGGCGTTGGCCAAGATGCGCTCCAGCAGGAACTGCCCGCGGGGCGCGCGCACTCGGATCTTCGCCCCGGGAACCCCTTCTTTTTCGAACTGCCGGCGCAGGTCTGCGGCGATCTCGCTATTAGAACGCTGCCGCTGCGCCGCAGGTACCAGCGAGACGCGGATTTCGCCTATCGCCGCCGCGTTGCCACGGGCGCCGGAAGTAATCATGCTGACCACCGAGGATACCGCCTCGGGCACCGCAGCATCGACGACCTTTTCCATGCGTCGCGTTTGTTGATCGATCAAATCCATGCGCGTGCCGACTTCGAACTGACCGGTGACGCGAACTTCGCCCTCGTCGCTTGGCGGCAGAAACTCGGTGCCCAGAAAAGGCGCCAGCAGCAGGCTCGCGGAAAAGACGGCAACGGACAACAACACCACGGTCCAGGGCATTCGCAGAACGGCGCGCAGCAGATCCCGGTAGCCGTTCTCCAGCGCCTCGAATCCGGCACCTGCCCGCGCCGAAAGCCGGTTCGTCCATCCGCTAGACACCGTTGCCCCGGGAGCGGCGAGTAGTCGGGAGCCCAGCATCGGCACTAGGCTCAAAGCCACCAGTAGTGAACAGAACAGCGAGAACATAATGACGTAGGCGAGTTCTTTGAACAGCACGCCGGTAAGGCCTTGCACGAATACCAGCGGCAGGAATATCACCAACGTGGTGACGGTACCGGCGATGACCGCCGAGCTCACCTCGCGGGTACCGTTGACCGCGGCCGCGACAGGCTCTTCGGCGAATTCCTGCCGGCGGCGGAAGATGTTTTCCAGCACTACTACGGAGCTGTCCACCATCATGCCGACGCCGAGTGCCAGACCGCCCAGCGTCATGAGGTTCAGCGTGAAGCCACCGAAATACAGCAGCGCGAAGGTTGCGCCCACGGAGATCGGGATGGCGAGCGAAATAACCAGCGTGCTGCGCAGGTCACGCAGGAAGAACAACAGCACCAGCACTGCCAGCGAGCCGCCGTACAGCACCGACCGCGCCACGTTGGTGATGGCGCGTTCGATAAAGTTGCCTTGGTTGATGACCGGCACGATGCGGATCTGCGGAAACTGCTTGTTGACGGACTCCACCTCTGCCAACACCCGACGCGCGACCTCCACAGTGTTTTCATTGGCCTGCTTGCGAATGGCCACGCGCAGTCCACGTTCGCCGTTCACGCGGATGATGCGGGATTGTTTCTCGTAGGTGTCCTTGACCTGGGCAATCTGGTTTAAGGTCACAACGGTTCCGTCGCGCCGCGCGATCACCGTGTTGCGGATCTGATCCAGATCAACGAAATCCGACGGCGCGCGCAGCGTGACTTCATAGCGGCCCTCTTCGATCTTGCCGGCTGGAAGGTCCAGGTTGGCGTTGCGGATGGCGCTCAGCACGTCGTCCAGCGGCAACCCCAGGGCGTTGATCTTGGCAGGGTCTAGCTCGACACGAACTTCGCGGTTGAACCCACCCCAGGGGTCCACCTGGGCAACGCCAGCGATTCGGGCGAAACGGTAGCGGATCTGGTCCTCGACAATCTGTGTCAACTCGACCGGGTCGAGCTTGCTGGAGATTCCCAGAAGCACGACAGGGAAGCTGTCGACATCAAACTTGGTAACCCGCGGTCGGTTAATCTCATCGGGCAGCTCGCTGATTTCGTCCTCGATGGTGGCCTGGACGTCCAGCGCCGCTTTGTCGATATCGGTCCCCCATGCAAAGCTCACGCGCACCCTGCTGTTTCCTTCATAGGATTGCGAGGTTATCTCAACCACCCCCGGCACAGTGGCAACGATCTCCTCGACGATCTGCGTGACTAGGCGCTCCATCACAATGGGATCCGCGCCTTCGTATTCGGTGCGCACGGTGACGGTAGGCAGCTCGATGCTCGGCAGCAGGTCGATTTGCAGCCGGGTGAGCGCCACCGCACCGAGCACGACCACGATCAGCGTCACCATGCTGGTGAACACCGGCCGGCGGACACTCGCACGGGCCAGATTCAAGGCGTTCTACTCCCCACCCGTCCGCCGATGGAGACCGCAGACTTGTCGTCCAAGAGCTGCTGGCCGAGCGTGACAACCTGCGTAGTCAGGCCATTGCCGGTGACCTGCACGCGACCATCCTGGTGGAACCCCACCTCGACTATACGCCACGATACCGACCGTCCGTCATCCGTGATGACGAAGACACCGTCGCGTCCGTCGCGACGCACCAGCGCGTGCCCCGGCACAATGGTGGCATCTTCTACCCGGTCCAGCACCACGGTGGCGCGCACGAACATACCCGGCTTCAGTTGCAGTTCGGGATTATCAATACCGACCTCCACCCGCGCTTGACGGGTGCTTTCATTAAACACCGGTGCAATGCGCGCGATGCGTCCTTCGAACACTGCACCAGGGTGGGCGTCAGTGCGCAAACTGACCGCCTGTCCGGTTCGCAGCAACGTGTAGTCGCGCTCGGTGACGAAAAACACCGCGATGATGGGATTCATTTCGACGATGCGCAGCAACGGCGCGTTGGCGGCCACGGTTTGGCCTTCATCCACATAGCGTTCCGCCACCACCCGCTGATCGTTGCCCCCCCGCCAACCGGCAGTGACATTGGTATAGTCGAGACGAATTCGCGCCGTCTCGAGTGCCGCCTGCGAGCGGATGACCTCGGCGCTGGTGACTTTCACACGGGCTTGTTTGGCGAATTGATCCGCTGTCGCAGTGTCGCGTTGGGACTCTGAAGCGACGCCGCGCGTGTGCAGCTTTTCCACGCGCTGCAATTCCCGTTCGGCGATGTCCAGCAAGCTCTCGGCTTCGGCAAGGTTGGCCTTCGACACCGCGAATTCCGCCTCCGCCTGTGCCACGGACTGTACGTATTCATCGTCGTCGAGCTTCGCCACGCGCTGGCCGCGCGTGACCGTGTCGGCCAGGTCGACGTTCAAACGTTCAACGCGACCGCTGACTTTAGAGGCGACGACGAATTCAGCCTTGGGATCCAAGGTGCCGGTAAAAGTCCGGCGATGCTCGATAGGACCGCGTTCGATCGTGGCCACTTCCACCGGCACCGCGCCGCCATCGCCGCGGCGGGTCGGTTTTTTCGTTAGATCCTGAACTCGGCCAATGCCCGCCCAGGTGAGCGCCCCGACCACAGCCAGCACCAGCACTATCAAAACCCAGCGTCTCATGCGCACTGATTTTAGCGGATAACCCTGAACATTGTCTGAACGGTGCCGCGACGACGGGCGGGTATTAGCTTGCACCGTCGTCGGACGGCTGCCGCATGCGCAGAATCGGTGCTACGCCTCCCATGCCTGGGTCGGCCCCCAGACCCGTAGTCGGCATCCCCGCCCCGCCGGGCGCTTCAGTCCGAATGTTAGACATACTAATTTAGACCTCGGGTTGATCAATTTATATTCGCCTTCATGCAGTAGCGAGAATGAGCGACAGATTTATTATTCTAAAGATACGACTGGACAAGAATTAATCTGTCGCCATTTTTAATTTTACCGGAACCCGCGACTCGGTGGGGATTGATGGGCGCGTCTGATACAAGGATTCTGACCCAGGTTGGCTCAAAACAAACGTGTCATTACCGCGCAGCAGGACGGATTTTCGGATCTGTTTGTTACCCGGTGACGATCGGATGAGACTCAAGCGTCTATCCGCCATGGTAAGGAACGCTAACGAATAACCGTAATCATCGCTAGCTTTTCGGACATGGAAACCGTATAGTGCACGCCTCCCTGAATGGGACCTTGCGTTTCTAACCCTCCTGAACGGTTTGATTACCCTCCCTGGTTGGCAACGTACGGCGGCTCTCAAGCTTAACAGTCGACGCCGCCAACGAGTGAACCAGACGATGTATTTAGCTTCGGCGTAACTCCATCCACGTTGGTTTTTTTATCTATTTAACGGTCTGCCTGTAATCAGGTGGACGGTGTACACATTTATGTCATTTGAACAATTCGGACTCGACTCCAGAATTCTCAAGGCCGTCAAAGACAGCGGCTTTCAACAACCTACTGATATTCAAAACCAGGCCATTCCGTTGGCGCTGGCCGGCAAAGACCTGATGGCTTCTGCGCAAACGGGTACCGGCAAGACCGCCGCGTTCGTGCTGCCCAGCCTGCAACGGCTGCTGCAACCGGCGACCAAACGAGGCGCGGGCCCTCGCGTCCTGGTACTGACGCCAACTCGGGAGCTCGCGCTACAGATCAGCGACGCGGTCGCTCAATTCGGGCGATTTTGCAGACTCACAACCGGCAATTTGGTGGGCGGCATGTCCTACCCGCCGCAAAATCGCATGCTGGGGAAACCGCTAGACCTATTGGTGGCGACCCCCGGGCGGCTGCTCGATCACATGAGCCAGGGACGCGTGAATTTCTCGCGGTTGGAAGTCCTGATTCTGGACGAGGCAGACCGCATGTTGGATATGGGCTTTATCCAGCCCGTCAAGACCATCGCGGCGGCAGCTCCCGCTGCGCGCCAAACACTCTTGTTTTCGGCCACCCTGGAAGGGCGTGTGTTGAAAATCGCCAAAGCTCTGATGAAAAGCCCCGAACGCGTTCAACTTGCGACCAACAGTGACCGTCACGCGATGATTACCCAGCGCATCTATGAGGCGGACGACGCGGGCCACAAGCGCAAATTACTCGCCCACCACCTGGGGCAAGACGAACTGACCCAGGCACTGGTCTTCATCGCAACCAAACGCGGGGCGCAGCGCATGGCCAAGGTGTTGGATGCCCAGGGTCATGCGACGGCCGCGCTGCATGGAGACATGAGTCAGTCGGCGCGCAGACGTACCGTCGAGCGCATGCGCCGCGGCAAGATCCGCGTGCTGGTCGCCACCGATGTGGCCGCCCGCGGCTTGGACATTCGCAGCATCAGTCACGTCATCAACTTCGATCTACCTATGGTCGCGGAAGACTATATCCACCGAATCGGGCGCACCGGTCGTGTGCAGGCGTCGGGCACGGCCATCTCGCTGGTGGCGCCCGACGATCGATCAAAATTGAGTCAGATCGAACGCCTCACCGGGCGGAGATTGGAGCGCGGGGTCATTGTCGGCCTGGAGCCAAACGTCCACACGCCTGGAAACGGGCGAAGGCCCACACACAAATCGACATCGGGGCCTAAACCGGGTTCACGTTCCGGTGCACATAAAGTCAAAAAGGCTATGTCGGGCCCCAAGAATCGAAATGGTAACCCGGGTAGAAAGGGAGGCCCACGCGGCCGCCCATCGGCAGGCAGGCTAGACGCCAACATGAATGCGCGACCGATACTGGGTTGACGACAACACAATGAGGATATAACTTGCCAATCTAGATGATTTCAGGCAACGAGTAGAGACAATATGGCACGTAAACCCAATTACTCATTCGAACGCAATCAGCGCGCCAAGGCCAAGGCCGCGAAGCGCGAAGCGAAACGCCAGGCCAAGCTTGCCACGAAAGTGGAAACCGAGGACGCGGCGGCGGCTGATGCCACCGAGGACTCCTCGAGCGACGCCCCATCGGCGAGTAATACTCAAGCGAACGACGACTAAATCCGTGGCCCCATCCGGCAGGAGGGTGTGCCGCGGAATGCCGTTGCGCTGTTAGAACTTCGCACCAGCCGGTAGTATCATTAGCAGTTGTAAGCAGCTCCCATATGAGCGGGTATCTCTCCAGGAGGTTCGCCGCCCGGCTAGATTGGCTTTCTATAATGATACGACTACTGGCCGCATGACCCAGTATTGAAGCCGACTGCATAAGCACCTGTTAGCCCGCCAACCCACCTCTTGAGGATGACCATAAAAGGTTGATTATGGCGAAATTTCATTAGTGTATTTACGATTTTTATTATGTTAAGGCGGCTGTGGAGAAAAAACTGGCCAGCACACAATATCCGATCAAATTGTTTTAAAACTTTTAGAAATGCCGACTGTTACGAAATCGGAGAAGGAATTGCTGAATCTATAACCAAACACATGAATTATTATTGACACTACCCTTCACAACGGTTGCCCTCAAGATGGAAACATTGATAGCGCTCTTTCGATCATCTTTATTTATCACAGTGGTATTTGGTTTGGCCTCGGCGTGTGCGATGACGCAACAGCAGAGCACCACCGATAACTTGGATATGGAGAATGAACGGCCGGATTTCTTTTCTTACGCCGAGAGTAGCAACGATGAACTGTCGATCAAAATCGCTGTTTCGCGAGTTGACGGAGAGGTACGGGGCTCAGGAAGACTGGTAAAAGACGGTCGGCGCACCTTTCTGAGCGTGCGCAACGCGACGCTCTGTACGGATCCTGCCGGCAAACAGAACGCCATACTGCAGACAGACCCGGAACAGCCGGTGGGTGTGTGGACCCCCGCGTGCGTTGAGTTGAACGTTCGCGTGTGGCGGTTTCCGTTTTCCACCAAAACACTCGCGCTCAGCGAATGTGAGCCAAACAACACTCAGATTTGCGATTTGGGTGGCATCGACACGGACCCTCGTGGCGCATGCGTGGACTTCGATAGGGACACGGTTAAGTGGGAAGACGAGTTTGTGGTTCCGGGAGAAACGGTGATCTTCGTGCCAAAATTCCAGAAAGATTGCCGTAAAGTGGAATAAAGTTAGCGGTATAAGAAGCAAGCTATCCCAAAACTCGTACAACGAGGACGCGGGCTGCAGGCCGGATCTATGGTGATCTTTGCTTTCGCGACTCTATATTTCTAAATTAACGGCCGGAACGTGTAAACGTGGTAGGGGTGTGAGTCTCGCTACGCGACTGCGTTCTCTCCCCATCAAGGTGCTTGATATATATTTCCTCAGTGTCACTCGGCCGTGTGCTGTTCCTTTGCTTCTCCCTCGCTAACACTCCCAACAGGACTCTTTTAACTTCATTCATCACTTGTGCGTAGTCGTAATCGTCAACCGCCATTAGTCTGAGCAATGGGATTCGGGCACTGATTAGGGTGTCTTCAATCGTATCAAGATCGCTTGGACTTGTACGCCTCGTTTCCAACCGTTGTCTTCTCTCGGACCGCGTCTCTAGTTTGATTGCCAGTAACGGAGTGAAGTCAGATGGACTGCATAGTACAAAGTCGACCCATCGACGGCAGATATCATGCCAGTGTTCTCGATAGGTCGCGTCGTCCTCCGGGCGTTCCACGACATTACCAAGATTAACGCGTGTCAATATAATCAGCGTTTCGGGTCCCACCGCACGGATTAGTGCTTTGTAAAGGGCTTGTTGCGGCAGCGTCAGCAGGGCTCTTTGTCGCCGCAAATGTGGTATACGTGTTCCGACAAACATCGCTGGCCCTTAATTGTGGAGTGCCTAACATCTTATTAGCCCAAAATGCGGGCAAAAACGATGTTGCCCATCCGGCATTACCGGCACTTTGTCAGTTGTCGTTTTCGAACCCCCAGGCATCCGCGTACGTTGGCCCTTTTGGCGCCGCGATTGCGTGATATGTGGGTGAGCCGCTGTCACACCGGCTCACGTTTTTTTGTAATATTATCAAGGTTTGCAATTTACCTTTTCAGTTGGATACGCGAACCTAACGGGCTGTTGGGCGCTAACGAGCTGATTACTCGTGCAACATTTCCGACATTGTTACCATCGCCGAAAGCGTTGGCCCAACGAACTCAGTTCGATCGTTTTTTCGCACCCTCGGACAACGGCAGACATGCGTTGCAGATGGAAATCGCCATTTGCCTGTCTGCCGATTGGTGAACGGGCGTCCAGGATCGAAACATACGTGCCAGCAGCCCGGGACGGCACGGTGAAGGTCGTCGTCAGCGCAGGTTTCGCTTTCACGAGGCCCTAAGGAACCACTTTAGCGGACTCGATTCACCCAACCGTTTCACGCTCGCCTTGATACCTCGCCAGAACGTTAAATGCCGCTACCCAGACCCCTAGCGCCACTATCTGTATGATGTGATGGCACAGTGCGACGGCGATAGCTTTATTGGGTTCAACCCCCCACAAACCCAGACCAAACACCAATGCCGCCTCGTAAATACCGACATTGGCCAGTGTCATTGGGACTGCGATACCAATATTGAGTATCAGCAGAATCAGCATCCCCTGGCCAAGCTCAAAATCGATCTGCAAAGGCGCTGCCAAAAATTTCAAGGACAGGACCTCGAAGGTCCATACCAAAAAACTCAACCCGATGCTCACCGATAACCTTTGCAGGTTCATGATGGTCGTAAAACTCTTCACCAGTTCCCGCAGCCACCGACGAAGTCGAGTCGATCTTTTCTGTAGCAAATACAAAACCGCGGTTGCCAGCAACACAACAACGATCCCGCTCATAAGTTGATAGGCGGTATCAAGAACCGGTATGTCGGTAACTTTTATGGTCAACCAGTCCATCAACAGAAAGACAAGCATGAGCAGAGTCAAAGAAGCCAAAAACCTCTCTATGATCAAGGCTGACACGACATACGCAGTACTGAATTCCCGGTTGTTCGCGGCCTTTTTTACGGCGAGTATCTTATAGAGATCTCCTGCGCGAGCGAGGACCACGTGGTTAAGAAATTGACCAACCGAATAGATCCGGCAGATGTTCAGCGGCGAGACATAGGCTTTGGGCAGAAGCGAGAAAAAACGCAGTGCCAGGCAGAAATATTGTGCAACGGCCATACACAATGCAAGCGCCAGACTCAATCCTCCAATTTGGCGCAGAGACTGGTATACATGTTCCCAAGAAATCGAGGAGCTGTTGATCGTCATCAGCACAAGGATTGCGATGACTACAGCTGACGCGCCTAGTCTTCTTCTAAGAAATAGATGATGCACGTCAGTAGCCGCCTTATCGACTCGAACAAATGTTAAACGTTCGTTAGCGTTGTGACTAAGCCGCTAAACGCCATGCAGATCCACGAGCATAATTGACGTTCAGTCACCTCAATCGCCGACATCGACCCAGCCGCTTGTCTCCGCTTGTTTCGCGTTGGCATCCAAGACGGCAACCACCCGGGAGCGCGACATCTCCCACAGACACCGGGTGCCGCAGCAGATATCCTGATTGCCCCAGGTGCTATTTGGCTCCATCTAATGTACTTTGATCATGCAGCGCATTGTTTTGGATTTTGGTGTTTTAAACCCGGGACAGTTTACTTTTTAAATAACTTGTTATCGATCTTTGTCTAACAAATGGCTTAGATAAAGTATACTGTCCCCGGTTTAACTTCCAAATGGCATGACGGCGCAACGTCTCAAACGCGCGCTCAACGCTCATACTCCCGCTACTTGCTCATATTCATTTAGGCAAGTTCGATATCGAAAACTACAATCAGTGCGGTGGCACGATTTTGCAGGTAGATTGGGAAAGCGGACGTTGAAATATGTGCGCTGCAATGGCTACAGTGGTCGTTGTTGCGACGATCAGCTGCCAACTCCTGAGTTCGGGTACAAAGAACTATTAGATCTTATCGAAATCGCCGTGCCTGCCGAGGCCGTCCTTGAATCGCGTGGCCCCAGCAACCCCGTCTTTCACCAATGCTTCGCGGCCGTTGTACCACTCTTGGATGAGTGCGTCGCGGATCGAAAGGCCCTGGCTTTTAATGGCGGAGCGCCGATCGGTGCGCACACAAGTAGGCGGAAAGCGCGCAATGTCTTGCGCCAGCTGTTCCGCTTTGCCACGCACGTGACCGTTGGGAACGAGATGTTCGCACAAACCAATCCGCAAGCATTCTTCCGCAGGGACTTTGCGGCCAGTGAGAATGATTTCCAGTGCCCGGCCTTGGCCCACGATGCGCGGCAATCGAACCGTGCCGCCATCAATCAAGGGAACGCCCCAACGGCGGCAATACACCCCCAGATAGGCGTCTTCCTGCATCACCCTGAAATCGCACCACAGCGCCAGCTCCATACCGCCCGCCACGGCGGGCCCGGCGATGGCACCGATCACTGGCTTATCGAGTTCGAGCCGCGATGGCCCCAGCGGACCACGCGGAATCTCGCCGCCGTTGCCACGCGGCCCTGCCGGCGGAATATCGAGTTCGCCAAGTGGATGCTCCTCATTGAGCGTGCTGACGTACTTGAGATCCCAGCCCGCGCAAAACGCCCCGCCCGCGCCATAGAAAACCGCGACGCGCGCTTCACTATCCGCATCGAAATCTAGAAAGGCTTGGGTTAGCGCGTCGGCGCTCTTTGGGTCCATGGCGTTGCGCGCCTCCGGCCGGTTGTGGATCACAGTCCAGACGGTTCCGTTTTTTTCGACTTCGACGGTCATGATGATTCCCCCCGCTTCAGGTTAGGTGGTGTTGGTCGACGGCGATCATTGTGATCCCCGATTGCCCTTTAGTTCAAGTGGGAATGCAAGGATCACGATACTCAATTTGATGTGAGAACAGGGGACAGACAAATTTTGCTAACGATAAAGACCGGATAAAAATGAAGCTGCCCATGAGCCGCATAAGTCGAAACAGGATCTGCCACCCATGGTTTCATTATCTCGACATTCCCGACAGGCTTATAGCTCGCTAGAATGGTTTCGTATTACGAGATTGCCGCTGGCTGCATACTCCATTTTCGGAGCCGACTGCATAATTGGCTGTTTAATGCTAAACGGAGAATGAAAAATGACTGTCGAGATAATTCGTGGTGTTCTAGCTTGGTGTGCTGTAATTAATTATGCGCTACTAATATTATGGTTCTTGTTCTTTTCATTCGCCCACGACTGGCTACACAGGTTTCATGGGAAATGGTTTACATTGTCACTAGAAAGATTCGACGCGATACATTATGTGGGCATGGCGTTTCTTAAGTTATGTGTATTTGCGTTTAATCTTGTTCCATATTTAGCATTACGAATCGTCGTATGAATTTCGGCATCTAACAACCGTTGCAAATGGAGCCCTCTCGGGCTCGCGCTTATTACGTGGGTGTTAGCAATGTCCGCGTTTTAACCGGTAATAGTTCATAGAAATAAACTGGCATCCGCCTGACGAACTTTCCCTAGGTAGGTGGCGGCGCCGGCCCATTCGGAAATCTCGGGAATAAAGTCCTCCTTCTTCCATCCAAACAAATCAACCGTCATCTGACATGCAACCAGTTCGAAACCTGGCTCTGCGCAAAGCTCGCGTAACTGTTCGATAGTTGCGACGCCTTTGTTACGGATAGTCTGTTTCATCAGACCGGTTGCGACGTTCTCAAACCCCGGTACCCCCGCCATCATCAGATTCGGGATATTCCATTCAATGTTCTGGAACCAATCGGGTCCAAAGGGCATCTTCATGGGCATCGCCGGGTTACCAAGCGCGCTGATTTTCAGGTCGCGTTTCTTCTTCAACAGACTTAATCCGTAAAAGGTGAAAAACATCGACACCTTCCAATCCATGGCTGCCGCAGTGGAGGCGATAATAAAGGGAGGGTATGCCCAATCCAAAGTGCCTTTGGTGACCATGAACGACAGCGACGTGGTTTTGCCGCCCGTGATTGCGCAAGCTTTTGTTCGAACCGAAGGTCAAACCAATGTTCCAGGGCGCGGTAATCGATCTGTTGTGATGCCGGACTCATGATCGCGTTATCTGGCAAAGGCTGTATGCGACTGCCGCTGCTCCCATGTCATGCATAGTTGATTGCTGTGACGCCCATGGTATGACGGTTTAGGTGCAATTGGTTCGGGCTTCGGCCAGCCTTACAGCCCAATCAATTCGGCGTGTCCATCCTGATCCATGACCGTTTGCAGGATCGTCTGCGAATTAACACGCTCCGGGTTATACTCGACCACCGCCAGATGCGGCTTGTCCGTGGGCATATGCACGCTCACCACGCCTTGCAGCGCCCGGATTGCATCCTCGATATTGGCCCGCTTGTCCGTGCTGAGCGTAGGATCAAAATGCACCGTAACATCAACAAGTTCAATATCCGACATGACCAATTCCTCCTTCTTGAAAATATATTTCATTTAAAATTGATCAGGAATTACTTCATCATTGATGCAAAGCTAATTCCAGTTGCATGTATAACAGTTCCAAGCCTGGCACTCTTTGATTGCCGTCAATGTTTTGTCCATTTTACTTTCAAGCATGGTCCCCAGCAGGCGTCTACACCGTTTCTTCGTACGGCTAAGTTGACAGTACGTCCTTCTGGTTGAACATTTCCAGCCTCTAGTTCCAAGGACACAATACTCAATTCGATTTGCGCTTGGGTCCGGGTTTCGGTACTCGGTTACGACAAAACTAGTATGGTATTTCTTTGCAGCCAAGACCGTCGTATCCGCGAGTGCCGGGAAAGGGGTTGGTCGAATTTGCCAAAGCCTATGAGTTCTATATAAGCAGGCCTGCAGCGGGCGTTATTCGTATGGATTTTCGCGCATCGGCCGGGTTATCTTTCCTCTACGCCAGTGCGATTTAAGAGGCTGGACGACCGTTTTAGGGGTTATTTTCTCAGCCAGCCGGGCTGAGCTCACAAAAAGAGGAGGCGTGCATGTACTACATGCTGTTTTATGACTATGTCGACAATTATCTCGAACGCCGCGATGCATTTAGAGAAGCGCATCTAGCTGCGGCAAACCAAGCTTTGCAAAATGGTGAATTGAAGATGGCCGGGGCATTCACCGAGCGTCCCTACAGCGCGGCGCTGATATTTGATGTGGACGACATCTCCGTGATCGAGCGTTTTGTTGAAGATGATCCCTACGTACAAAACGGCCTGGTAACAAAATGGACCATTCGCCCCTGGAATGTAGTGATCGGAGGATAGTCGCGCCCTCGTGAAAACGGGGGGTCGGACCCCATTGCTATCTTTGTGAAAAAAAGGCGTGATGCCGAAGGAGCATCACGCCTTAACTTGCAGGGGAAATTTAGTTGGGAAGAATGACTGCGTCGATAACGTGGATGACGCCGTTGCTAGTCTCGATGTCGGTCATGGTGACTTTCGCGTTGTCGACGTTGACACCGTCCACCGTGCTGATCTTGATCCTCTGACCCTGTACGGTTTGCGCGGAATCCATGTTGATCACATCAGTCGCCATCACTTTTCCGGGCACCACATGATAGGTGAGCACCTTGGTTAAAGCTTCCTTGTCGTTCAACAAAGCCTGCAGCTTGTCGGCAGGAATCTTGGCGAAGGCCTCGTCGGTCGGGGCGAAAACCGTGAACGGTCCATCACTTTTCAGGGTGTCAACCAAACCCGCCGCCTTCACTGCGGTTACCAGGGTGTTAAACGAACCCGCTGCGACGGCGGTATCAACGATGTCCATGGTCATTTTATCCGCACGCTTCTCGGCATAATTCGCTGCGCCGGCTACAGACGCCGCGCCGAAAGCGACGGCCGCGACGAGGGAGGTTAAAGCAGTAGTTCTGAGTAGTTTCATAGTCTCGACTCCAAGTTGAGTGTTGAAAGTTAGACCCCGCATTGTCCGCATTTCGTGTGAATGGTGTGTCAACCAGGAGTGAAGATTGAGTCAAATTCAAAAAAAGGCTCCAACAAACGAAATCGGTGGAGATTTTCTAGTTTCCAACAGCTAGCGATATCCGTCACATCAAGAGATACTGGAGTGATGTTCTCCTCTGTTGTGCGGGGATAAGTGTCACTATCGTCGCGGCAACATGCCGCTCCTACAGGCGTCATCCCGACAAGCGCAGCGCGGAGGGATCTCAACCTGTTAAGGTTGTCACCAGCATCCAAGACGGTGAGATTCCTCACTGCGTTCGGAATGACGATAGATGCTCGGAATCACATCTAAGGTTCGCAGTCAGGGAGCGGCGGGTCAGACACCTGCCACGTCGACAGCTATGAATGGCTGGAGCACCTTACTTTTTTTCGGTCTTTTCCACCCACGCCTCATTCGCCTGTTTGATGTTGCCGGCCGGGTCCTGACGCCATTCATCACGAAATGACTTGTTGACTTTCATGTAGAGCTTGTCGTCGACAATTGTCCAAGCCTCGGGATCGGCTTTGACAACCACACCACGCGTCATGGCGCCGGCACAAAGACCCCCGAATTGCGGAGCATACCGCTCCGGGTTGGCCGCAAACAGGTCGCGATGTTTAACGTTAGAGAAATGCCACCGGGCGTCCTGCCACTCAAACTCATAGTCCTTGCTACCTTTCACAGCTCGATCCTCGGTGAAATAAGCAACCGTGTCGTAGCCTTCAATTGCAACGTCGTCCGCACCCTTATTTATTAAGGATTCACCACCCTCGGCGTTCGTCGGCGCAACTAATACAATAGCTGTGCATAGGGCCAATACAACCCATCGGGAAACCGTTGTTAACAGATCGCAATATCTCATTATCTCTCCCTCCGATAAGACATGTGTATCAACCAGTCTCGTGACTGACAGACAACTAAAGGCTACCGCCCTATATGGACCCCAAACACGCAAATTGATTCCCCATCCATTGGTTAGCTTGGCCCGTGCCGCACAGGAGCTACTGTACGGCGACGTATTGCACCCTAACCGCGAAATGGCATTTGGCTGGTCGCAACAAGTGCCCCATGGGAATGAGTCGGCGTGTTACCGGCGCGAGAAAAGGGCTAAACTAACTGAGTAAAACTGTGCTCCGCCTATTACTAATAAGGTGCGCGCGACACCTATTCCAACAGATAAAAACGAACAAGCGATGGTCCTTTAGCTTCCGTCAATGGCAGCGTAATGAATGAGAACAAGATTGAGCGAAGACTTGCTGCGATCCTACATGCCGACGTAGTTGGTTACAGCCGGCTGATGGGGCAAGACGAAGTGGGAACGCACCGCGTCCTCAGCGAGTCGCTTCACGCTATCACCGCCTTAATCGAGAACCACGGAGGCAAGGTGATGAACCTCGCCGGCGATGCGGTGTTAGCGGACTTTTCCAGTGTCGTAGAGGCCCTGGCGTGTGCAGTGGACATCCAGCGCGATCTCAAGTCTCGAAACGAGAACCGGCCCGAAGACCGCAAGTTTGAGATGCGCATTGGACTCAATTTGGGTGATGTCATCGTCGACCAAGACGACATCTATGGCGACGGCGTCAATGTAGCGGCGCGGCTGCAGGGCGTTGCCGAACCAGGCGGTATATGCATCGCGCGCGCCGTATACGAGCAAGTCAAAGGCAAGATGGAGCTTGACTACGAATCCCTTGGGGATCAAACGGTCAAAAACATCGCCGAGCCGGTGGCCGCTTACCGAGTCATCCTGGACCCCAAGTCCGCCGGCACGGGGGTCGGAAAAAGCAAAATGCAACGCAGGCGTTGGCGATCGGCCCCGGCGGCCATTGCCGGTGTTGCGATCGTCGCATTGACCGCGATACTAATATGGAATTACTACCTGCCTTCACCGCCCGTTGGGGTCGAACCCGTTTCACAAGGCATTGAAGCGCCGAAAATGCCCGCACGGCCCTCCATCGCGGTGTTGCCGTTCAAGAACTTGAGTGGTGACTCGGGGGACGAGTACTTCGCCGATGGAGTTACCGACGACATCATTACCGACCTCTCGAAATTTCGCGATTTGTTTGTCATCGCCAGCAACACCGTGTTTACCTACAAGGGTAAGTCGGTGAATGTTCAGGAGGTAAGCCGCGAGTTGCGGGTACGGTATGTGTTGGAGGGCAGCATACAAAAGGCCGGAGAGAAAATACGCGTCAACGTTCAACTCATCGATGGTGCGACCGGCCACCATCTTTGGGCCGACCGCCTGGTCCGGGGCTCCGATGATTTGTTTGCGCTCCAGGATGAGATCGTAAAAACGATTGTCGCGACCATGGCGACAAAAGTCGATGCCGTGGAACGCGAGCGTATCATGCGCAAAGGCACTAAGAGCCTGGAGGCCTACGACTATGTGTTGCGTGGGCGAGAGTATCGTTCACGCAATACCCGTGCCGCAAATGCCGAAGCGCAAAAATTATTCAGGAAAGCGGTCGATCTCGATACGCGCTATGGTTCCGCCTATGTCGACCTCGCTTGGTGCTACTTCAATACCGTAACGTTTGGCTGGTCGCAGTCTCCTAGCCAGGCGTTGGAACAGGCGCACGATCTTGCCCAAAAGGCCTTGAGCCTTGAGGCATCCGACTACGGTGCGCACCGTTTGCTGGGGGTGGTGTATATCAAATGGATGCAATACGATCTCGCGATAAAACATCTGACGCGGGCACTGGAACTGAATCCGAATGATGCCGACAGTTATGATGCGATGGGTGCGGCGCGGCTTTATTCCGGCCAGTCGCAGGCTGCGACTGAGTCGTTGGAGACTGCGCTTCGCTTCGATCCCAACCCGCGCCCGGATGTGTTCATACATCTGGGGCTCGCGTATTACCTGGCAGGGCGCTACGACGGTGCCATTGCAACGTTGCAACAAAGTCTGGAACGCACGCCAAATCTCACGGCCCACCACGTAATACTGGCCGCCGCCCACGCGCAAGCCGGCCACGCCGCAGATGCTGAACGTGCCGCCAACAAAGTGCGTCGGCTCGATCCCTTTTTCGAGGTCGACGCGTTTGGAACGGCGTTTCGCGATGACAAAGATCGTCGCATAATCGCCGAGGGCCTGCGTAAAGCGGGGCTTGAATAGGACTTAAGCGGACGGATTTGGTTTGCCAGAGGCGTCAACATTTGCCCAACAATACGCGAAGCCACTCGTCTGAGAGGGCTTGCCGGAGCGTGGTGTTTCTCGGTGTGAAGCAACAGACGCAATGGTCCCACATCAACCCGTCGCTAATTTGCACCACACACGCTACTCACAGGTAATCGCCTCTATCGGATACGGAATCCGCTGTTGATTGTTGTTCGTCCCCAACTGCTGCGGTCAGCTGCACCACACGGTCGTTAGCTAGGCGTAGCCGTTCGCTCAACCGCTCGATCAATCGGTGCGCCGCCGTCGGTTGTTCACTAATGAGCTGCACAAACTCCCAGCGTTCAAGCTGCTCAGCGGTAACCGGACCTTTTGCGCGGGCCGATGCATTGGGCGGACGGCGTTCGATGATGCTCATTTCGCCAAGGAACTCGACGGGCCTGACAGTTCCCAAGACTATTCGCTTGCCGGTGCGCTCGGTAAAGATCTCGACTTCACCAGTGAGTATACGATATACGAATTCACTGGCCGCGCCTTCGCCTACGATCATTTCACCATCTTGGAATTCGCGCCACTGCATGGGTTATTCGCCTCTTGAATCAGATGGTGATGGACTAGAAGGTTATGTATTACTTCCGTTTATGAAACGCGATGTCGACGTGAAATGAGGTGACATATTTACTTTCACAAAAATAAATCTGTCCCCATTATCGGTGTATCTCTATCGGTTGGGGTCGGGGCGTCGATACAGGCCCGAACAAGCGGCAATCAAAGTGTATTGTTTGAACCGCCGGTTGGTTTCTTGTTCGAACTCCGATACCGTGGTTTTGTCTATCGGCTCAAAAAAACAGGTAGGGTCTTCGCCCATGTAGTCCCCGTTGTGATAAAGGGCCATGGCGCGGCAACCGCCGCAGGTGAATTGGTACCGGCAGCGCCCACATTTACCCTTCAGTTTGCTGCGATCGGTTATGGTGGCGAACAGCTCACTGTCGTTAACTAGCTGATCCAGGGGCGCGTCCCGCACGTTGCCTGCTGAAAGCGTATCAACCAGCACTGGGCACACAGAAACATCCCCCTCGGCGTTGACCGTCAGCCAATGCCCGCACCAGCAACCGATCGATGGATTGCGCGGCACGGTGTTACTGTGTGCGCCGCCCGAGATGCTTGCGTGCACTTCCGGCGCTAGAAAATAAGGGGTGTAACTGACGTAACCATTGACGTGCTTTCTCAAAACGGGATGGAAGTGGTCTTGCAGATCCTCCCGCGTGAAACGGCCCGCCTCCCAACATCCGTGACCGGAACCGCGTGGCACGAATGGCGATCGATTGTAGGAAATGTCGTTGTCGACCAAGTACTGCACCGTCTTGTCAAACGAGTCAGTATTGAACTTTCCCAGGGTAATGATGACGTGCCGGCTCAGTCCCAGTTCCTTGCATAACTCCAGCACCTCGAGCGTCTGGTCGACCTCGGCGTCGCGGGTTTCTCGATTGCTGTCATCAAGTGCGTTGATGCCAACCGCGATCGTGGCTCTTCCGTCGGCCGCATCCCGGATTCTCTCGAGAACCTTCCGGTCAAGCTTTTTGCAGTTACTGCAAATGTTAGAGCGCATCCCCAGCTTGGTCGCCATGCGGAGTAGTTCAAATGCATCGCGCCGCACGAGGAACTCGCCACCACTCCACACGACTGCCACAGTATCGAGTGTTTTGGCAGGGACAAGCACACGATGGTAGATTTCATCGGCGGTCAGTTCCTTGGACTTACTTTTCCGGACGCGCTGTTTGTCGTTGCTACCGGTCATGCACATCGTACAACTCAGATTGCAGCGTCGGGTAGCCTCGAAGTACAGCATAGAAAACGAGTACGGCGCGGCAGGGCCGCGCGGCACCGCTTTTGCTTTTGTCAACTTAGCACTGGTTTTGCCTACCACTCGATCTCCTTGCTGTGGGAATCGACTCGATTAAGGGCGCGATTGTATCGGATTACTGTTTCCAAAATAAGGGTAAGCACATCGTCGATATCAACCACGGTCTAAACCGGCACGAACATCCCGCCTGACTGCCCAAGGTACAGTTGCAACACATAGTGACGGTCAAATATAAATATGTCTCCATCATCCTTAGTCCGGCAGACCAGCGATACCGAGGCCACCGACGAATTTCTCCAAGATTTCCGGTGACGAATAGGGCAGGGTGCGTCTAAGCACAGACCCGCAAATATCCGGTTGCAGTTCTCTAAGTTTCTCCAGCACTGTCTGTGCCTTGGTTATTTGGTCATCTCGCGCCAGCGCGGCACATTGCAGCCGGTAAGCGGAGATGAAACCGGGCCGTAGCCGCGTACACTCTACGGCACAGCGCTCGGCCTCCGCATAACGGTCAGCCAAATAGTGCGCGAGGCCGATCGCCGCAATAAATATTACATTGTGCGGATCTTTGGGGCTCAGTCGCAGCGCCAATTTGGCATCGTCAATCGCTTGTTCGGAAAGCCCCGCATGTGCTTTTGCGAACGCACGCCATCCATAAGCTGCCGCAAAGTTCGGACTTAGGTCTATGGCTTTCGTGTACTCCAATATGGCTTCATCGGTGTTGCGGTTCATCGCGTGCATATATCCGAGGGCGATATGCGCCCAGGCGTCTTGGTCGTCGAGCCCATATGCCTTTTGCGCCAACTTCCCGGCCATCTCGCGTACGGACGCAAAGTCAGTCCAACCCATATGACTCGCAAACAGCAGCGCGAAAGCCAACATGCTGTGTGCCGGTCCGTATTGCGGATATCTTTCCGTCGCCAGCGCGAGCAGCGCAACGGCTTTCGCGCTGTCGTCCTTGGTCATGCGCCAGAAGGCGGAAACCGCTTGCATCACCATGTCCCATGCATCCAGGTCCTGTTCGGAACGACTGCGGGCACGTATGCCTTCTGCTGCGAGAATGGCCGGTTCTATTGCGCCGGCGACGTCCTCGGTTATTTCGTCCTGCACGGCAAATATGTCTGTCAAATCGCGATCATATCGCTCCGCCCACAGATGTGCGGAGGTCTGCGCGTCGACCAACTGAGCAGTGATTCGCACCTTGTTCGCTGCCTTGCGCACGCTGCCCTCGAGTATATAACGCACGCCAAGTTCCTCCGCGACTTGGCGAACATCCACGGCTTTGCCCCGATAAACAAACGAAGAATTCCGGGCAATGACAAACAGCCAGTGTATTCTAGAGAGATTGGTAATAATGTCTTCGGTGATGCCATCGGAGAAGTATTCCTGTTCGGTGTCACCGGACATATTGTCAAACGGCAGCACCGCAATGGACGGTTTATCCGGCAGCGCCAACGGCGTTTCGTCAGATCCGGTCACCACCGACTCGCCCGCGTCCGACCATTGCCACACGCGCACCTGACGGGCGATGTTTTTAAGTTCCTGATTGCCAGCGTCAATGAACGTAGCTTCAATGCGTCCGATGATATTATCGTGTGTGGTGCCAGAAATAACGACACCACCCGCTTTGCCGATTTCCTGCAGCCGAGCCGCGATATTGACACCATCGCCGAAGATGTCGCCGCCCTCAACAATCACATCGCCCAAGTGGATGCCGATACGGAAGCGGATCGCGATATCATCTGCGATACCAACATTGCGTTCCGCCATGCCCTGCTGCATAGCAAGGGTACATGCAACGGCCTCGACGACGCTGGGAAACTCCAGTAGCAGGCCATCGCCCATCGTCTTGACGATGCGCCCGCCGTGTTCGGCAATCAGTGGATCGATCAATTCGCTGCGGTGGGCGCGCAGGGCGCTGAGCGTACCGGCCTCATTCTCACCCATCAGGCGTGAATACCCAACCACATCGGCGGATACGATGGCCGCCAATCTGCGCACAGTGCTTTCGGACATGACCGGAGTTTAGCCGAGGCAATCGCATTCAGGAACAGCAAATCGAAAACGATCAGACCGCGATTCAATGTGAACTGCCGCAGCATCGTGATGTGCTCACTGGCAGTGACACTGCTAGTATCGTGATCGACGTGACTGGGATTGCCGACCCCGATGCTGATGAAGATTCTCGCGTTCACTGCTGTGTGCCTGACTGTCGCCATGGCCGGCCTGGCGGCCTGGCGTTGGTTGGATAACAGATACGCCATCCAAGTTTGGCGGGAGATGGCACGCAAGGCACATGGCTCGCTATCAATTTTCGATCCGTCGATGGTGGATGGTCTGCCGGAGCCTGCGCGGCGCTTTTTCTTGTTCACGATCAAGCCTGGTGTGCCGCTTCGCGGTTTCGCGGAGAAATCGGCTTTGGCACTAAGGAATCGCCGAATTACGCGCCGATGCACGGCAGTCAGATCCTTGCCCCGCCGCATGGGTTCGTTTGGAAGGTCACCGCCGGTCAAGGCGGGATGCGGATTTCGGGTTCCAACGGCTTCGACGGCGAACGGTCTTGAGTCAGGTTCTGGGCGCTCGGCATAGTGCCCGTGGTGCGCGCCGGCGGAGGTCCAGATCACGCGAGGGCCGCCTTCGGCCGTGTGGTGGCCGATTTGTTTTTCTCGAGTCCGTTGGTGGCGTTGTTGTGACGCCATTATGTAATCCCCTAACCGAACGGCAGCTAATGGTCTGACTCCATTAGTTATGCCCCATGGCAACTGTGAATCGAAAGAGACTGTCCCATAGCTAATGAGGTCACCGTTAGTTGGTTTCGATCTGATACACTTTTATCCTTGGTCGGTTCGGATCAATGAAATGGGGAAACCAATGAAGATAACAACGTTACTCACCGCTATGGCTGTTCTCGTTGTCGCGGGAATCACTGGCTGCGCAAGCACCTATCTTATTCGCGGCGCGGGAGGTACGACATGCGCAACTGTCGTTCGAAATATGAACGAAAGCGGCCAGTATCGCCATGTCTATAACGCGTGGCTGTCAGGTTATTTGACCCGGTACAACTACGAACACAATAGACAACTTGGCAGCGGATTTGATGACCAGGCCTTGATCGATACAGCCCTCCAATACTGTGGCCAGAATCCTTTGGACGATTTCAGTAAAGCGGCGGACTACATAATCCAACAACTCGAGGCGAAGAGTTAGCCCGTAAAAATTATGGGGACAGATTTATTTTTGTGCAATAAGATCTTTCCCCGTCAGTCGCAGCCTTTGGAATTGGCCAGCTCCACCGAAATTAGGGCACGGCCTTAAACTATGAAGGTGTGCATCGTCTCCGAATATGGAAGGAGAGCAAATCATGCCGATGGCGGCACTTATTCACGAGCAGGGCGATCCCAGTGTTTTTCGCTGGGAACCTATTGTCGTTCCACGCCCCGATTCTGGCGAGGTGGTTCTGCGCCATACTGCCATCGGCGTGAACTACGCCGACACCTATCATCGCCGCGGCATCGACCATCCCTGGAAGGTGCCGCCGTTACCCTGCGTGCTCGGATTCGAGGCCGTTGGGGTTATCAAACAGCTCGGAGCCGAGGTGTCCAATTTCGCCGTCGGAGACCGGGTGGTGTACGGGGTTCCGCCGCTGGGGGCCTACAGCGAAGAACGCGTCTACCCCACCGAGCACCTGATGAAGCTCCCCGATTCCTTGGGCGACGAGGTGGCCGCGGCCAGCTTCATGAAAGGTATCACTGCGCAATATCTTGTTCGCCGCACCTATGCGGTCAAACCGGGGGATTGGATTCTGGTGCATGCGGCTGCGGGAGGGATGGGACTCATTCTGTGCCAGTGGTGCAAACACCTGGGCGCGCACGTCATTGGCACCGTGAGTACGGCCGAGAAGGCGGCCCTCGCGCAGGCCAACGGCTGCGACTATCCGGTCTTGTATCGTCAGGAAGATTTCGCCCAACGTGTACGCGAGATCACACGCGGTGACGGTGTGCACGTAGTCTACGAGTCGATCGGCAAAGACACATTGCAAAAATCACTGGACTGCCTGCGCCCGCTCGGTATGTGTGCGGCCTATGGCCACGCGTCCGGGAAGCCTGATCCGATCGATGTCGTCAACGACCTTGGGGCCAGGGGGTCATTATTCATCACCCGGCCTGCGGTGATGCACTACATGGCGAAGCGCGAAGATATGGTAGCCGCTGCGACCGAGCTGTTCGGTGTCCTTGCTTCGGGCGCGGTCAAGGTGCACGTGAATTACCGCTACCCACTGCGCGAGGTTGCCAAGGCGCATGCCGCGATCGAGTCAGGGAAAACGATGGGCTCGACGGTGCTGCTCGTGGATTAGTCGGACAGATTTATCGCGGAACAAAAAACGGTGCGTCAGCACGGGGATGGACGCGATGCCCGCACGGTATCGTGCGGGCCACGGAAGTGGCCGGGCGCGGCTTTGCCGGCGTCCAGTGTATCCCGGCTTGGCGGGGATGATTCCCCGCGTGTAAGCGCGGAGAGATTCAATGATCGTGTTGTTAAAACTACCCAGTCTAAAGAATAAATCTTTCTCATTAGCTTCGCTCACGCGGGCAAATCAGCCTCAATCAGGCCGTTGGTGAAGCGCTGCCAGTGGGTGGGATCCTGAAACGTCCAGTGTCGTAGATCACCGACGCGAAAATCCGGACACGCGTCGAGCAGGCGTTGGGCTGCTTTGGCGGCCGCGTCGGTCGTGGCCTCTCCCACCGGCAAGGTCACACTCTCGTCGGGGTGTCAGTGCATTGCGCGCACAGGCTGGGCGATATTCTTGACCTTGCATTCCCCGCCGTCCTGGAAGACGACGCCGATCTTGCCCGCCACTTCCGCGCCGACCTTGTCCGCGATGCACACGCCACCCGGCACCGCGATTCCCTCGAGGCGTGCCGCGATGTTGACGCCATCGCCGAGAATATCGTCGCCCTGAACGATGATGTCGCCCAGGTTGACGCCGATGCGAAACGCCATGCGCGTATCCCCCGGCAGATCGTTGTTGCGCTCCGCTAGTTGGCGTTGCAGCTCGACTGCGCTGCGCACCGCATCGACGGCGCTCGAATGCTCGATGAGAAACCCGTCCCCCATGGTCTTGACCATGCGTCCGTTGTGGCGGGCAATGGAAGGACCGAGCTCGGTGCGCAGGATGTTGAGGCGGGTGATCGTACCCTCTTCGTTATGGCCGACGAGAGACCTTGTCTTCACTCATCCCGACCTCCCAGGCTGGATGCAAATGCCGCGAGTCGGTCTATCACCAGCACAGCGGCAAAACCATTTGGCAGATATTGGGACACAATTAAATGTAAAAACATAAATCTGTGCGCCTATATTCTTTGATCTACGCTTAATCTACACAGCAGAACGCTTCGTTCAATTGTATCTATGAGCAAGCAGGGGTTTATAATGCCTATCTAATAGTCAACACAGATCAGGCATCTTGTTATTGTGCTCCGGTGGGTAAGAACAGGAAAAACCGATTACGCGAATTGACTTTGCTGTGTGGGCTCAGTTGGGGCATGGTGGTTTTTGTTCCCGCCGTACCCGCGTCCGATCTTGTCAGCTATACCATGGTGCAGGACGACGGAACCTTAAAAATAAAAGGCAAAATCGTTCACTTGTATGGGATATACGTGCCAGACACCGGACGCACCTGTCGGACAAATGTGCGACCGGTACGCTGTACGTCGCGGGCGGCACATGCACTCGAGTTCAAAATCGGGTCGAGTTTCGTGCGCTGCAAGCGCAAAGCAACAAATCCCGACCGGAGTCTGGTGGCGCAATGTTACTTAGAGGAACAGGACTTGAGTGCTTATCTCCTGGAACGTGGTTGGGCGGTGGCGACCCCCGGCGCGCCGTTTGCATACCTGGCCATGGAAAGAATCGCGCGGTCGCGGGGTTTCGGTGTTTGGGGGATTCCAATCGGGGAGCCATAGCTTTGGTGTTAGCAGGTGGTACCGGCCCGGGAGCAGGGGCATGAAGACAGCTAACTCTCCAACGTATGTCAGTTCTCGCTGTGCGCAATGTTGCAGATTCATTTACAGATCAATTTTCACCAAAATAAATCTGACGCCTTAATGTAAACTAACCGCCGTGAGGGCAGGGCCCATTAGGAGGAACGGTAACGATGCAAAAAGTGTTACTCATTCTGACGGCGTTAGTTCCAGTGTCGCTGGCGCTGGCCGGTGAAGCGGCACAGCTGCCGCGAACCGTAGACGTTCACAAGCAGGCCGATCCGTCCATGGTGCGATTGATTGCGCAACAACAATCGAGTGCCGCGGCCGCGTCCGCAGACACCAAAACGTTGTCCGGGGAGGCGTTGTATAACAGCGATAAAGCGCCGGATTCGATGCTGTACGACAAACCGCAAAAAGTGATCGACGGCGTGTGGTCGGCGATTGGCGCGACGGCGCCGCGCACCTATGCGAATTCGGGACATAACAACAACCTGTCATTTGTGATCACCGCGGACGGCGTGTTGGTCGTCAACGCCGGGGACAATTATCTTCTCGCCAAGGCGCTGCACGACGAGATCAAGAAGATCACCGATCAACCGGTCAAGTATGTGGTGCTGGAGAACGGCCAGGGCCATGCCATGCTTGGTTCGGGATATTGGAAGCAGCAGGGGGTGCCGATCATCGCGCACGAAGACGCGGCGCGCGAGATCGAAGAGAATGCGTTCGCCATTTTGGACACCATGAAACGGCAGGCCAAGGAGAAGGCCGAAGGCACGGAGGTGGTGATGCCGGACAAGACGTTCAAGGACAAGATGGTCATTGAACTGGGCGGCGAACGGATTGAACTCTTAAGCCTCGGGCCCGCTCACAGCCCGGGCGATATCATGGTGTGGCTAGCGCAAAAACGGCTGATGATTTCTGGCGATATGGCCTTTCATCAGCGCCTGCTGCCGATCTTCGAACACACGGATACCGCCGCCTGGATCGAGACCTGGGAGAAGTTTTCCGCCCTCGGCGCAAACATCGTCATTCCCGGCCATGGGGACCCAACCGACATGGCGACGGTCACGCGCTACACCAGAGACTACCTGGTTGAGCTGCGTAAGAAAGTGGCCGAGGTCATCGACAACGGCGGCTCGCTGAACGAGGCCTACGAGGTCGATCAATCGGCGTATGCGCATTTGCCGACCTTCGAGTTTTTGGCCAAGCGCAATGCCGGGCGGGTGTTCCAGAAAATGGAGTTTGAGTTTTAACGGAATAGATTGTTGTGAGGACGTTGGTAGAAACATAGGATAACGGATCATTGCTAATGTCCCACTAACAAGTGGTGCCAGCAGTTCATGTCATTTTGAGCCGCGCGAGGAATCTCAACGAGCTGGATGGGGGCGGCCACGTGCGACAGGGTGAGATCCCTCCCTGCGACTCCGCGCAGCACAAGCCGCGCTGCGCTTGTCGGGATGACAACAATAGAGCCCTGTCCTGAGCGTAGTCGAAGGAAAGGATCTTAACCTGTACGATGACAAGCTATGATTTGTCATCCTGAGGCATTAGCCGAAGGATCTCACCCTGTTACAGATGCCTCCGCTATGCTCGGCACGACCAACAAACGGTTGGAGTCCTCGCTGCGCTTTGCATGACAGCAAGCATTAGCGTCGCAAGCCAGTGGGACTGTGGTGGAGGACAGATCTATTTTTACAAAAATAGATCTGTCCCCATTAGGCGGTTCCAGTAGTTCCGAGCCTAGCGCGATCATTGCGATAAAGATTGGAATCAGTTCTTGCGGCCGTATCATGTCTGACATGGAATCGAACTGATCTGTGCTCTAAGCTGAAGGTTGGTAGGTTTAGATCTAGTCAGGAGCGTAGACATGAATGCCCGTGTTTTTACCCTTCTCCTCGGAATGTTCTTATTTGGCTGCTCGAGTTCAGCCTCTTACCAGGATGGCCAAACAATGGCCGATAGAACCTATGGATCCATGTCGATGGAACAGATGACGGCGCAGGTGGATGCCATCATGCAGACTGTTAAATCGGCGATCGAAACGGCGGATGACAAGCGTGACTGGTGGGATGGGTTTTGCGATCGGGGTGAAGAGATCTGGCTCGATAGAATCGACCAAATTAATTCCGCTATGGGTGTGACGATCTATAAACCAGGCACAATTAAGGCTATGTTTAATCAGATGCGGTCGTCGTTCAGAGAGTAGATCCCCGGCCGTGACTGTGTGTGGGCCGACTGCGTAAATGCCAACGACGGCCGCGCTGGCGGCGGCCGCCTCAGCATGCAACACGAACCGCGGCACAAGCCGATTAACCGCCTCTGTCAGCCGGCTCAGCTACGTCGGTGTAGTTCGTGAACTCTTCCTCATTCAGTTGGCCATCTGCGTCCTCATCGAAATCGGTCCAAGTCTTGTTGAGACCTGGGATCGCCTCTAATTCCTCTGCTGAAACGAATCCATCCTTGTCAGTATCGACGTCGGCAAACTCTATGTCCGCGAACGCAAGGCTTGTAAAAGCCATGGCCGTCAGTAAGGCTAGATATTTCTTGCTCATTACATTACCTCCTATACTCCAAACTACGGTTGGTTCAAACAAATTCGTGGTTGTCAGGCTCCACGAGACCGTCACACCGAGTAATCATCCTTATACGACGCGTTACAGCCACCGCTCGTCTTACCAGCGTGCCACTCGCCGCCCCATGCCGGTTGGCTCCGGGATGCTGATCTCGTCATCGCCGAAGCTGATCGCCAGAGCGTCTAGCAGCCCCAAGCGTCTCTTGACGTCGTGTCTTCAACTCGAGTCCTCGGTTTTTCGGCGGTGTGTACTATGCGGATTCCTATCTGAAACACAAACGAAATAATTTCATGGTCACTATTGGGAATTGTGATAGATAATTTAGCTGACGACTATGGATGTGAGTCTGGCGAAAACCTTTCATGATGTAGTGGCTACCGGCAGTTTCAGTACTGCCAGATAGAGATTGCACGTTTTGCGATCGACGGTTGGTGCTCGACTTCGTAGTTTGGGACAGGGCTTGGGTCAGGTTCTGTTCGAATGCGGCAAAAACAGTACAGGCTTAACCCGCATTTCTCCCCAGGATCACGGAGGCCGAACCCTGTGTTTGATTTGATGTTTCAACTCGTCACGTGCGGCCCCAGTGCACGAGTGCAGAGTCGGCACCGGGGATCCTGGGGGGACCTACGGGCTGGTTAAATCAGAGAGGATATTCGCTCCCCGTCACGTCCGCTTCCCGTGAACGAGTCAGCCTCCCGGGATCAGTTCCCGTCACGCCCACAGCAGCACCGCCACCATCGACAAGAGGGTGAGAAATAAAGCGATTCCGACCAGTCGCCAGTCGTGCAGGCGGCGTTCAGTGCGTCGTGCGGCAACCGCAAGCACTCTTCCCTGGTCGGCCACCGCGATTGTGCCGCGCCGCTCGAACCGTTCTATCCACCGCTCCCCGGAGAGTGCTTTGTGAAGCACCGGCATACCCCATCGCGCCAACGGATCCAGGATATCACCGGGTGGAACTCGCACCACCCGCGGCCACGCTTCCAGCCGCGGACCGTATCGCCACAACAGCAGGCTGACCATCCCGCCAACGAGTACGGGCCATAAAGCCTCCGGTGCGGTTACCAGCTGCGCGCCGGGGATCCAAAGAGCCGCGGTCGCCACCGCGAGCACGGTAACTAGCCAAGCGCCCCAAGCCATGCCGCCAATCGTGTGTTGCGTGTCCGCGCGCACCGAGAGCACCACCAAAAAACGACCCATCAGCAAAGCGGTGCCGAAGGTCGCGACTGTAAACAACGCACCGAGCCATTCGCTGCCCGGCATGGATACCGCGAAGAACACGCCCTTCAGCGCCGCCTTGGCACTGGCGCCGCTCGTCAGAGAGGCTCCGGCCAAGGCGAGCGCAGGCAAGACAAGTGCCGGCACAACCAGCCAGCGGGGTCCGGCGGCGGCGCCAACTCCGAGGAACAGCGTTCCCTTGGCGAGTGCATGGTGTGTGGCATAGAGGACGATCGTCGCGAGCACCGCGGGCCACAGCGCCGGCGCAAGCAGCCCGAGCCCCACTGCCATTGTGAGGTAGCCCATCTGACTGACACTCGAATAGGCGAGGACAACCTTGGGGTCGCGCTGCGACAGTCCGGCCACGACCCCGTACAACGCACCGAGCAGCCCCACCGCCACCGCCGTCGTGCCCCAACCCGGCAGTTCCACCACACCGAGGGGCAGGAAGCGCAGCCAACCGAGCAAACCCGCCTTGATCATGGCGCCACTTAGGACCGCGCTGGCCGGAGTCGGGGCGGCCGGATGCGCGAGCGGAAGCCACACATGCACCGGCAGGGCACCGGCCTTGATGCCGAAACCGACCAGCAGCAAGCCGACCGCGAGTGAACTGGCTTCGCGGTGCGCGATCGGGAATGTATAACCGGAAGCCGCGACCACGAGCACGATCCCCGCGAACACGAGCACCTCGCCGAGGATCGCGAGGACGATGTATACACGGCCCGCCCGCAGGTTCTCGGGCGTGCGCTCGTGCACGACCAGCCCGTAGGAGGCGAGGCTCATCAGGGTGAAAAAAAGAAAGAACGTCAATGCGTCCAGTGCAACGATCAACCCAAGGTTACCGGACATGGAGAGCAGGAAGAACACGAAGAACCGCCGCGCAGACGGATCGTGAGTAAGGTAGCTACGCGCATAAATTCCGGCCGTGAGCCACAGGAACGCAGTGAAGCCGAGGAAGGCGCGTCCGGTTGCGTCGAGACCGAGGTGGCTGCCCAGCATCAGCCACGTTACGGAGACCTCGACCGCGTCCGCCCAGGCTACCGCTGCGAGCGCTGGCAACGCGGCCCAAGGGGCCATGCGCAAGGCCAGATCCGCCAATCGGCCCCGGCTCGCCGCCAATAACGTGAGCGCGAGCGGCAGTGTCGGTGCCGCGATCAGGAGAACGGCCTGCCATGGAGCCGCGGGGGTCATGGTCGGTACTCCTGGGCGACGATGAACTGAGCCCAAGCGAGGGGACTTAGCGAGCCCCCCGCGAGCAGCCCGGCCGCAAGCGCGGCCGCCCCGGTGACGAGTGGCGGTAGTAGCAACATCCAGCGCGTTTCGATAGTGCGGGTCGACACGGACTCGCGCGGCCACGGATCTTCGGGTTCCTGAAACCAGGCCGCGTACACCGTTGGGAGAAAATACGCCGCGTTCAGCACCGTGCTGATCATCAACACGCCCAGCACCCAGTGCGCACCCACCGATACCGCCCCGAGACCGAGATACCACTTACTGATAAACCCTGCGATGGGTGGTATCCCAATCATCCCAAACGCCGCGACCGTGAATGCAGTCATGGTCAGGGGCATGCGCCGGCCCACGCCGCGCATCTCGCTCACGTGGTGGATACCGAGGGTCTCCGCCAGGTTTCCTGCGCAGAAGAACAGGGTGATCTTCATAAGGCCCTGATGGACCAGGTGGACCAGTCCACCGATGGTGGCGATGGGGCCGAGCACCGCGGTGCCCAGGGCGATGTAGGCAACCTGGCTCACTGTGGAGAATGCGAGTCGCTTCTTCAGCTCATCTTGTTGCAGCGCTCGTACCGAGCCCCATACGATGGTCACAGACGCGAATACGGCGAGCGGGCCGAGGACCCCGAGCGACTGCGCCAGATCGATCCCGTACACGTCGTACACCACGCGCACGATACCGAAGACCCCCGCCTTGACCACCGCAACCGCGTGCAGCAACGCACTGACAGGCGCAGGCGCCACCATCGCTCGCGGCAGCCACCCGTGCAACGGAACGAGCGCGGCCTTCACCCCGAAACCGATCACCAGCAGCGCAAAGATAACCACGAGCTTGGTCGCGTCGACGTAGTGCTCGCGCAGCAGCCCGCCGGGGACGAAATCCAGCGGGCCCACCAGCGACCGCAACCAAGCCACCGCGATCAACAGCACCATGCCGCCGCTCAGGGTGTAGGCGAGGTAGAGCCGGCCAGCTGCGAGCGCCTCTTGCGTACCCCGATGGACCACCAGGGGATACGTCGCGAGCGTCAAGGCTTCGTAGAATAGCAACAGGGTGAGAAGATTCCCCGCGAGCGCGATGCCGGCGGTGGCGCTCACGCACAGGCTGAAGAAACCAAAGAAGCGGCTGCGGTGCGAAGAACCGTCGAGGTAAGCGACGGCATAGAGGGTGGTTAGCAGCCACAGCGAGGCCGACAGCGTCACGAACAAGAGTGACAGCGCATCCGCGTGGAGCACGAGATCTGCAGTCGGCAGAAGCCGTACGCGCACTTCGTAGATCTCCCCGCTGCTCACGCCCGCGAGCATGACCACCACCAGCGTCAGCTTTAGCACAGCCGCAGCAATATTCAGGGCGACGCGCGTACCGTGGCGCTCCTCGCCGAGAAAGAAGTTCATCAGTCCAGGCACGAGCGAGGCGCTGATGACGGCAAGCGGCAACCATTGAACGGTGGTCATCGTGCGTGGTCACCCAACATGTCAGGCAACGCGAGCGTGGACTCCAGCGCAGGATACGCAAAACCGAGCCCGACCGCGGCCAGGGCGAGTCCCAGGGCCGGGAGTTCCATCAACATAGGGGAGTGCTGCGGTGCCACGTCGATTGGGCTCTCGCTTTGCGCGAACAGGAGTGCGACGATTCGGAACACGTAAGCCGCCGCGAGCAAGCTACCGGCGAAGATCAACGCGACCCACCACCATTGACCGCTGACAATGGCAGCATTGAGCAGCAGCCACTTGCCCACGAAGCCGCCGCTGAAGGGCAGTCCGATGAGGCTCACCCCCGATAGCCCGATGGCGAATTTAGTGATCGGGCTGCGCGGCAGCAAACCCGCCAACTCTCCTAAGCGGTCATGTCCATGCGCGCGCAGCACGCTGCCGGAAGCCAGAAACAACGCGGCCTTCGCGAGCCCGTGTGCAACGACGAGATAAACGATCCCGGCCCAGGCAGTGCTCGCGGTAGTTGGGTTGGCTGCGAGTGGAAACAGGAGGAACAAGTACCCCATCTGGGCGACGGTCGAGTATGCGACGCTGAGCTTGAGCCGGGCAGCAACGAGCGCTTGCACCGAGCCCCACAGCACCGCCGCCGCTCCGAGCGCCCCCAACAGCTGAACGAGAATCGGCCCCAGACCCATGCCGAGCCCCGCGAGCCACCAGCGCAGGACGAGATACAGCGCCGCCTTGACCACCAGTGCCGAAAGTAATGCGCTCACCGGCGCGTTCGCGTTCGCGTGCGCGGCCGGCAACCAGAAGTGCAGGGGAAAAAGCGCGGCCTTGAGTGCAAGACCGGCCAAGATGCAGGGGACAGCGACGAAGCCGGCGGCGCCGGTGACGGCGACCTGAGCGAGGGTCGCGATATCGAGCGTCCCGTGCTCCACATAAAGCAGGGCCACACCGAGGAGGTAGAGCAGCGATGCCAGCATACCGGCGAGCAGGTAACGCAAGGCCGCCACTATCGCCTCGCCCCGGCCGCCAAGCGCGCACAACCCGACGCCGGCGAGGCTGACTACCTCGAGGGTAACGTAAACGTTGAAGGCGTCGGCAGAGAGCGCGAGCGCATTAAGACCGGTCCACAGCAACAGCGCAAGCGGCCAGAACAGGGCTGGTTCGGCGCCGCCGTCATGGTCGAAGTACCTGAGCGCGTACACACCGGCGGTGAGCATTACGGTCGCGACCAGGGCGAGCATCACGACCGCAAGGCCGTCGGCGGCGAGCTCGATCCCAAGCGGCGCCGGCCATCCGCCCAGGGCGTACCGGATTGGCCCCCCAACGCGGTTGCCGAACGCGATGACCACGACAGCCGCCGCGGTCATGAGTCCACCCACGAGCCCTACGGCGCGACCCCAATGCGGCATCACTACCGCCGCCACGGCGGCGACGGCTGGTAACACAACCGCAAACGGTAGCGCGTCGTCGATGCCGAGCGGCATCAGCCAACACCTTTGTCATCTGACTGATCGCGTGAAGGGGCGGCCCGGTCGTCGTCGGACCGGAGCATCAGCACTAGCCCAAGTGCGGTTGCACTCACCGCCACCACGAGCCCGGTGAGCACCAAGGCGTGGGGCACCGGATCAACGGCCTGTCCGGCTCCGCGGTCAGCGACCGCGACCAGCACCAAGAACACACCGCTGCCCAGGATGTTGAGGGCGAGCAGCTTGCGCAGCGGATGAGCGAGTACGACCACGCCCCAGATTCCCATGGCCGCGAGGACCAAGCCTACGACTACGTAGCCGAGCCCGGTCATGTGCGACGTCGGTGTTCGTTGGGCCGGTTCATTTTCCGTTGCCGCCGGCGTTGAGGACGCACGCGAATAACGCGGCTAGTATGTAGGCGACTGAGGCCGCGGTTGCGACTTCAATGGCCATCATGACCTCCCGCGCAGCAAACTGCGGATGGTTTAGGAATGTCCCGGTCACGACGGCCACCGCGACGCCCGCGAGCAGAAACACCCCCAACGCCGCCGGTGCGAGCCAGTAACCCCGCCGGACGGTAACCGAGGATTCGGCACCGCTGCCGAGCTGCCAGGCAACGGCCGCCGCCGCTACCACCGCACCCGCCTGCAACGCACCCCCCGGCGCGTCGGTCCCGCGCCACAGCAGGTAGGCGGCGACGAGCAGCAGCGGCGCGAGCAGCAGGCGCGCCAGCATACGATCCACAGACCCGTCCACCGGACTCTCCAGCCTGGCAGATGGACGCACGAGTCGCTCATGCGACGGCCCGCTCAGGGTGCTCGCCGTGAGCCACGCCAGCAGCAACACCCCCATCTCGAGCAATGTGTCGTAACCGCGGAAGTCGAGGAGCACCGCCGTCACCGGGTTGTCCACCCGCGTTTGCGCCAACGACCGAACCACCAGATCCTGCAAGCCGGGGGAATCCGCTTGATAGGCGAGCACGCCCGCCGCGACCAACCCCAAAGCGAGCAGCCCCGCGAGCAGCGCAAGCCAACCCTCGAGGCTGTGATGCCGACGTTTCACGGTCGCGGTTCCTCGGTGGCGTCCCGGTCTTCGCCGGGCCGGGCCCATCCCGAAACGCCGATCCCGCGCAGGGCCGCAAGCAGCAGGGCGCCGGTCAGCCCGGCGCCGATCGCCGCCTCCGCTAACGCAATGTCCGGCGCACGTAGGCGGGCCCAGACGAGCGCCATCACCAGTCCGAACGCAATAAAGCGGACGCAGCCGGCGAACAAATCCCGGGTGCACAACGCCGACCAACCGAGCCCGATCAAGCTCGCGCCAAGTACTAGGTCCGCGAGGCCGAGCAGAAGATTCACGACGATTGTTCCGCGTTCGCATCGCGTGCTGGCTCGCCACCGGTCAGCACGCCGCGCTGGCGGGCGTTGCGCGCAATCAAGTGAGCGCCAAGTCCGCTAGCCGGGAGAATCAACAACCAGATGAGCACGAGCTTTGCACTCACCGGGGACCATCCGTGCCACAGCACAAGGCCGGCGAGCATGAGGCCGAGGCCGACATTGTCCGCCTTAGTCGGCGCATGCAGCCGAGCGTATACGTCTGGGAAGCGTAGTAGTCCAACGGTGCCGGCGACGAAGAAAAGCGCGCCGAGCACGATGAGGATGGCGCCAAGCAGGTCGGCCATTATTTTTCTGGTTTCCCGTGTAACCGCACGAAAGCAAGCGTCATCACGCTCGACAGCGCGGCGAGCACGAGCGCCACATCCCGCAGCGCATGGGTCGCGGTTGCCTCCCCGAGGATGAGAAGAAAGGCCACTCCGGCGGTCCCGAGGACCTGGGCTGCGATCATTCGATCGGCCGCCAGCGGGCCGCGCAGCGTGCCGACAAGCCCCCCGACCAGAACCGCCGCCAACACGAGCAGGATCAGCGCAAGAAAAATGCTCATCGCTCATCCCTCGCGGAACGCAAATCGACCCCGGCCATCGCGGCGATGCGCGACTCCAAGCGCGCCATGGATCCGGCGAGGTCCATCGATCGGTCGAGAACGTGAATTTCCACCGTTTCGTCGTTGTCTCGAACCGCGAGCGTGCCCGGTTGCAGGCACACTGTCGCCATCGCCAATATCCGCAACCCGCCGACCGGTAGTCTCCACCGATAAAGCTGCACACCCGGCCGGATCCGCAGCTCCGGCCCCAGCACGCGAGCGGCGACGTCGATACCGCCCACCAACGACTCCCATACGAAGAACACGGCAAAGCGCACCGCCGCCAGCGGACTGAATGGCCGCCAATTGAGTGGACCAGTCCGCGCGAGGACGAAGGCTGCCACGCCGATAGCCGGTACCCCGACGTACCACGCACTCAAAGCGCCCTCGGTGATCGCCCACCATACGGCACTCAGAAGGACTACTAGACCTGCGAATCTGGTGGTTCCAAAAGCCGGCGGCAATCGCGGTGGAGCATCGACCGGTGGTGTCATCCTATTCGCCTCATCGACAATGGTAAGAGCTCAATCGGCCTTTAGTTTGAATCCTCGCTGGACCGCTTCTTCTTGTGATCCGTTAACGCACCGGGGTGTTCCGGGTATTCACCGCGTTGCAGCTTGCCTGCATCAATTCCGTTGTGCGACCATCGTAAGATACCATCACCGGTGATGCGACGAGGCGGAATCGTCTCTGCGCGAGTTCTGTACTTCGCTTACTACCCTATTGTTGCATCTTGCAGCAAAGCGCCTTCGAGCGTTGCTCCGGCACGACCAAGGGCAGGCTGAGAAATTGCACGTGGCGGTGCAACCGACGAGGTATGCCCGACAACCCGGTAAAACAAGGGCCGCTGACAGCGGCCCTTACGCACGATTCCTAGCTGACTTTTACCTCGATATGACGAGGTTTCGCCTCTTCCGCCTTGGGAATATTCAATTTCAATACACCATCCTGGTAAGCGGCTTGAATCTTGTTTTCTTTCACATCACCGCCTAAGCGCAAGCTCCTGACGTATTTACCGTAGCGGCGTTCCTGACGCACGAGGCGGCCATCCTGTTCTTGTTTCTGCTCGTACTTGCTCTCGGCATTAATAGTCAACACCCCATCCTGGATCGAGACGTGAATGTCTTCCTTATCTACGCCCGGCAACTCGGCAGAGACGACAAAGCCGTCATTCGTTTCGCTGACGTCGATTGCGGGAAGCAACGAGCCATTTCCAAAACCGCGCCCGCGTCCCACAGACGGCCAATCGTCACGAAATTCGAAATCCCGGAATATGTCCCAAACGCTGGGGATATGTTGTTTCGATTTCATCAGTTCGTTCATTTAATCCTCCATATAGACCGTTGGTTAAATAATCGTACCCGGTATGAAACCAATGTATGGCTGTATATCATCACGAGTGTCGGTTGAAATGGAGATCCAGGTTTTCGATTTCAACCACCCAACAATGAAACTTTTTTTTCGAGATAATCGTTGTTTCTTGTGGAACGAGGGCAGTTTGTGACT
>CALZGZ010000288.1 GCA_945787105.1 uncultured Gammaproteobacteria bacterium
AATCGTGCCAGTTTCAGAGCAGGGGCAATAGGCTGTTTTTTGAACCGAAGTCGTGCGTTAGCGGCAATCAATTGGGCAATGGTAGTGCAAGGCAGCGCGGATTGCACTAACACAGTGCAACAAAAGGGAGCTCAATCGAGTTTGTGCACCCGCAGACGCACCACAATGTCGCCGCGGCGCTCTGATGTTTCGACCACTTGGTGACCATGGATTCGGCACCAGGCTGGGATGTCGTGCAGTGCTCGCGGATCGGTGCACAAGATTTCCAACTCGTCACCACTGTCCAGTTGCTCGACCTTCTCCTGGGTGCGAACCACCGGCAATGGGGAGATCAGATTGCGTGCGTCGAGGGTGAAGCTGGTCATACGTGCCCCTCCTTGGGAAGCTGATCCTGGGACCGTGGCGTCACCGACACCACTTGTTGGTGTCCAACACTTTGTGTGACTTTGACGCGTACCTGTTGTGCCGCGCGATCCTGCGCAGAGCGCGCGGTGCTGCTCGCTGCAAGCCCCAGCTCATTGCCGCTGGTGTCGCCGTCAATTAATGCCATTGGGCCCGGATGGCGGTCTGGGTCAAGATGGATAATCTGTAGTCGCCTACCCAATTGATCCGCGACCCACAGCGCGTGATTACGCAGGGCCCTGTTTCGGTCGCGCATGCGGATTGCGTGGGCATGATGCCCCGCGACGCAAAATCCAGTAAACACATTAACCCCCTCAACATGGATGCCCGGGTCGAGAATGATTTTCGCGGCGAACATCGAATCCAGACCGCCGGATATGAGCGCGACCGCTTTTCGTTGTGTGGTCATAATAGAAGGCGTCAAACATAAACTAAAGGACCAGGACCCCAAACGAAAGGGCCCCAATGGGGCCCTTTCGGTTTCTGCAACAGGCTTAGCAGCCTGCTCCTCCTCGGTGACTTGGGCGCAATCCGGCCCGATCGAGCCAGCCACCATATACCAAATCTGGGGTGTTGTCTAACCATATTGCGCTATGGTCGGACGCGCCGCGCAGGTAAATGTCTGGGGTATAATTCGCGCCTTCTGCTGTGTCTCGAACCTATTGATATATCAATAACTAAGACGGAAGTCGTGACGTTCCAAGAAGTCATTCTAACCCTCCAGAAATTCTGGGCCGATCGTGGATGCTTAATTATGCAGCCCTACGACATGGAAGTCGGTGCTGGCACATTTCATCCAGCGACGTTTTTGGGTGCGATCGGTCCGGAGCCGATCAGTGCCGCCTATGTGCAGCCGTCGCGACGACCTACTGATGGGCGTTATGGTGAAAATCCCAATCGTCTACAACATTATTTTCAGTACCAAGTGATCCTGAAACCCTCACCGTTGGATATTCAGGATCTATATCTGGACTCCCTGCGTCGGTTGGGCGTCGATCCGCTGCGCGACGACGTCCGTTTCGTAGAAGACGACTGGGAGTCACCGACGTTGGGCGCCTGGGGCCTGGGCTGGGAGGTGTGGCTGAACGGCATGGAGGTCACCCAATTCACCTACTTCCAACAGGTGGGCGGCCTGGATTGCCGACCGGTCACCGGTGAAATCACTTATGGCCTGGAGCGCATTGCGATGTACCTACAGGGGGTCGACAACGTCTTCGAGCTCGTCTGGGCCCCGGGGTACCGGTACCGAGACCTTTATCATCAGAACGAAGTGGAGATGTCCGCGTTCAACTTTGAGCATGCCAACGTCACGGATTTATTCAATCAATTCGACTCTTTTGAGAAGCAGAGTAACGACCTCATGGTGCGCGGGTTGCCCATGCCGGCTTACGACATGGTGTTGAAGGCCTCCCATGTGTTCAATCTGCTTGACGCCCGCCATGCCATTGGCGTGACCGAGCGCACACGTTACATCGGCCGCGTGCGTGTACTGGCGCGCGCGATCGCCGAGGCCTACCTCGATAGCCGCGAAAAACTGGGGTTTCCTCGCGGCCGCACGTCGGCCAAAATGTCATGACGACGCGTACCCCCGGCAAGACACCCGCCAACCTGTTGGTAGAAATCGGCACCGAGGAATTGCCACCCAAGGCGTTATCGCAACTGGGCCGCACCTTCGCTGACGGTTGCCGGCAAGGTCTGGTGGCGGCCAATCTGCTCCACGACACCACTACTCCGCAGCGCTGGTTTGCCTCCCCGCGGCGTCTGGCAGTGTGGATCCCGGCGGTGCGCAGCAAGCAGCCCGACCAGCGTATCGAGCGTCGCGGTCCGTCGATCGCGGCCGCGTTTGATGACGATGGTCACCCAACAAAGGCAGCGCTGGGTTTTGCGCGCTCGTGTGGCGTTGAGGTCGACCAATTGCATCGCGCTGAGGACGGGAAGGGTAAATGGCTGGTGCACCGCAGTGTCCAGCGGGGCCGTACCGCGAGCAAGCTGGTCCCACAATGTGTGGAACAAGCGATCAAGCAGCTGCCGATTCCCAAACGGATGCGTTGGGGCGATGGAAGTGCCGAGTTCGTGAGGCCGGTCCACTGGCTGGTCATTATGCATGGAAGATCGGTGATCAACGCCAATCTGTTGTCGGTGGATAGCGGCGCGTATACACGCGGCCATCGTTTTCATTGTCTGCACCGATTGCGGTTATCGAGCGCCGATCAATACGAGAAAACATTGGTAGACAGCGGGTTCGTCATCCCAGATTTCAATAACCGGCGGCGAATAATCCAGCAGAAAGTACAAACGTTGGCGAAGCGGGTGGATGGGACGCCGATGATCGATGATGCGCTGTTGGATGAGGTGACCGGTCTGGTGGAATGGCCAATACCGATCCTCGGGGAGTTCGACAAAATATTTCTCAAGGTGCCACAAGAGGTTTTGGTGTCATCCATGCGGGATCATCAGAAATATTTTCCAATAAAGAGCCACCGTGGCCGCTTGATGCCGTACTTTATCACCGTCAGCAACATCAAGAGTAAGACCCCCAAGCGGGTGCGTGAGGGGAACGAGCGGGTGCTGCGTGCTCGCTTGTCCGACGCGCGATTCTTTTGGGAAACAGACCGCAATACGCCGTTGGCATCCCGTGTAAACGCCCTAAAGGACGTGTTGTTCCACAACAAGCTCGGATCCTTGTTTGATAAAATCAACCGTGTGCGCGCCCTGTCGGCATCAATCGCAACGCTGCTGGGCTTGAACGCAGATCACTGTGAGCGTGCAGCGTTACTGGCCAAGACAGACCTGGTCACCGACATGGTCGGGGAGTTCCCCGAATTGCAGGGGACGATGGGGAAATATTACGCGGGCCATGATGGTGAGCCTAAGTCGGTGGCAACGGCGATCGAGGAGCACTACCGGCCCCGTTTTGCCGGAGACTTGCTCCCCAGCGGGGGCGTCGGCCAGGTGGTAGCGACCGCGGACAAGCTGGATTCGCTGGTGGGTATCTTTGCGGCCGGTGAAGAGCCGACCGGGGACAGAGACCCCTTCGGTTTGCGGCGCGCGGCGCTTGGGATTCTGAGGATATTAATCGAAAAACAATTGGATCTCGATCTTTTGAGTTTGGTTGAAGAATCCGCGTGCATCTATCGTGCCCAGCCGCAATCGATCGCAGTTTCGGATAAAGTAGTCGAGCGCGTGTTCGAATTCGTTTTGGAGCGCACGCGCGCCCTTTATGGCGCCGCTGGTTTTCAACTAGATGAACTGAACGCGGTGATCACTACGCGGCCAGTCAGCCCGCTTGATTTCGATCGGCGACTGCGTGCGGTGGCCAAGTTTCGTAAGTTGCCCCAGGCGGAGAACCTAGCTGCTGCCAACAAGCGTATTCGCAATATCCTACGTAAGAGTAGCGAAGTCATACCTCGGCAAGTGGATCAGACCGCGCTGACCGAAACCGCGGAAAAACAACTTTTCCAAGCATTGGAACGGTTGACTAAGGAGGTAAGCGGCTATTTTCGTGACGGTGAATACGATCGGGGGTTGAAAAAGCTGGTGTCGTTGAAAGATCCGGTGGACCACTTCTTTGATGAAGTTTTGGTGATGACGGAGGACCCGTCGTTGCGGCAGAACCGTCTGGCCCTGCTGCGACAGATACACGAGCTATTTCTGCAGACCGCGGATATATCAAAATTACAGGTGGATGCCGGTTGACGAGTACAATCCTGTGCAATGCGGAATCAAACCTCGACTTGTGACGTCAAAAACTAAGATGAACACGGATTCCTACCAAGCCATGCTCGCTGCAGTCCAGGCATTTCACGAAAAACATCGTTTCAAACAAACCGGCGGTGAAGATTTGGTGTACCGGGTTGCATTGATGGCCGAAGAGATGGGGGAGATTTCAGCGTGTGTCACCAAGGGAAAGGGCCAGGTGCGCTTGGCCGAGGAATGTGCGGATCTCATGATCCTGGTCCTGGGTACCGCCATTGCCGCCGACTTCGATCTCGAGCAGGCGTTCTGGAACAAGATGAAACAGCTCGATCGCCGCGGAGGTCGCTTCGTCGACGGGCGCATCCGCGTGTCCGAGTTTGAGTAGCGTGCGTCCCCCATGCGCTTGATAATTCTCGACCGTGACGGCGTGATTAATCGGGACTCGGACCAATATATCAAGTCTGCGGATGAATGGGTGCCGATTCCGGGCAGCTTGGAGGCCATCGCCCGCTTGTGCCGGGCGGACTATAAGGTGGTGGTGGCGACCAATCAGTCGGGTGTCGCGAGAGGATTATTCAGCGTCGATAAGTTGAACACCATCCATGTTCATATGCTAGAAAGGGTACGCCAGAAGGGCGGCTACCTGGATGCGATCTTTTTCTGCCCCCACGGCCCAGACGATGAGTGTGTATGCCGCAAACCCAAACCGGGAATGTTTTTGGATTTGGCGGAGCGGCTCAAGGTGAATCTGACCGCAGTCCCGGCGGTGGGGGATTCACTGCGGGATTTGCAGGCCGCCCGAGCCGTCAATGCATTACCGGTATTGGTCCGCACCGGAAAGGGTGATCTTACTTTAGATTGTTTGCGTGATAGCGATCTGGCTAACACCGCGGTGTACGAAGACCTGTCGACATTTGTAGATTCCTTACTCAACGGCGAACTAGACGAGCGTGTGAACATGTTGTTGCAACGCACGGCATCCAGGAACGCCTGAAAAACTCATGCAGTTCCTGCGTTCCTTGTTGTTCCTGTTGGGGCAGATCATTACTGCGTTGCCATACAGTCTGGTGGCCATAGCGGCGTTCCCACTCCCACCGGTCACTCGTTCGCGGCTGATCAGTGGCTGGGCACACTTCATAACCTGGTGGCTAAAGATCACCTGCGGCATCACTCACAGCGTTGCGGGCTTGGAACGGCTGCCCATGGATCCCTGTGTGATCTTGTCGAAGCATCAATCGGCATGGGAGACCATCGCCTTCCAGGTCATCTTTCCGCCACAGGCGTGGGTGCTCAAGCGGGAGTTGCTGTGGATCCCATTCTTTGGTTGGGCATTGGCAGCCAGCCAGCCGATTGCCATCGACCGTGGTGTTGGGGTCAAGGCGTTGGAGAAGGTGGCCACACAGGGTGTCGGCCGGATCCGCGATGGCCGCTATGTGATTGTATTCCCGGAAGGCACCCGAGTGCGCGCCGGAGACAAGGGCCGCTATAACCCCGGTGGTGCGATGCTGGCGATAAAGGCGGGTGTACCGGTGGTGCCGGTGGCACACAACGCGGGTGAGTATTGGCCGCGACGCGGATTTCTAAAACATCCCGGCGTGATCCGGGTGGTTGTTGGCCCGCCTATTGCGACAACCGGAAAACGCGCGCGGCAGATTACCGCTCATGCCGAGGCCTGGATCGAGACCACGATGAAAGAAATTTCCGGTTAGCGTGTCGGCACGTCCTCGACGGCGCGCTGTGGGCGATGGCATAAAGACTCGATGGGAAAGTGCACCGATGCGTTGTTGACTGCCTGCAAAATAGGCTCACCGGTCTGTTCGTCGGTGCGATATATGATGTCCAGTTGCGGCTGCACACTATCGCCGACCGCAGGTCCACCGTCATCAAGGGCCATGGCGCGCCCGACGTCCAGGTCCACGCCCGCGCCGGGTTTGAGGCGCAGCGGCACGAAAAACAACGGCGCGTCGCCGTCCGCCACCCGTCCGTACACCACGCCATAATCGATTAGCAGATGCGGCGGTTGATCGGGCAACGGGTCCGTCCACTTAAACAAGAATTTGCCGTGCAGATTGCCATTGGTGCGAAATACCGCAATTCCCCGGTCTGCGCGGTCGGCGTGTAACTGAAAAATCCCTTTTTGCAGTCTCTCATGGTCGCTGCGGCTTATCTGTTGCGGCAGGGTCGCGACATAGCGATCCGGTTCTAGCAGAAACTGATTACCCATCAAATCTTCGTACTCATCGTAAATGACGCTACAGTCGAAGTAACCTGCATCGGCAATCCGATACGCCAAACTCAGGGCTAAGATCGTCGCTCTCCAGAACCAACGCATTATTATCGCCTTATATATTTACGCCAATGGCCCCCGGGCGCGCATTATACTTGGGTTGCGAGTAGCCCGTACATGGAACGGTGGCCGCCCCACAACAACGAAAGTGTAGTCGGTGTAGCACTGGAAGATTCCGCGCCAATTGCACCGAGAGAAGATTTCCGCGCCCCGCTGTGAATACATCCGTGCACGCTCGACGCCAGCGTCCCGGCTGACGACGGTCCCGGAAATCGTCTCTCGATTCAAGCCGTTTCACTAATATGGGTTGAGGAAAAGCATCTACTACGGGCTCCTTTATCTGCGCCGTTGCCGCTATGGTTTTCGTTCCTGCGCGGCGCCGGTCCGCGCACAGCAGGGGGCTGGTTCCCGCACAGCACAAGTCCCTGCGCCAGTTGGCGGGATTCTTGGTCGAATACGCACGGCTAGCGGTGCCGCGGCGTCAATCAGCGGTGGTGGTGAGCCGCGTGTAGTCAGCCACGGTCAGTTGCTCGGGGCGCAGACCCGGGTCGATACCCGCGGCACGTATCTGTTCCTCACTCAGCAACTGACGCAGGGCATTCTTGAGTGTCTTGCGCCGCTGTTGAAACGCGGTGCGTACGATTTTGGAAAACTCACTGTGATCGGACACCGGATGTGGGGGGTGACGATAAGGCCGCAACATCAGAACCTCAGATTCCACTTTGGGCGGCGGGGAAAATGCCCCCGGCGCCACCGTCATCAGGCATTGCGCCTCACATTGTTGTTGGACCATGACGCTCAGGCGACCATAATCTTTGGTCCCTGGTGACGCCCTCACCCGCTGTGCCACCTCTTTCTGCAACATCACACACAAGTCCTGCATGCAGCGGCTATGGGACAACAACCAAAAAATCAGCGGTGTTGAGATGTTATAGGGCAAGTTGCCGATCACGCGTATTCGTTTACCGGGTCCTGCCGCCAACTCGCAAAAATCGAAGCGCAACGCGTCGGCCTCATGGATGACCAGTTGCGGGTGCCGTGCAGCTTGATCCCGTAACAACGGCACCAGACGTCGATCCAGTTCAATGGCGTGCAATTGCGACACTCGAGACGCCAGCAGAAACGTCAGCGCACCCGTGCCGGGTCCGATCTCGACAACGGTCTCATGCGGCTTCGGATCGAAAGCGTTGATAATGCGATCGATGACCGATCGTTGATGCAGAAAGTGCTGACCCAGAGATTTTTGCGGTGCTGGATGACTCATGTAGGCGTGTGCATCCGTGTCCCTGGCTGGTGCTCCGCGTGCTGCCGTCTGACGATGTCAATTGCTCTGTCTACCGCGGCCTCCAAGCTGCGAATATCAACGTTACCGGTACCGGCAAGCTGCAAAGCTGTGCCATGATCTACGGAAGTGCGAATGATCGGCAGCCCCAAGGTGATGTTCACGGCTTCGCCGAAACCGGCGTATTTCAAAACCGGTAAACCTTGGTCGTGGTACATCGTCAGCACCACATCAAAGTTTTCGAGCTGACCGGGGGTGAACACGGTGTCCGCCGGCAGCGGTCCGGTGATTGTTAGCCCCGATTGCTTCAGCTTTGCCACCACCGGTTCGATCACGTCGATCTCCTCGCGTCCCAAGTGCCCGCCTTCCCCGGCATGGGGATTCAAACCACACACGGCAATTCGAGGCTGCGGTATCCCCAGTTTGCTCTCCAGCTCGCTTGCCAACACTGTGGCGACCTGCTCCAGCCGCTGCGGGGTCAACCGGTGACTCACTTCGGACAGGGGAAGGTGAGTGGTGACCAAAGCAACGCGCAACACGCTGGTGGCGAGCAGCATGACCGGGCAATTGGCGCCGGTTCGCTGCGCCAGGTATTCGGTATGTCCAGAAAATTGAAAGCCGGCATCATTGATCACCCCCTTGTGTACTGGACCGGTGACCAACGCGTCGAAATGCCGGGCAACGCAGCCGTCCACCGCGCGGTCGAGGCTGGCAAGCACATAACTGGCATTGGCGGCATCGACCACGCCGGCTTGCGCGGGAGTGGATAGGGGCTGCGGCAGCACCGCCAAGGTGCCGGCATGGTGCGGTTGATCATGCCACTCAGTCAGTTGCAGGGCCCGGTTCAGCATTGCGGCCCGCGCCTGTAACAGTGCGCGATCGGCGATCACCACTAAGCGGCATGGCAGTTCCTGTTGGGCGAGCAAAACCGCGAGATCTGGGCCGATACCAGCGGGCTCCCCCGGCGTCAACACGATGCGCGGCAACTCCTGGGTCACGGGGGCGGATCTAGTCCAGTTCGTTGTGAGTGCCGTCACAGTACGGTTTATTCGAGGTATTCTTACAACCGCACAGCGCAACCTTGGTCGGCTCGGTAATTTCGAGCTTTACGGGTTCGAATTCGCCGCCTTTGTGTGACCCGTCACAAAAAGGCTGGGTGTCAGAACGGCCGCATCGACACCACCAATAGGTGCCCGGCTCCAGCGTCAACACGTAGGGGGATTTTTGCGCGATCGTAGGTTCCGCCACGTTTAATATCTCCTTGTAGACTTGGGGCTGCACATGATACCGGCCTCACCGTGTCAGGGACAGACGATTGCTGAATTGGCGACCATTACCGTTATCATAGGAACCGTGATCACGATCCTCGAACTCGAGCGATTTGCATCCCGGCGGCACGGCCTAGCCGATGTCCCGCTGGCTTCCGTCACCTTGGAGATTCGTGCCGGCGAGGTCGTGACCCTGAGCGGTCCATCCGGCTGCGGAAAGACCCTGTTGTTACGGGCCATTGCCGATCTCGATCCGTCCACCGGCACCGCGGCGTTGGACGGCAAACACCGCGATCAATACGCCGGGCCGGATTGGCGCCGGCGCGTGGGATTCGTGGCCACCGACAGCGCCTGGTGGACCGCGCGTGTCGGCGATCACTTCATGGCGCGACCGGCCAGCGGCGAACTTTCGGCGTTGGGTTTGAGCGCGGCCGTATTGGCGCGGGAAGTCTCGGGTCTTTCCACCGGCGAACGGCAACGCTTGGCCTTATTACGAAGTTTGGGGAACCACCCGCGCATCATCTTGTTGGACGAACCCACCGCGTCACTCGATCACGACACGACCTTGCGTTTGGAGGCGTTGGTTCGTGAATATGTCGCGTCATCCCATTGCGGCGTGTTATGGGTCTGTCACGATCTTAAACAACGCCAGCGGATTGCAGATCGTGCCTTCCAAGTGCATAGCGGGGTGCTGCATCCCGTGGATAAATCGGAACCACAGTGGATGTTATCCCATTAAGTTACGTGGACTTGCTGTTGGCGGCGACCCTGGTGTTGCTGTTGGCCGGGCTGTCGCTTGCACTCTCGCTGGGGATCACCCGGGACCTGCTTATCGGCGCGCTCCGCACCGGCGTGCAGCTGTTACTGGTGGGCCTGGTGCTCAAGGTATTGTTTGCGAACGGCAGTTTGTTGTGGATATCGTTGATGGCGTTGGTCATGGTGGTGGTGGCAACCCGAGAAGTCTACGCGCGGCAGAGCAGGCCGCTCGCCGGCAGTTGGGGTATTGGCTTGAGCGCCGCACCATTATTTGTGTCTTCGTTGACCCTCACGGTGCTGGCGTTGTTGATCATCATCAACCCCGACCCGTGGTATCGACCGCAGTATGCGATCCCGCTGTTGGGGATGCTGCTCGGTAACGCAATGACTGCGGTGGCGTTGGGGCTGGACCGGCTCACGAGCTCTGCGTTTGAGCAGCGCAATCAGATTGAGGCGCGTCTAGCGTTGGGGCACCCGTGGCGGCAGGCGATGAGCGGCCTGCAACGTGACAGTGCGCGAGTCGCCCTGGTGCCGGTGATCAACGCCATGGCGGCGGCCGGGGTGGTGAGCCTGCCGGGCATGATGACGGGGCAGATCCTCGCCGGTACACCACCGATGGAGGCGGTTAAGTATCAGATTTTAATTATGTTTTTAATCGCAGCGGCGACGGGGATTGCGGCCCTGCTGGCAATCTCGGGTGCCACCCGGCGGTTGTTTGACGACCGCCAGAGATTGCGCTTGGACCGGCTGCGGCCGGCGCCGTGAGCGAGACGAGCGTGGCGACGGGACGCGGGACAGACGGCATCTTTATCCCGATAATTGGCCTATACTAAATAAGTAAGTATCACGGGGTGTCTGGGCGCTATTCCGGACATGATATAGGTGGACCAAGGCTGTTCGGGGTCGGGGGCCCGAGCTGGCATGGACATTAACAAAAACGAGTTACGAATCACGACCTATGCGATCCGGGATCTGGTCCTGGTGTTGTTGTTCGGTGGCGCGGTGTATCTGGGCGCAGTGGGCTTGGATTTGTTTAATTTTATCAAGTACCACAGCCTGGACAGGTTATTCATAGTCGTACCCACCTTCGTACTCGGGCTAATTTGGTTCGCATATCGCCGGGCGATCGAGTCACGTGAGCTCGATGCACACTACCGCATGCTCGTGGATCGGAGTTGGGCGTTGATCGGGATGCATGATCTGGACGGGGTCATGAAATCCGTAAACCCGGCGATCGCAGAATCGCTTCGCTACCCCGAGGAAGAGATTATTGGAAAGTTCTTCGGCGATTTCTTTACCGCCTCCAAGCGCAAAGATCTCGTTGAATACCTAAAACAAATAAAGAAACAGGGCACGGCGGAGGGCCAGTTCCGCCTGCTAACCAAGTGTGGCAAGCCACGGGTGTGGGAGTACCGCAATATGGTTATCCGCGGGCGCGGTCCAAAACCCTTCGTACTGATCCATGCCCTCGACGTCACCAAACGGCAAGTTGCCAGGAACGCATTGAAACAAAGCGAAGAGCGATTCAAGCACTTTGCTGAAGCCGCGGCTGATTGGTTGTGGGAAACCGATGAGAACATGCGCATCGTTTATTTATCTCCGCGGCTCGAAGAAACCACTGGCGTGGCGCCAGATCGGGTGCTGGGCCAAACGCTGTTGGAGCTGACTACCTATTGGAACAAAGAACTCACTGGTTGGCAGGATTTCAAGCAGCAGCTCGATAATCGGCAAGCATTTCGAGATTTCGAATTTCCGATGATAAAGATTGACGGCGGTTTCTGTGTCATGCACATAAGCGGCACGCCATTCAATAACTTGGATAAGCAATTCAGCGGTTTTCGCGGCACAGGTAAGGATGTGACCAACGAGCATCAATTGACGCAAAAGCTTGCCTATCAGGCAAACCGGGATCCGTTAACCAAGTTATTGAACCGTTCCGCGTTCGAGCACAGAGTGAAGCAGGCAGTTGAGAGTGCAAAGGCTAAAGGCTCTCGGCATGCAATGTGTTATCTCGATCTGGATCAGTTCAAAAT
>CALZGZ010000289.1 GCA_945787105.1 uncultured Gammaproteobacteria bacterium
ACCAGGAACAGCGGAAACAAAGGCCATATATACCAATCGAGAAAACTACCTTGCTGACCGCGCACAATGTCACCAAGGTTCAGACTGCCGGCGACCATCAGCACACCCACCAACGCAAAACCCATGGCGATTTCATAAGCGACGATTTGCGCAGCGGAACGCATAGCCCCTAGGAAGGCGTACTTGGAGTTGGACGCCCAACCGGCGATGATTACTCCGTAAACACCCATGGACGTTAACGCCAAGATGTACAATAAGCCGGCGTCGATATTGGACAACACCAAGGTATTCGATACTGGTATCACCGCCCAGGCCGCCAGCGCTGCGGTAATTGATATCACCGGCGCCAGCTGAAACAGATAACGATTGGCATTGGTTGGGATGGCCGTTTCTTTTAGCAACAACTTTAAGGCATCGGCGATGGGTTGCAACCAGCCACGTGGACCCACCCGATTGGGTCCTATGCGTATCTGCATATAACCGATCAACTTGCGCTCCGCGTAGGTCGTATAAGCAACCGCCACTAGCAGCGGTATCAAGATCAACAAGATCTTGACGACGCTTGTCAACGTCACTTGAATCCATTCCGGCCAACCCTGCATGTACGAGAGCATTAGATCCATACATCTACACCTTCACGATTCGAACCATACCAACCCCCCCCAGGGATGCCGTCTCCTGGTAACCCGACGGGATGTAAACACTGTGCGTCGGCACACGTTCGTCAACGATCAGATCGAGTTCAATGCTTGACTCACCCATGTGCGCATGAATACGGTCGCCGTTTACCACCGCCAGTTTGCTGGCTTGTTCCGAGTTCATGTACGCCGCCGCTACCGGCGTGTCCCTCGTAGCCTGTAGCGCCGGTGCCCGTCGTACGTATGGATCAATTTTATATAGCGGCACGTCTACCACTCGCTCAACGTCGATGCCTTTGCCGTTTGCCCGCGTGCCAGGCTCATTCAGCCGCCGCGTGGCGCTATCCAGCTTGGAAATATCGGTGTCCCACGTCAACTCCCGCCGGACGTCGTCTAACGACATATATTCGAAGCCTGGTTGGTCAAGTAAGTTGCCGATCACACGCAGCACCTTCCATAACGGCCGTGCCTCACCTTTCGGCGGCACCACAGCGGTAGCGCTTTGTGCGCGTCCCTCGCAATTCACATAGGTGCCTGATGTCTCACTGAACGGTGCGATCGGCAGCAACACGTCACCCGGAAGGCCATCTTCAATATCAAACGCCGTCATACGTGCGACGAACTCAGCGGACGTCATAGCATCCGCCGCGACCCGGCTTTCGAGACAATCGTATTCCGGTTCCACTCCTACCAGCAGATAGGCCTCGCGAGGATCGCGAAGCATGTCAACGGCATGCATACCGCCATCACCAACATCCTGACCGATCGGCCCTCGATGAGGGACGCAACCCGCAAGCCACCCACCTGCGCTGTTGGCCTCCGGTAAAACTCCGAATCGGGCCCCGGTCCGGGCTCGAATCGCTTGCGCCAATCCCCGCAATACTGAAAACCAAGGATGCGCGATGGCCGAAAGACCTAAGATTATGTGGGCATCTTCGCCAGCTTGTTTTAGATACTCCGCCATCTCCCGCTCGAGCTGCGTCGGCGCATCCGACGCCCAGGCACGCAAGCCCTGGGGCGGATCACTGCCGTCACCCATCGCCGCCACCACGCGCGCCAACACATAGGGTAGCTGTTCGGGGGCGACCACTGCCTTGCCGGCAAGTCCAAAATGAAACGAATAATCCATGCTATTAATTGCCATGATGCGTGCGCCCCGCAAATGGGCCTTGCGCACGCGCAGCCCTAACAGCGGCTGATCCTTTCGGATATTGGTACCAATCAACAGAATCGCCTTGGCCTGTTCTAGTTGTTCGATGGACGATCCCAACGCAGGGAACAACGGTGCGATATCATCATCGCTGAAATCCGACTGCCGTAAGCGGTGGTCGACATTATGACAACCCAATGACCGCATTAACTATTGTGTTAAGTGGAACTCCTCCAGGGTTGCAGTGGGGGTCACCAAAGCACCTACTTGCTGGGCGCTATGGTGTTGTAGCACGGCTCTAATGCCTTGCACCGTATACCGGAGCGCAGTCTCCCAGTCTGTTTCTATCCACTTGCCTGCTTCGCGAATCTTCGGGACCAGTAAACGATCTCCGCTATTAAAAGACTGATAACTGAAACGATCGCGGTCGGATAACCAACATTCGTTGATTTCATCATTTTCAGCTGGCAGCACTCGCTTGACGACGTTGCGCAAGCTATGGATCTCGAGATTGGAGCCGACGCAATCGTGCGGACTGACGCCAAACTCGGCTGCCAACTCCCACGATCGGGCGGTAAACCGGTAAGGCTTGTTCGTCAGCGCACCTACCGGACATAGATCGACCATATTACCCGACAATTCTGAGTCGACGCTGCTGCCTACATAGGTGCCGATCTCCATATGTTCACCACGGCCAATGGCGCCGAGTTCCATCATTCCCGCAACTTCCTGGCCAAATCGCACGCAGCGAGTGCAGTGTATACACCGCGTCATCTCGGTAGCGATTAACGGCCCGATGTCCTTGTCCTTCACCACCCGTTTATTCTCGGTGAACCTCGACACATCCTTACCATAACCCATGGCCTGGTCTTGCAACGGGCACTCTCCACCTTGATCACACACTGGACAGTCGAGAGGATGGTTGATTAACAGAAATTCCATCGTCCCCTTCTGAGCTTCTACTGCCAACGGTGAGAAGGTGAATATCTTCATTCCGTCGGTGATCGGAGTGGCGCAAGCAGGCATTGGCTTGGGGGCCTTCTCAATCTCCACCATACACATGCGGCAATTGGCCGCGACAGAAAGCTTTGAGTGATAACAAAAACGTGGAATGTAAATACCAGCCTCATCAGCGGCCTGTATCACCATCTTCCCTGCTTCGACCTCCAGTTTTCTGCCGTCAATCTCGATGGTTGGCATTTGTGGTTCCTTTAGTAGATTGCCGCTTCCGTTTGCCGCAGATTTGCTGGTCGACGCTGCCTGGACGTTATCATCGCTTCAAACTCATCACGAAAATGTTTGAGGAAACTCTGAACCGGCCATGCGGCGGCATCCCCTAATGCGCAGATGGTGCGACCCTCTATGCGGTTGGCCAAATCCACCAGCATGTCAACATCTTCCGGCCGGCCCTTCCCGGTGCGGATACGGTGAATGGTCCGGTATAGCCAGCCGGTGCCTTCGCGGCACGGTGTGCATTGACCGCAAGATTCCTCGTAGTAGAAATCGGCGATCCGCTCTAACACCCTTACCATGCACGTATCTTCATCCATGACTATCACCGACCCGGCACCAAGCATGGAACCCGCCTTTGCCAACGAGTCATAATCCATGTTGCAACCCATGATGATATCTGCGGGCATGACCGGCACCGACGAGCCGCCTGGGATCACCGCTTTGAGTTTCTTTCCATCGCGAACACCGCCGGCCATGTCCAACAGCTCGACGAATGGGGTACCCATGGGGACCTCAAAGTTGCCGGGCTTATTGACATGCCCGGACACCGAGAAAATCTTGGTGCCGCCATTGTTCGGCAGACCCAGATCTAAAAACCATTTACCACCGTTGCGCATGATCGTGGGCAGTGACGCCAACGATTCGGTATTGTTGACGGTCGTCGGACGGCCGAACAACCCGTACTGCGCGGGAAACGGTGGTTTAAACCTTGGCTGGCCCTTCTTGCCTTCGATGGACTCCAGTAACGCCGTTTCTTCGCCGCAGATATACGCGCCGGCGCCGAGATGGACGTGGATCTCAAAATCGACCCCGGTTCCGAGGATATTGGTACCAAGCAATCCGGCGGCGCGGGCCTCGTCCAGGGCTTGCTCAAATCGTTGATACGGTTCGACAAATTCACCACGAATGTAGTTGTAGCCAACGGTGGCGCCAATCGCATAGCCGGAGATCGCCATACCCTCTATCAACGCATGCGGGTTGTAGCGCA
>CALZGZ010000290.1 GCA_945787105.1 uncultured Gammaproteobacteria bacterium
CGATTTGGCGGAGAGGGTGGGATTCGAACCCACGTGGGGCAAAAGCCCCCAACGGATTTCGAGTCCGCGCCGTTATGACCGCTTCGGTACCTCTCCTCGGGGCCGGAATGGGTAGCTTACGTAGGTTAAGTTTTGGCTACAAGTCCATGCATGAGACCGCGATCAACAGATGAATGATTCCGCCGCTCAGCGAGGCTGGTTGCGATGGCTGCCGTTGGCGCTGCTGTTGGCGGGGGTGTGTACCTTGCCGCTGTTCTTTGTGTTCGACCGGCCCCAAACCACCGACACCCTGGCGCAGATCAAGCTCGTTGGCATACTCAGAGTGCTGACGATTAATGGACCGAATACCTATTATGAGGGCGCCAACGGTGCGATGGGATTGGAATACGAACTCGCGGCAAGGTTCTCGGACGCGCTTGATGTCGAGCTGGCACTGGAGGTAACCGATAACTTCGCCTCGTTGATCCCCAGACTACTGCGCGGTGACGCCCATATGGCCGCCGCAGGCTTCACTGTCACCGATCAACGTCAACAAGTCCTCAAGTTTTCTCGGCCATTCGAGCAGATCCGACAGCAGGTCGTTTATCTCAGGGGACACCAACGCCCGCGGAGGGTCGAGGATTTGATCGGACGACGCATCCAAATTGTGGCGGGAAGCAGCGCTTCCGAAAGACTGGCTGAGCTAAAAGTACATCACCCCGGTCTTGTTTGGAGTGAGACCAGCGGCAAGGATGCCGAGGAGCTGCTGGCCGAGGTATGGACGGGTCAACTTGAAGTCACGATTACCGATTCGCAAACCGTGGCCCTGGTGCGCCAGCATCATCCACAAATCCGGGTGGCGTTCGTGTTACCACACGCGGAGAATCTAGCGTGGGCGTTTCCGAGCAATGTGGACCCGGCGCTGTTCGCAGCCAGCAACAAATTCTTGCGTGCGATCAAACAGTCCGGAGAACTCAATCGATTGATTGATCGCTATTACGGCGCTGTTGAACAATTCGACTATGTCAATGTGGCCACCTATCGACGCCGCATATTCAGCACTCTGCCGGTTTATGAGTCCCTATTCAAAGCCGGCGCCGAACAAGCACAACTGGATTGGCGCCTGCTGGCGGCTCAGGCCTATCAAGAATCACAATGGGACCCCAACGCGATCTCACCCACCGGGGTGCGCGGCATGATGCAGTTGACCAAGGTCACCGCGAACCGGTTCGACATCCTCGACCGGGAGGACCCCGGGCAAAGCATTCTCGGGGGCGCGCGATATCTACGACATCTGATAAACCGCTTGCCGCCGGAGATCGAAGAACCCGACCGGACCTGGCTGGCGCTGGCGGCATACAACGTCGGTTTCGGTCATTTAACAGACGCCCGTATTCTCACGGTAAGAAATGGTCGTGACCCCAACAAGTGGGTGGACGTTAAAGAGGTCTTGCCGTTATTGTCGGTGCCGAAATGGTATAAAAAAACGACCCACGGCTACGCGCGCGGCCATGAGCCGGTGAGCTACGTCACGCGCATCCGGTCATTCCACGACATTCTGGTCAAAATTGAGGAACAGGACGCACCCAGACCCGCCGCACCGCGACCTCAACTCGCGGTGCCGGCGGCGTAGATTCGACCTTTATTGCAGCAACTCAGCCTCGATCGACAAATAAACCGCATACGCATTGCGACGATTGGCCTCTACAAACGCGGGATATTCCATAAATTCACTCCAGTCGATTTTCTCATAGGCCGCGTCGAAGGGAACCCAGTCAGAGACCGCTTCGGTCATTTTTTCCCGCATGTACTGCAAATAGCTGCGCGTGAGCGTAAGCACATCCTTGGGATTATCGGTCATGGGACCATGACCAGGCACCATGGCGTTGACCTCGATGCGTTCCATTCGTTGCAACGTTTCCAACCAATTGCGGGTATTGGCGGAGCCCAGAAACGGAATGCGGCCCTCGAAAATAATATCTCCACTGAACAGCACTTTATCCGGCTCCACGAACAGCGCGACATCACCTTCTGAGTGGGCCGAACCCAGGTTGGTGACCAGAAACTCATGCGCGCCGAGTGTGAAGCGATAGTCTTCCTTGACCAACTCGTGCGGCATGACCAGGCGCGTATCTTGATTCACCCACGGCGACAGACTGCGCCGGCGTTCCGCGAGCCGCTGGGGCGCGATGTCTGAACTTAAGTAATCCACCGCACCGTGCGAGGCGATGATGGTTGCACCCATGTCCGCAAACACCTGCAATCCATAGGCATGGTCGGCATGAAAGTGACTCAGCACCACCTTACGCACCGGTTGGGTCGTGATGCGGCGAATCTCGTCCACCAATCTGGCCGCCAGCGATGGCGTTCCCAAGGCGTCGAACACGACCACACCGTCGGTGGTGACTACGAACCCGGCATTCGACACAAAACCGGCGTTGTCGGTTGCGATACCGGCCGCGCCTTGAACGTAGTAAACGTTCTTTGCGACTTGCGTCGTGTTCAGATCGACATCCACCGCGGGATACCGTCGCGCATCGGTACCCCATACCAGCCGCGGCGTCAATACGCTCGCCACACACAACACCAACACCAGTGTGTACAGCGATTCAGTGATCGGTTTCATTGATCTCGACATTCCTACCCGGTCGCCGGGCTTTGAAAAATTCCACCAAAAGCGTGCTGCAATCCCGCGCCAAAACACCGCATTCGATTTCGCATTGGTGATTCAAGGCATCGTTGTGCAGCAGATCAAACACCGACCCCGCCGCGCCGGCCTTGGCGTCGGGGGCACCGAACACCACCCGTTTGACTCGCGCATGAACCAGGGCGCCGGCACACATTACGCACGGCTCCTTGGTGACATACAACGTGGTGTCCACAAGCCGGTAGTTGTGCAGCCGCACCGCCGCCTGACGCAGGGCGACGATTTCGGCGTGGGCGCTGGGATCCACGCTGGCAATGGGTTGATTCCATCCTTCTCCCAACACCTTACCTTCATACACCAACACCGCTCCCACCGGGACTTCATCGATCTCCCGCGCACGCTGCGCCAACGCCAGGGCATGGCGCATCCACTGCTCGTCACGACAAGCACGTCCCATTGCGTAATCATTCCCACTCGATGGTAGCCGGTGGCTTACTCGAGATGTCATAAGTCACGCGGCTGATACGGGGAACTTCATTGATAATCCGGTTGGATATTTTCGCCAGGACATCGTATGGAAGCTGCGCCCAATTCGCGGTCATAAAATCCACCGTCTCCACCGCGCGCAACGCTATCACGTACTCATAGGCGCGGTTATCACCCACCACGCCGACCGACTTCACCGGCAGAAATACCGCAAACGCCTGGCTGGTCTTGTCATACAAGCCATGTTTGTACAACTCGTCCAGATAGATCGCATCCGCCGCCCGCAGCAGATCGGCGTATTCTTTTTTTACTTCACCCAGTATGCGAACCCCCAAACCCGGCCCGGGGAAGGGGTGCCGATAGACCATCTTGTTTGGCAGACCGAGTTCGACCCCGATCTTTCGCACTTCATCCTTGAACAGCTCACGCAGCGGCTCGAGCAACTCGAGTTTCATCTGCTCCGGTAAGCCGGCAACGTTGTGATGGGACTTGATCACTTCCGCCTTGCCGGTCTTTGCCGCCGCCGACTCAATCACATCCGGGTAGATAGTGCCCTGGGCCAGCCATTTGACATCGGGAACCATCGCCGCTTGCTCCTCGAACATCTCGATGAACAAATTACCGATGATCTTGCGTTTTTGTTCCGGATCGGACACGCCGCGCAGGGCATCGAGAAAACGCTGCTCAGCCTTGACTTGTATGACCTTAACCCCCATGTGCTCGGCGAACGTCGTCATAACCTGGTCGGCTTCATGCAGGCGCAGCAATCCATTGTCCACAAAGATGCAAGTCAACTGATCACCGATCGCTTTGTGCAGCAATGCCGCAACCACCGCAGAATCGACGCCGCCGGATAGACCCAACATCACATTATCCTTGCCGACACGATCTCGAACTGTCGCAATCGCGTTGTCAATAATATTGCCCGGGGTCCACTGTGATCCACAGCCACAGACTTCGTGAACAAACCGGCGCAAGATGTCCTCTCCCTGGCGGGTATGGGTCACTTCCGGGTGAAACTGTAAGCCGTATAACCGTCGCTTGCGATCGGCAATAGCCGCCAACGGTGCGTTGTCAGATTCCGCAATGGCCTCAAACGCGGGTGGCAGCCGGATGACTTTGTCCCCGTGACTCATCCACACATCCAACAGCGCCTGACCCTCATCCCCGTAGTGATCGACCAGATCCCGCAACAAAGGTGAATCATTGAGCACCGTCACCTGAGCGTAGCCGTACTCACGTTTGGCGGAGGTCTCTACCTCCCCACCCAACGCTGCCGCCATGCATTGCATGCCGTAACAGATGCCCAGCACCGGTATGTTGATGGCGAATAGATCGTCACCCACCCGCGGGGTGTCGGTGAGTGTCACCGTCGCCGGACCACCAGAAAGAATGATGCCGTGGGGTGCGAATTCTGTCACCGCTCTCATGTCGATGTCGTAGGCATAGATTTCACAGTAGACCCCGGCTTCGCGCACCCGGCGTGCGATCAGTTGGGTATATTGAGATCCGAAGTCTAAGATCAGAATCCGTTCGGCATGTGGATCAGTCATCACGTCAGCGGCGGCCTATCAACTCGCGGCGTAAGTACTCCCGACTCCAAGACCTAATTGTTGATTTGATAATTTGGCGCCTCTTTCACGATGGTGACATCGTGCACGTGGCTCTCGCGGATACCAGCGCTGGTGATGCGCACGAATTCGGCGTTTTTTTGCATCTGTTCCAGGTTTTGATTGCCGGTGTAGCCCATCGCCGCCCGCAGGCCGCCCATCAGCTGCTGAATGATATTGACCATCGGACCCTTGTAGGGCACGCGTCCCTCGATACCCTCGGGCACCAGTTTTTGCGGCGTCGTGGCATGCTCCTGAAAGTATCGATCTCTGGATCCGGTTGCCATGACGCCCAGGGACCCCATACCGCGATAGGACTTGTACGAGCGTCCTTGATAGATGTCGATTTCACCCGGTGACTCATCGGTACCCGCAAGCAAGCCGCCCACCATTACGCAATTCGCCCCCGCCGCAATCGCCTTGGCGATGTCCCCGGAAAATCGAATACCTCCGTCAGCGATGATCGGCACACCCTCGCTTGCCGCAACCTCGGCCACGTCCTCGATGGCGGTGATTTGCGGAACCCCGACTCCCGCAACCATGCGCGTGGTGCAGATTGATCCCGGACCGATTCCGACCTTGAGCGCATCTACGCCGACCTCCAGTAGATCGTGTGCCGCCTCTTTGGTGGCGATATTTCCCGCAATCACTTCGACATCGGGGTAGGTCGCTTTAATCTCCTTCACACGCTCGATCACAATCTGCGAATGACCGTGCGCGGTGTCCACCACAACAGCGTCCACCTTCGCCTCTATCAACTTTGCTACGCGTTCGTGACTGTCATCTCCCGTACCGACTGCCGCGGCAACCAACAACCGCCCGTGACTATCCTTACACGAGTTGGGATGCTCACTTTCCTTTTGGATGTCCTTGACGGTGACCAATCCCTTGAGATTGAAGTCGTCATCCACCACCAGCACCTTTTCGATCCGATGCTCGTGCAGGAGTGACTGGATATGGTCGCGGGATGCATGCTCCTTAACGGTGACCAGGCGCTCCCGCGGGGTCATCACACGTCTTACCGGTTCGTCATAGCGGGTTTCGAACCGCAGGTCGCGGCTGGTCACGATGCCCGCCAATTTGTCGTCGTCGATCACCGGAACCCCGGAGATACGGTGTTTGTGGGTCAAATCCAGGACCTCGCGGATGCTGGTGTTAGCCGACACCGTAATCGGATCGCTGATGACTCCACTTTCGAACTTCTTGACCCAGCGCACTTCCTCGGCTTGTCGATCGGGCGTGAGGTTGCGGTGTATGACCCCCAGACCACCCTCCTGGGCCAGGCAAATCGCGGCAGCCGACTCGGTTACCGTGTCCATGGCTGCCGAGAGCAAGGGTATATTCACGCGTAATCTGCGGGTAACTTGGGTGTTTAGTGCCACATCGCGGGGAAGGACGGAGGACGCCGCTGGCACTAACAAAACATCATCAAATGTCAGGGCTTCTCTTATGTTCCGCATCGGAGAATTATACGGAACGCGAC
>CALZGZ010000291.1 GCA_945787105.1 uncultured Gammaproteobacteria bacterium
CGTTTTAATGGCAAAAACAAACGATGGCTAAAGAAAAACACTACGTTAGCTGGAATAGCCGCACTAAGCTTTGTTATCTCCAAGTGGGGGGCGTTTGTCGACCCGGGTTTCACCTGAAAGGCCCGTTCGATACAGCGAAAGAGGCCAAGGAATGGATTGCCGAGAACTGCAAGAATCAAAAATGCGGGTGATCGGACGAACAATCATACGAGACCACGCCTGGCCCTGAGTGAGGTGGGTGCCAGAAACAGTGGATGGGATTACTTTAGGCGCAGGCGCCATCTCGGGAATACCGCGGCGCACCCGCTCTTCACTTCGAGGACGGCAGGCCTCAGCGTATTCGCCTCCAACGTCGCGCCGCAGCAGGTAACATAAGAGTACAAGATCCTTAAGATCTCGCTACGGCATTTTCCTGATGAGTTCCTGACTTCTTAATGCGGGGAAAGGATAAAAATAAAGGCGTAGTAATCGTGGTTCGGCCCCCAAAGCGGTCGGTGAAGATTTGAGCGAGCGGTTCGCAACCAAAAAGACGCCGCGGACGGGCCGCGTCCAAACGTGGCCTGTGCATCAATCCAATTAGCCAGCCAAGGGGACAAGTCACTTTTGCGAATAAAGTATACTATCGCCGTCGTCACGAAGATGGATCAAGATGAAGACTATGTTGGCTGGAACCGCCTTACTAAGCTTTGTTATATCCAAGTGGGGGGCGTTTGCACAACAGTCCGTGTAGTGCCGGCAGGATCCCTAGGTCGCTGCGGTGGGCCTACGTCATCGTATTTCTTCTTGCGTTGGTCGCCAGCGTCAGCCAGCACGAGATGTGGCGCGATGAGATTCAGGCGTGGTTGATTGCACGCGAGTCCGGCTCGTTTACGAGCTTGCTCCGCAATATGGGCTACGAGGGCCACCCACCGCTGTGGTACCTGGTGATCTGGTTACTCGAATCGCTTTTCTCGAGTATCTGAGTACTGCAGTTTGCGAACATCGCGTTCACCGCTGTGGCCATTTGGTATCTGTTACGTCTTCAGTGCATCCCGCGGGTGTTCCGGCTGTTGTGGCCTTTCACCTACCTGCTTTTCTACGAGTACGGCACGATATCGCGCAACTACTCTATCGGGATTGCGTTTCTGTTAATGGCGCTTTTCTATGCGTTCGAACAACGCCGGGCGGTGCCGGCCTATCTCCTCCTGGCCCTCGCCGCGTTGACTAGTGTCTACTGCGCCGCGATCGCCGGGGCGATCGGCGCAAGCTGGGCGCTTTTCGGCGCACGGGGTGACAAACAAAACACGCACGCCATGGAGTTCCACGCTGCCGTTGGCGGGCGTTATCTCCCGATGGCGTTGTTGGCCGCCACGATCATCATCGGTGGGCTGGTCGCGTTGCCACCGACCGACGGCACCCTGCAGCCGCATTTGCATATCAACTGGACCCGTATCGACAGCGTCGTGGCGATGTTCTTGCGGGGCGTCTTTCTAACTCCCGATGTAAGCGCACTGCAGTGGAACGGGCCGCACCTGCTGGACTTGTTGGGGCTAGGTCTGGGGCGTGAATACTGGCTTGCCCTCGCCTTTGTCGCGGCGGTGGCAGTACTGGCGCGACGCAGCCCTGTGCTGCTCGCCTATTGGCTGATGGTCACCGTGGGTCTGGTCGCGGTAGGTTTGGTCACCGACCGTTTCGAGCAATGGCGTCACATCGGCCACGCCGCGGTGGCGTTCGCGGTCTGGTACGCGATGTACTGCTACCTGCAACCGGTAGCTCCCGATCAACGGATGCGAGCCTCTGCCGTCGCCGCGATCGTGACCGTTTTCCTGGCATTCAACCTGGTGGGTACGATTCCCGCCGTGGTCGCCGACATCAAGCATCCGTTCTCATATGGGACCGAGGTCGCGCGATTCATCCGCAGTCGGTTCGATCCGAGCGATACGCTGTTGCTCGGCTACGAGGACTCAAAAGTGAGTTCCGTACACGCGTTCGCCCCTCAATTTCCTTTCATCTACGTGAACTCGGGCGTCCCGGGTGGCTATGTCCGCTGGGGCAAGCAGCGGAAGTATAAACTTCTGTCTCAACGTCACATCATCGCCGCGGCCGCCGAGCGCGGCTGCGTGACGCCCGACGCACGCCGGCGGGTACTGGTCAGTCATATGGACCCGTACGGCGTCTGGGGACACCGTTTCCTGTGGATCGATGCAGAAACGACCGCCAAGTATGCGATCAAGCCCATCGCGCAGTTCACCGGCTCATTGAGCGACGACGAGGACATATTCCTCTACGAACTGACATGTCCCTGACCGACACGTGGATCCTGACATCGGCGGTCACTGCCTGGTGCCGGGTTCATTTTCCTAAGTGTTGTGCTTGCGCCCACGGCGCTACGATTCCCCCACCATCTTATTCATCCCGCCGTACGGACCTCCCATATCGCTGTGGTAGCGTAGGAGGTTGGGAACGCGGGGCACACTGATTAGCGGGCGCTTTGGGAAGGAATGGGCGTGTCTCGAACCAGGACAACGCCCTGGATCGGCCCGAAACCGTCGTATTATTACGGCGCCCCAGCAACGGTCTACTGATTGTATGAATTACTGCCTATGACCCACTTGATTCATGGTGATCTAAAGGCGCATCATATCCACGTGTGTTAGATCGTGGCCAACCTGATGACAACATCCGCGGAAAACTCAACGGCACACTGTTGGCACATTATGCGTCGAGCGACTAACAGAGAGAGATGATGAAACTTAACAACTTGCTCATCACCGTTGCCGCTTTGATGTGCGTGTCGTATCTAGGTAGCGCAATCGCCGAAACGCGTTGCCGTACTACCCCCGCCGGTCTCACTTACTGCCTAGACAACACTGATGCGCTGACTGGCTATAAACGATGGCGCGATAATGGTCCTACTACCAAACGAAAAAGGGAAACAAGCAGTCCATTGGGTTATCGGCGTTGGCGGGGCGAAAAGGACATCATAATCAGAAAAAGATCGGATAATTTCGGATATTTCAGACATCGAGACTGATCCTGAGTCGTAGACGCGTAAAAGGCTCAACGTGATCTCCGGTAGTACGCTCAGCTATCTAGGCAGATTGCTGTTCAGCGTTGCGCTACTGACAGCGCTATTTTTCGTTCTTGATTGGGGGAGAATTTCGACAATTGTCCCCAACATCAGTCTCTCCTGGATTGGCATCGCACTGGTCCTGATGCTGATCGAACGGGTGGTCGCCGCATACAAGTGGTATGTCTTACTGCGAGCGAAAAGATTCGATATCTCGTTTCCCAAGCTATTCACGATCTATATCGTGGGTATTTTCTGGGGCCTGGTACTTCCGTCGAGCGTGGGGACCGATGTAGTGCGAGGTTACTACCTATATCACTCGATCAAAAGCGGGGCCCACTCAGTATCTTCCGTCGTCCTCGACCGAATCTTGGGGCTCTTTGCGTTGCTGGCAATTGGTAGCGTGGCATTATTTTTCTATAACCAGCATCTCCCCGACAACACACTGGCGATAACCATTCTGACATTATCGGTACTGACTGTTATCGGATCCTATGCACTAGCCTCTGATCCACTTTGGAGAAATACGATTAAACGATTCCCATCATTGGGTAACAGTAAGGTCGGCCAGATTCTAGTGTCCGTGCATCGTTCTTATTTGGATTATCGGCACTATCGACCGGCATTAGCTGCCTGTTTATCCCTGTCGTTCCTGCTCCAGATCGTCCGTGTACTATCGTTTATTGCCATCGCCCATGCCGCCGCAATAGACGTCCCCATTGCATTTCTATTCTTATTTGTGCCTTTATTGATGATCATCATCATGATACCGACATCTATAGGCGGCATCGGACTACGTGAGGGTTC
>CALZGZ010000292.1 GCA_945787105.1 uncultured Gammaproteobacteria bacterium
GATTCCTATGCCAGGCTTGACACTCGGTCGTCGAACTTGTCCAGCACAGTAAGCATGAACACCGGAGTCCGATTGTCGCGCTCCCGTGGCCCCCTCCGCGCTGTTGCTATCGAGGCGAATTGCGGGCAGTCCAGCCACAGCTTATTGGTCATGACGCGTCTCGCGTTCGGCCTGTCGCGTAATGTATAACTAATGACATGCTTTCGCGTATATTACCGGCAAGCACTCAGTCCAGGCGGCTTTTATGAATACTTATACCGAAATCGTTTCGGCGCTCGAGCTTAGCGTTAGCACGTTCTTCAGATCGATCGCGGCATATCTTCCGCAAGCTCTTGGGGCGATCATCCTTATTGTCGTCGGCTGGTTACTCGCCAGACTTATCCGTTCCTTGATTACGAGGATCGGAACGACACTCGACAAGACATACAGCGCGCTCCAGGAGCGTGCCGGGGTCAAGGAGATCGAGACCAAACTATCCGTTTCCACGATCATCGGGCGCATTGCCTTCTGGCTGGTCATGGTGATCTTTTTCTCGGCTGCGGCTACTGCCTTGGGGCTGCCTGGCCTGAACGCCCTGCTTGGCCGTTTCATCTTCTATCTTCCAAATTTGATCGCGGCTGCCGCGATCGTATTTGTCGGCTACTTGTTGAGCGGTCTTGTCAAGAATCTTGTTTCCGCACAGGTATCGGTACTCGGCGCCAAGCAGGCTGCGTCTATCGCGGTCCTTGTTCAGTCCATCGTTCTCATGCTGGCGTTGCTGCTCGCATTGCGCCAGATGGGGGTCGATGTACATCTGATTATCTATCTCATTGTCGTGGCGGCCGCAGCTCTGTTCGGCGGAATGGGTTTGGCGTTTGGTTTAGGCGCAGCCGCCACGCTGCGAAATATGATCGCAGCCCAACAGGTGACACAAATTTACGAGGTCGGGCACAAGGTAAAAGTAGGCGAAGTGGAAGGTGAGATCTTGGAAATCACACGCACTGCCGTCGTTCTCGATACCTCTGAAGGACGGGCCCTCGTACCCGCGCAAGCATTCACCGAAACCGTATCCATACTCATACAGAAAGAAACTGACTGATCCATGCCGACTTCTCTGACTTTAGAATTCATAGAAGCACATCCCAGGGAAGCGGCACGCCTCGTCAGCCAGATGCCGCTCAGGCAGGTGTTGGATTTCTTGCGTGAGGTACCTCCTGAATCTATCTCAAAACTGATCACGCACATGCCGGCCGGCATCGGCGGACTGTGCCTGCAATCGTTGGATCGTACCATCGCAGCGAGTGTTATCGAGGATTTGGACATCACGACAGCGGCGTTATTGTTGCGCAGGCTGGAACCCAAACGGCGTGGCGCTATTCTATCCGCCCTGCAAACTGTAAAAGCCACGCCCTTACAGTTGGTACTTGACTACGCTGCGGGCACGGTTGGGTCCTTGATGGACCCGCGCGCGATGACGCTGCAACCAGACATATCGGTCGAAGAGGCGCTCCGTCAGGTGCGAATGAGCAACCACAAGAGTCAACACTACTTGTTTGTACTGGGGGACGAGCACGATGTGCTGGGTTATGTGAGTTTGCACGACTTGCTGTTCGCCTCTAAGCAGAGTCGTGTCGGTACCCTGATGCACTCGGCACCTGATCTCATACCCGCGCGAAGCAAAGTCGAGTCAATCAGACAGCATGCGCAGTGGCGACACATAGATGTATTGCCAGTCGTCAACCAACGTCAGGCATACCTGGGCGTGATACGGTTCGCGTCACTCCACGCGGATGACGAAAACCACAGCGCGCCGGACGCAGCGGGCTTCGAGCTGTTATGGGGATTGGCCGAAGTCTGTTGGTCGTTGGTAGGCAATCTCCTCCCGGCGCCCGAGAAAACTAAGCGTGATGAGCGAAAAGACGATGGCTGAGGCCACCGCCGTCAGCAAGGCACTCGATCGAGAGTTCATAAAACGATACCCGGGCGAGGCCACGCGACGTCTGGAAACCCTAAACGCCGAACAGGCGGCGGAACTCCTGGCCCAGCACCCGGGCATGGTAACGCTGCCGGTATGGGAACGGGTTTCACCCGATTTGGCGATCAGGATCCTTCCGCTGCTGCCCACGAGCACCGTTACGACGCTGCTCAGTGAGCTGGCACCGGCAGCCAGCGCCGGGTTCCTCAGCAATCTGCCATCCGACCGACGGGACCAATTGCTTGCCGGCCTGAAACCTTCGCGGGCCAAAATCCTGCGGCTGGCGCTGCAGTATCCGGAAGACAGCGCAGGCTCTCTGATGGAGCCTCAGTTGTTGCGCTTCCGGCCGGAGATGACCGTCGGACAGAGCCTGTCTCGCCTGCGGTCTCAAAGGCGGCGGGGAACGCGCCTCATATTCGTGGTCGACATCGACAATCGACTGATTGGTCAGATCGAGGTGCAAGAGATGGCGTTTGCCGGCGCCGATGCGCTGCTGAGCGATCTAATCGTCCCGGTTCCGGCGGCGGTGACAGTCACCGCAGGCCGCCAGGAGATCGTGCAGCTACTCGAGCGGCATCGACTCTCGGACATCCCGGTGGTAGATGCGGACGGGCGGCTGGTAGGCGTGGTCCGGTACGACGCCCTGGTCAGGGCGGTGGAAGATGAGGCCAGCGCGAAGTTGCAGATGATGGTCGGTGTGTCCAAGGAGGAACGCGCCCTGTCGAAGATCGGATTCTCGATAAGGAGGCGCCTGCCCTGGCTACAGATCAATCTGTTGACCGCCTTCCTCGCAGCCGCGGTAGTCGGGCTGTTCGAAGCAACGATTGCCAAGTACACCGCATTGGCGGTTCTGCTGCCGGTGGTCGCTGGTCAATCGGGTAATACCGGCGCCCAGGCTCTGGCCGTGACCATGCGCGGATTGGCGTTGCGCGAAATCACTGCCCTGCATTGGCCACAGGTGCTATGGAAAGAGAGTAATGTCGGCTTTTTCAATGGGATCGCAGTTGCCCTGACCACCTCGCTTGGAGTTTGGGCGTGGAGCGGATCGATCGGCCTCGCATTGGTAATCGGTACGTCAATGATCCTATCCATGATCATCGCCGGAATCGCCGGTGCCGCGATCCCGATTTTGCTGACCGTGCTGGGCCAGGACCCGGCGCAGTCGTCCTCGATTATCCTCACCACGGTCACGGATGTGGCCGGCTTTTTCAGTTTTCTTGGCATCGCAACCGTGATGTCTGCTTTTCTTTGAAGGCTGTAGTGGTCCACCGATTCTTTCGCATCTCCCAGTTGTCACGCTGCGGTGCGCAGCGTGGCGCGGCACTATATATAAGTATCTTGGGTGCAAATCCTGCGCCCAGAATCTCTTACCGGGTTCTTCAAGAACACAACCACAGAACAGCGACTTGCGCTCGTTTGAGACGAGACTTAAGTGAGGTTCTCCGCTGCTTACCCACAAAAACCGTACCCTTCAAAATTGCCGGACCCGTCCTCCGCAAGAACCCCATCTGCCCTAATCCGGATGGTTTCATCGAGTGTTGATCATCATGGATAATCTCCGACATGAAGTTCGAGATATGTTACGCGGCGATATCCGTCAAACTGGCCTTAGA
>CALZGZ010000293.1 GCA_945787105.1 uncultured Gammaproteobacteria bacterium
CTACGCATAATGTATATTATGTAAACTCATACCGTCGTTACCACGGGACGCGCGAATGCTGAGAACTACTGTAAACGCGCGCGTTAATTTCCGGTGTAGGTCAACATACCTTGCAAGGCATGCTGGTCAAGTATTTCGATGTAGCCACGGCCCAGTCGCACCCATCCGTGAGCTTCGAAAGCCTTCAATTGCCGCGACACCACTTCGCGCGCCGTCCCCATCTCCAGGGCGAGGCCCTGATGAGTCACTTTAACCCCGTTTCCTGAGCACCGTCGCCGCAATAGGACTTGCGCCATACGCCGCGCAATCGAGTCGAACGCCACTTCGCTCATCCGCATTATCAGCCCCGCAAAGCGTTGGCCCAGTTTGGTGACAACAACCTGCTGAAATGCAGACGATTGTTTCAATGCGTCATGAAATTCGTACTTACTTACCGCGAATGCAGTCACCGCACTTTCCGCTACGCCCTTGGCCGGATAAGGTTCACCCGCCAGTAAACAGGCGGTCGTCAGCACGCAAGAGTCCCCGGGACCGACGTGATACAACAGCATTTCCCGGCCCGTCTTAGAAATCATCAACACCCTCACCCTGCCCTTGACCACCAATAGAAAATTCTCACAGGACGAGCCCACATGAAAAACCGACTCACTTTCGCGAAAAGTTACGATGCGTGCACACCGCGTAAAGCGCGCAATAGCCTCATCCTTGCTGTTCGACAAATAAGGAAACAATTCCTCCCAATACGTTACATACCGCTCTTCCGCTCGCAAACTTCCGTCTCCCGTGGTATCACTATGATCTCTGCAACGATGACGCGACGCGCAATTCCGTCATCGGCGCGCTGATCAGCCATAAGAGAGTATATAGGTGGGATTATATCCCACGTAAACTGGACCAGACAGACGGTCGTATTCGGCTAATTAAATAGCGATTCTCGGTTCGTCCTTGGCGGCGCGCTCAGCGGAGCGATGGGTTGAAGATTGTCTCGCGCAACATGCTGGAATTGCCGTCTTGCGGTATGGGCTCGCGTCCCCGATACCGCGGTAGCTGACCCGTAAATTGCACCAAGGATCCCGAATAATGCCCGCTGGGATCGGGCCACGAGACGCCGGCTGGAGCGAAATCCATAAGCCATGGTTATGGGTCGATTGAAGCGCAACTGCTGGCGTTCGACACCACGCCAGTGCCGCGACCAAGCCAACTCGAAGCACAAAGCAGTGGGCCGTGCCCGGCGCACAGCTGACTGTTGCAAGTAACGACCGACACACCACAACAATGAGCTCCGGCCGACATGCCAACACTGCTGCCCTGGCATCAGGCAGGTCACTCAGCTGCCAGTTTGTGCTAGGCTCAAATGCCAAACACCACCAGGTTTGGTGGGCACGATGACGGGTTGGTGCTGGGTTTCAGTGGGAATGCGCGATGAGACGCGGGGGTACCGATGGAAACAGCGAATGGCCGCGTTTTACACGTGGCTGTGTCTTGGGCAGCGGCTCGTCTTCGGGATTGAGCTCCACCGACAACCAGTGATAGCACTCGTTGCCCGCGCGATAAGGTACGATCGGCCCATTGATCAATTCGGGTCGTTCGTACAATATCTCGTCAGTCAGTGGAACAAATACATACCGGCTCATAAGACAGCTTAGGAACGCCACAAATCGGTTTGCTCTAATTGATAATTAAAGACAATCCGCGTGTCTAAAAAAGGTGGAAACTATGGCGATTAGATGGTAAGTAGATATCATATTTTACATTAATAAACTACTTTAATAATTTGTTATATTTATGTTTTTTACACATATATTCACCCCATGTCTCGAACGATTGCGATAGTTGAGGACGACGCCGATCAGCGCGAGAACTATGTCGATGCGCTGGTCGCCAATGGTTATCAGGTCACCGCCTATGGCAACCGCCCCGATGCAATGGCTGGGCTGCGTCAGAATCTCCCCGATCTGGCGATCCTCGACATCATGTTGGAGGACGAGATGGACGGCGGATTTGATCTGTGCCGCGATCTACGCGCCCTGGCGCCCAAGTTGCCGATCATTTTTCTTACCGCCCGGGACAGCGATATTGACCGCGTCTCCGGCCTCAGGTTGGATGCCTGGGATTACATTACCAAACCTGTCAGCCTCCAGTTCTTGTCGGTTCGGGTCAGCTCTCTGTTCCGTATCGTCGACACGTTACACACCAAAACGGCGGAGTTGGAGGCAGTACTGCGACTGGGTCCGTTACAGCTCGATCCCAACAGCATGTCGGTGCGCTGGGATGGCCAGGAGATTAATCTCACCTTGACGGAGTTCTGGTTCGTGGAAGCGCTGGCGCGTCGGCCAGGCCATGTGAAGACCTACGAAAACCTGATGCAGGTGACTCGGCAGAGTTACGTGGAGCGCAACACAATTAATGGCTATGTCCGGCGGATCCGCAAGAAGTTCAAGGAGGCGGACCCCGCTTTTTCGATGATTCAAACCGTGTTTGGCGTGGGATATCGTTGGCAGCCCGAGTAACCGCTCCGTTTAGGATATGGCAAATTCGGCACACGGGCTGAGTATTCGCACCAAATTACTACTGGTAGCGTTGGCGTTGCTGCTGATTCCATGGATGGGGTACCAGTATGTCCGTGAGATGAAGTCGTTTCTGTTACAGGGTCAGGAGAATGCCCTCAACCTTACCGCTCGCGCCGTGTCCACAGTGCTCCACGACCGCCCGGAGTTTTTTGATCCGGACACCGGCGCATCCAAATTGATAGGTGATCCCAATGACATGTTTGCCTATCCCCTGCCCAATTACGTGCGTTTAGACGGACGCCTGGGCGATTGGGGCGAGCAATTGGATCAAGCGGTCACGTACGACGGTGCTGACCGTCTGCTGTGTGGACCGGAATACGATCCCTATTCTCTTTCGTTTCGGCACTTGATTGGGTATCGAGGCCCCTATCTGTATGCATTTTTTGAGGTTACGGATGACAAAGTGGTATCGAGGAACCTGAAACGCCGGCGCTTGGATGCCAGTGACCATTTACGGGTCGCGATGCAGGACCCCGGGGGTCCGGTAAAACGTTACTTGCTCACCGTACGGCAACCCGGTCGTATGAGTATTTATCTGGTGGACGCCGACTGGCGCTTGTCGTTGAGCGGCGACCCTAACTATGACATTGCGGCGGAGTATTTGCCCACCGATAGTGGCTATGTGGTGGAGTTACGAATCCCCCGATTCATGGTCAGTTCTCAGACTCGCCTTGGATTCAGCGTCGCGGATGTCGACAGCGAACAGGGGCCTAACGTCGATCTTATCCTGAACGCCTCACAAGACGTGGCTAAGGAGCCGTTAAACCGGCTGTTAATACATTCACCGGAGATTGCCAAGATCTTAAGAGGTCTTGACCGGCCGGTGGCAAGAATCTGGGTCTTGGACGACAAACAACGTGTGCGTGCGGTGGTCGGAAAACTATCCCGGGAACCAGAACACAAGATCGACCCCGAGAGTTTGGGCGACAGACTGGGTGCTTGGTATGACGGGGCGCTGCGGGGTATCTACAACCTGATATTGGAAACCCCGACCGGCCAAGTCAAGGACGTATCGACGGATGTCTCGTACCGGAACGACGAGATATTCAAAAAGGCATTGTCCGGGTCCGCGCAAACGGAGCGGCGACCGTCATTGGATGGCACCACCCAAATATTGATGGCGGCGCATCCGGTGTGGTCCGGCGACGAGGTTCTTGGCGTGGTGGTGGTAGAGCAAAGCAGCAACGAGGTCTTGTTTCCCCAAAAACAGGTACTTGAAAATGTGATCAGCGTGACCTTGTTGGTGTTGATCATCGTAACCGGTGCTTTGCTGGTGTTTGCATCACGCATCACCATGCGCATTCGCCGATTACGTAACGCAGCGGAACACGCCATCGGACCCGACGGGCGGGTACGCACGGATCGTATCACCGCGGAAGCGAATGCAGGGGATGAGATCGGCGACCTTTCGCGGAGCGTGACCGGGATGTTGGGGCGTTTGGGCGCGTACACGCGGTACTTGGAGGGTATGCCGGATACTCTTGCCCATGAGCTCAGCAATCCTTTGAATGTCGTGAATTCTTCACTGGATAACCTGCAGGACGAAATCCCGCAAACCCAGCAAAGCAAGTATATGCAGCGTGCCAAGAATGGCATCATCCGCTTGGGGTCGATCCTTACCAACTTGACGGAGGCGGCAAACCTGGAAGAGGCCATGCAAGCCGAGTCTCGTGAAGAGTTTGACCTGGTCCATTTGGTGTCCAGCTATGTCGAAGGTTATCGCCTCACCCACCCCGACCGCGCATTTCAGTTGGACGTCAGGGCCGCGCCGTTGCACATCTCCGGCACGCCCGATCACATTGCGCAGATGCTCGACAAACTGGCCGACAACGCGGTTGATTTCGGTAACCAAGGGACACCGATTATGGTGCGGTTGGATAGAGTCGACGGTTACGCGAACTTGAGCGTACTGAATGAGGGGTCGAATTTGCCGGTGGCGATGCGAGATCGGTTATTCGATCCCATGGTATCGATCGGCAAGAAAAACGCGATGCAATCCCGTTTGGGTTTGGGCCTGTACATCGTGCGGCTGATTGCCGAGTTCCACCGTGGAAAGGTGCAAGCCGTAAACCGCAACGATAAGCCAGGTGCCGTGTTTACGGTCTCTCTGCCCCTGGCCAAGGCCGCTTGAGCCTCGCCCGGATATTGCACCAAGGCGCCCTGCCCTGATTCATGGGACGCGATGGAGACACCCACAGCGTCCAGCCGCCCGACCCTGCGCTTGCCCCGTCTTGTCCCCGCTCTGTCCCCGCACAGCAGGGGAACTACGCGCAGGACTTGTCCCGTCGCAATCACCCGAGATGCTTGGTGCGATATGCGCGCTAATTTAATTTGTCTTTATCTATGCCGGAGTCGAAAGGAACCGGTACCGCGGCAACTCGCTCGGAATGCGATTGCTTGACGTTACTCAACTCTCGTCTTGGCGCTGGACATTCTACTTCGCAAGCGTTATCGACGTTTTGATCAACGAATTCGTTAATCTGTTGTAACAAGGTCTTAGTGCGTTGATACTCGTCGGAGTATCTGGCTTCGCCGACTTCCGTTTCTGTTTGCACTATCCACGCCGCGATTCTGTTTACGCCTGAACACTCACAAACTGGACAGGTCACTAAACCGTAGTCTTGTTGGCGCACGAATTCATTTTCGGTCCGGAACCAACCTTCGAATTCGTGGCCGAGCTCACAACAAAGTTCATACTTGACCACCATGACACTACACCCCCAAAAAGACATCATTTATATTCGTGTGGTTACATAATAAATATGGCCGTTATTCGCTCAATTGCAAGGCAATATGCGGTAAAATTCACGTGGCCGGGATCAAACCCTGGCATCACCGGACCCCCGTCAATCGATTCAAAAAATAACCGCGCCTAGACCCCAGCCGGCTTCTGTCGCGATCATCGACAACCACTTGCCAATCATGCAGTCGTTGGTACAACTGACAATGGCGGCGGCATGTGCGGTCGGGTTGTGGGCAGGAGGTCGTTACACTTAAAAGTTCACTCCCGCGAGTTAACAAGCATCGTCATTCGGAGTTGCCGGCTGCGAATGCCGCGGCTTAGGCGTATTCAGGCAACGTGAACAATGGTGCCCGGGGCCGGATTCGTACCCCTTGTTTTTATCAATTAGTTATATGGCCTTGGCGTAGGTTTGGCGTAGGCGTAAATCTGGCGTAATCGATATCAAGTTGAGTCCGCGTCGCACCGGTTCAAGCAACGGGGCCTGGGAAACCAGAACGGAGTATACAGTTTTCGCCTCACAAGATCCCACACGTTTTTTACCTGACTAATGAAGGACAATACAGAGCTGAATCCCGCAAAAGTCCCGCATGAAGAAATTGCAGTAACAGCAATAAATATAGAGAGCGTTTACTATCTCGGGAAGGATTGGCGCGCCAGGATCGATACTCCTGTTATCCAGAAAGAATGAAACGTCAAGCGACGTCAGGAGCTCGCCGATCTCTTCAGCACTTTCTGAATCCTCGTCGGCGTAGCTGAGAAACACAGTAGCTACTTGAGAAGCTTAAAGTCAATGCCTTTAGAGGCCGACGATGCCCTGGAAATGGCGGAGCAGGCGGAGATCTGAAATGCGTTAGCCGGTTGGTGATGGTAACAACGACGCTCGCTGACCGGCTGCCTTCGCCCACACCACCGGCTTGCACTACACGTTCCGTTGCCGAGTTACTTTCTGATTACTCCATCAGGCAGCATGTCGCAGAGCGCCGATTGAAGCTCCGCCATTTCCTTGCTCGACGCGGAGAAGGAGATCTCCACATGTATGGCATCGCCGTACTCGAGGCGCAGCATCCCATCCGAGAGCACAGCGTTGCGCACTCGATAAGGACCGCTGAGCTCGCGCATGTGCGATTCGATGTAACACTCTTTCCCGTCCGGCATTTCGAACTGCCTTTCAAGCAAGAAATAAGGCGCGTCACTGTCCCCGTCATTATCAAAAGTTACCTGGTAATAATCTCCGGACACCGTGGTGTGGACGTTCTTAAACCGCAAGGATGTCATGGTGTTTGAGATCTGAGGCGCTGTTGACACCGTTACTCCTTGTCGTCGTTGTCCAGGTATTCCCACATTTCATTCTGATGCAACCATAGGGAATCCGCATTACTTCGGATGAATTCGTCCACGTCCATACCGTCAATCGACTCGGGCCGCTTCACCCGGACTTGCTTGCCATTGCGAAACACGGTTATGGTTTTCTCTTTTCTAGCTTTCTTTGCCGCCTTTTGGGCACGAGTGAGTTTTTTCTTTCCTCCGGCCATGTTATCCGGGCTCTTGGTGTGGTGTGCTTGAGGCAGCCACGTCTGGTTGTGTCGTGTTGCAGTGATGTAGGTAAGAGGTTCGCGAGTATGCCAGTTGGCACCGGGTCCGATAGCAATCCATGACCTCTTAGCAGTTTGCTGAAAAAGTAATGATTTCCACAGGAAGGGATATCATGTCTGCAGAATCTAGTCAGCGGCCAGCACGCGCTTCACTTTCTTTGCTGCCTTATCCAGGTCGGCTTGATCGAGTTCTATATTAAACGCTTCGGTTAGCACCTGGGAGATGGCATCTTTCACTTTATTCGAGCCAGAGAGCATTTCAACTGTCGAAATAATGTCAATGGCCTCGTACCGATACCCAGCCAGCTCGTCGAAGGTATTCGCAACGTCCCCAAGTGGATTCCACTCTTCAAGTACCTTTGCAACCTGGGTGATTTGTTCCTCATGCATGGTCGCATCAGTTTACAGGAACAATTACTGTTCGGAGCGCCGCCCTCCTCTTTATGCCTTTATCGGGCCAGGCAGAATCACCCTAATCGGCTGCGTTCCGGTTTACAGCAGCCCCTCGATTGGCGATCAAACATTGCCTATATTAGCTTCCGCTAACAGGCGGCAATCGACCC
>CALZGZ010000294.1 GCA_945787105.1 uncultured Gammaproteobacteria bacterium
AACTGCCAGGTAAAACTCACCAACTGCTTGGCGGCACCGTCCGGGCGCTCGACGTTGTAGTAGTACTCCAGCCGCGAGTTGATCGCCTGGTTGCCGATCTTGAACAGCCTGCCCGCGCCGCCGCCCAGCGGGATCGTCCAGCGTTGGTTGGAGTCCGCATCCCAGTTGGCGGTCATCACCATATCGGTGAGCAGGAACCAGCCCTTGTCGAGGTTGTAGTTCACGAACGGCTCGAGCAGGAACTGGTTCACATCGGCACGGTCGTCATCGCCGGAAAATGACCACAGCTGACGGCCGAGGATGCCGAGGCTGCCCCATTTGGGCTGGGTCAACGCCACCGCCGTCACCCCGGCGCTCCACTTGCCGCTGCCGAGCTGGTCGTTGGAGGCGGTGTCCATCATCAATGACGGACCGGCGCCCCAGATCACCTTGCCGGTCTTCACCGGCGAGAAGTATATCGAGTAGTTGGTGTCGCCCAGGCCGCTGGTGCCGGTGCCGGCCGTCGGGTTGGGGATCTCCGCGGTGCCGGACACGGTGCCGTCCAGATCGATGATCGGCAGGATCACGCGGTTGACCAGATTCCAATTACCGACGGTGATCGGCAGCACCGGTTGGATATTGAGGAACGTGGCGTCGCCATTCGGGGCGCCGTCGTCGAAGGTGAACTTGAACGGCAGGCTGATCAGCGAACTGATCGGGTTTTGCACCGCGGAACGCAGGTCGCCCCCGCCTTTGTCTTGGGCGAGGGCGGATGACGCCATCAAGCACAATGATGCCGCCATCGGCGGCAGCAGTCCCATGAGTAAGCGAACCAGACGTAGAATAATCATTCCCGCAAATATATTAAAAAATGGAGTTGTCTCAAGTAGATCCCTTTCGTAACCATTCCAGGGGGCTGGCCGACTGGGCCGAAATCCATCAGACATTAACGAGGGGATTGTATCTAAATTGTTGACAAACACAATGGGTTAATTGTGTGCGCACGGTTTAAAACACTTCGATGCAAAATCCGACGAGCACCTGGTCGCTGCTTCTTGGCATCAAATCCTAGTTCCCCAGTAATAGGCCAACAATAGCTTTTCAGGCCATCATGCATGGCAATTCGGGCCACCTGGACCATGCGATAATTCTGGGGGCATAATTCTGGTAATTCTGAATTCTGGGGATAATTCTGGGGACAGTTTACGTAATTGTGGATAATTTTGGTGACGGTATACGTAATCACGATTTCCACAAATAGGTATACTGTCCCCGTAATTCTCTGTCCCCGTAATTCTCTGTCCCCGTAATTCTCCTAGAAAAAACCTGATTCAACGTGATAAGTGAAACAATAAGATGCAGCCACTTACAGACCGCATGAGCATTCCTGGGGTGGAGATGTTCTCATGCTTTTTCAAATCACCAGTGATCTCGCCGGTAACAGCGATGTTGCTGTCATCGATAATACTTTTCGCTGGCAGCGGACCAATTCATGGGGCGGGTAAAAGTATCAAGGCGCCATCGTTAACTGATACGCCGGCCACATACGTGGGCGCCCAACATTGTGTCAATTGTCATCAAGAACAAAACTCATTGTGGACAGGGTCTCAACATGACCTAGCCATGCAGCCCGCCAACGAGCAAACGGTGTTGGGCGATTTTGACAATGCGTCGTTCGATTATTTCGGTACCGTCTCGAGGTTTTACAAAAAAGATAAACAGTTTTTCGTCAAGACAGACGGTCCGGACGGGGTGCTGACCGACTATCCCGTTGCCTATGTGTTTGGCGTCGATCCGTTGCAACAATATCTGATTGCCTTTCCCGGGGGGCGTTATCAGGCGCTGTCCGTCGCCTGGGATTCAAGGCCCAAAGAACAGGGTGGGCAGCGCTGGTTTCACTTATATCCCAATGAGCATATTCGGCACGGTGACGAGTTGCACTGGACGGGGGTTAACCAGAACTGGAATTACATGTGTGCCGACTGTCACTCAACCAATCTCAAGAAAAATTACGACGCCGGGTCCCGGAACTACCAGACAACCTGGTCCGATATAGATGTGAGCTGCGAGGCCTGTCACGGACCCGGGTCCAGTCATGTGCAATGGGCGCAACGACCGAAGACAACAGGTGCGGCTTATGCGAACGATGACAACGGACTCACGGTGCGGTTGGATGATAGATCCGAGATCAGCTGGCGTATTGACGAAACAACCGGCAATGCAGTACGCAGCAAGCCGCTTGAAAAACGCGTGGAGCTGGATGTATGCGGGCGCTGTCATGTTCGGCGGGAAGCGTTGTCGTCGGATTACCGGCCGGGTGATCCACTGCTGGATCATTTCCGGGTAAGTCTGCTGAGCCAAAATTTGTACCATGCCGATGGTCAGATCGACGATGAGGTCTACGTATACGGCTCCTTCCTGCAGAGCAAGATGTATGCAGCGGGGGTGACGTGCAGCGACTGTCATGAGCCGCACAGCTTGAAGCTGAGGGCGAAGGGCAACGGCATCTGCGTTCAATGTCATTTGGCTGCCAAGTTCGACAGCAAGCCACACCACCATCACGATCCCAAGAGTGCAGGAGGCCAGTGTGTGAATTGCCACATGCCTGACAAGCACTACATGGTGGTCGATCCGCGCCGCGACCACAGTTTTCGGATTCCGCGACCGGATGTTTCCGTCGCGATCGGTGCGCCCAACGCCTGTAATCAGTGCCACGACGATCAATCGGTGCAATGGGCCTTGGATAAGGTCGTCGAGTGGTATGGGCAGCAAGACAAGCAGCAGGCCGCAGCGGCTTTTGATGCCGCCAACCATTTCCGCATCGATGCAGAAGCAGTATTACTGAGAGCGGCACAGAATCAGAGTAATGCCGCTATCGTGCGGGGGACGGCGGTCAGCATGCTGGGTAATAGCATCACCCAGCGATCCTTGCCGGCGATCAAGCGAGCCGCCGGCGACAGTGATCCGCTGGTGAGGATGGGGGCGGTCCGTAACCTGGCGGCATTACCGCCTCCACTGCGCGCACAGATCGGCGCGCCGTTGCTGTCCGATCCGCTGCGGGTCATTCGTACCGAAGTGGCGCGGCACCTAGCCGCTGTGCCGGCTTCCGCATTACCAGCGTCTTTTCATGACGCGATGAAATCGGCGCTGGCTGAGTACAAATTGGTACAGCAGTTCAATGCCGACCGGCCGGAGTCGCTCGGCAGCTTGGCAAATCTCGCGTTACAACAAGGTGACGTCAAGGAAGCGGAACGCCTCTATAAGCAGGCCATAGAATCGGCGTCCTATTATGTGCCCGCCTACGTCAATCTGGCCGATCTTTACCGTGCCCAAGGCGATGAAACGCAGGCTTACGCACTGCTCGCGAAAGCACTGAGCGAAAATGAACACAGCAGCGCTTTGCACCATGCCCTGGGTCTGGCGCAGGTCCGTCAAGGTGAGCGTGCGGCGGGTGTTGCCTCACTGCGGCGCGCCTATGAGCTGGCTCCGGAGGCGCCCCGGTACGCCTATGTGTATGCCGTCGCACTGCATTCGCAAGGCCGCACTGATGAGGCCCTAGGACTCCTGCGGGACACCCATAAAAAATTTGAAAATAACCGGGACGTGTTATTCATGCTGATCAACATCTATCGCGACCGCAAGGATCATGAGCACGTGCGCCAATATGCGGACACTTTGCTGCGCTTGGAGCCAAACAATCAATCACTACAAGCATTGATCCGCGAATCAACGAACTGATTAAGCGATAAAATTGATCATCGGGGACAGTTTACTTATCCACAGATAAGTAAACTGTCCCCGGAATTCGTTAGCCCGGAATTTGTTAGTTGTAGAAAGCGACCTCTGCCACCGCCAGATCGGCATCGAATGCGCGCCCGATGGCGACCAAGCCCAAGCGCTTGAGTCTGCTCACGTCCAAGGGCACGCTTATCCGGTAAGGCGTAAATGTATTGAACGGTAATTGGATTTCATGCCAATTCGATAGCGCCCTGAATTGCGAACGATAAGACTGCCAGGGTCGCACGTTGTCGGGGGTACGAAGATGCACCGCATATTGCTCGCCATTACCCCTGACCAAGAGTTGGATGCCGCTGAACGCCGAGGCGTCGAGAGACTCACCGGAACCCGCGAGATCCAACGCCATCTGAATAAAACCACCGTTATTCTCCAGCCGTACCGCACCGGTAAGCCGTAAGCAGCGATGTTCGTCCATATGGTCATAGCGCAGGGTGGCCTGCGATATCCCGCCCATCACCGTATCCGTCACCTGCCGCCAGCTTGTGCCCAGCGTGGACACAAAATCCGATCGGAAGAAATCATCAACCAGCATAGATCATTGTCTGGTATCAGCCATTCTTATACGGCGGTTGGCAACAAGATTGTACCGAGCCTGTTTAATGACGCGCCTGCGTATCGCACCGAAAATCCCGGATGACGGCGAAGATAACGGGCGGCGGGTACGGTAACATGAGGTCTGGATCAAATGCAGATCCCATATTCTTAAAGCAATCCTTCAATGCTCTGGATCAGGATCGGCGAGTCCGGAGTCGTCGTGCTCCCAAAGTGCTGGATCACCTCCCCAGACGGGGCCACGAGGTATTTGTTGAAATTCCAGCGGGGCGCTTTCGACTGGCGGGCCAACTCCTTGAACAACGGGTTAGCGTTTGCGCCTTTTACCGAGGTGGGCGCCAACATCGTGAACGTGACGCCGTAGTTGAGGTAACAAACACTCGCCGCTTTGGCTTCGCTGCCGGCCTCTTGACGAAAGTCATTGGAGGAAAACCCAAGCACCACCAGGCCCTTGTCGTCGTATTTTTTATGCAGCGCCTCGAGGCCCTTGAACTGTGGTGTGAATCCACAGTGGCTGGCGGTATTGATAATCAGCAGCGGTTTGCCGGCATATTCGGCGCATAAATTAACCGTTTCCTGGGAGTGAAGCTTGCGGAACTCGTGGTCCAAGTGCGCGGGACACACGCCGGCCTTGGTAGTTCCCGACGGATCCGCCGCCACGGCGACCGGTGCCTGCGACGTTGCGCCGATAGCGGCTTGGCCGGCGGCCGCAACCGGTGCTGATGCCAGGACGTAAGTGAAGGTGAAAGCAAATAGAGTCGATATCATGTTATTGCGTTTCATAGTTCAGATCCTCGAGTAACGTTCAGACCAAAAGTGGTGTAGCCGGTGCTGGCGGCCCATCGGCGGGGTCCAGCACCGGGGTGATCGGCTCGCGGCGGCAATCAGGCTTGGTCAACAATAACTGCGCGTCGCCGATGGCGCGTTCCAAAAAACCGCCTTCGCAGTAGCAAAGATAAAACTCCCACATGCGAATGAATGTTTCGCTATAACCGAGTTCGCGCACGCGGGTGAGATTCCGCCGGAAACGTTCGCGCCAATGACGCAGGGTGGTGGCGTAATGGGGCCCGATATCCTCGAGATGGAACAAGCGCATGTCGGTGGAACGGGCGGCGGCTTGCGTCATCACCGATACCGAAGGGATGAAGCTACCGGGAAAAATGTAGCGTTGGATGAAGTCTACCGATCGTTTGGCAGCTTCGTAACGTTGATCGGCAATGGTGATGGCCTGCAACAACATCATACCGTCGGGTTTGAGCAGGCCGCTGCATTTTTCAAAGTAAGTGTCCAGATACTGGTGCCCAATCGCCTCGACCATTTCGATGGATACCAGTTTGTCGTAGGTCCCAGTGAGATCACGATAATCTTGCAACAATACGGTCACGCGATCGGTCAAACCAATATCATTGATCTTTTGCTTGGCGAACTCAAACTGTTGTCTCGAGATCGTCGTAGTCGTGACCCGGCATCCGTAGTGTCCGGCGGCATGGATGGCGAATCCGCCCCAACCGGTACCAATCTCCAAGACATGGTCCTCAGGTTGCAAATCCAGCTTGCGGCAAATGCGATCGAGTTTAGCCACCGATGCCTCGTGTAAGTCGGCATCGGGTCGCGGGAACAACGCGCTGGAGTACATCATGGTCTCATCGAGACACAGCGCGAACAGTTCGTTACCGAGATCGTAGTGGGCGGTAATGTTTCGCCTGCTGCCGCCGCGGGTATTACGATTCAGCCAATGAAACACCTTGTGCAAGGGCGCGGTAATGCGGGTCACGCGGTCATCCATGCCGTCAAGTACGTGACGGTTACGCAGTAACAGCTGCACCACGGTGGTGAGATTACTGCATTCAAAATGTCGCGCCATATAGGCTTCGCCGGCACCAACGGTGCCACCGAAGGCGACCTGCCGATAAAACGACGGGTGTTTAACCGCGATCGTTGCGTGCAGTCCATCACGGCCCATTGAACCAAACTCGTGAGATTCCCCTTGATCGTTCATCACCAACGACCCATACGAGATACCGCGCAGGCGAGTTAGCACTGCATGTTTGGCCAATCGATCCAACACACCGACCGGCCGATCACGAGAAAATTCATTTTGCTTACTGGTGAGGATGGCTTTCATGGGTCAACTCCTCGTTACCAGAGGCGGGATCAAACTTATCGGGATGGGTGCAGAACGGAACGCGCTTTAACCAAAGCCGCAGCGCTTGGTAATAGATCGCACCGACAACCTTCACGGTCAGCAGCGGATATAGGGCCAAAACCCCCATCAGAGACGCACTCGAAATGGGCCGGCGGCGCAGCGACAGCGTGGCATCGAAGATTTTGCGTGCCGCCTTATAACTTTCCATATGCACCGAAAGACCTTCATTCGGGGTGGAAAAGCGCCAGTCGTAATTGATCTGCATAGGCATGAATGGAGACACGTGAAATGATTTACGCATCTGAAAACGCTTATGGCCGTGTCGCCCTGAGTTGTGATCGGCGCTGAGAACATAGCAGTGTTGCTCACCCCACGGGGTGTTGTTGACTTCCGCCACGATGGTTTCCACACGCTCTCCGGCACCATCGAAACAGTAATAAAAACTCACGGGGTTGAATCCATATCCGAAGTAACGCAAATGGGTCAGCAATCGTATCGGCCCTGGTGGCCGGCGGCCGGTCGTTGTGGCGACCAGGTCACGCACCGCGTCACCCAAGGGGCTTCGGGTATCGCCAAGATGATCGGATCGTTTAAACCACGCCACATTGGGACGTGTCACCGACCATAACCAGCGTCCCTGGAAGACTCGCGGCAGCTCGTCCAGGTCGAGATATACCATGAACAGCCGATACGCAAACTGATGGCGCGCCGCCTGCTGACGCCGATGTCTAACTTGCCCGACGTATAGGCAACTGTGCATCGGTTGACCCCTGTTGGAAATTTTCCAGTGCGTTGAGTGCGCTCACTATCCCGTCTTCGTGGAAACCGAAGCCCCAGTATGCGCCGCAATAATAGGTGCGGCGCGTACCGTTGATCGCGCTATGTTGCTTTTGCGCGGCGACCCCGGCGCGGGTATAGACGGGATGCGCATAACGCATACGCTGAATGATGCGCGCCGGATCGATACGACCGTTGTCGTTGAGGGTGACACAAAAGGTCTCCGGTGCATTGAGGCCTCGCAAGATATTCATGTTATACGTCACCGACACCTGCGCTTGTTCCTCACACGGGATGTGATAGTTCCACGCCGCCCATGCGCGGCGCTTGCGCGGCAGCAGCGAGGAGTCGGTGTGTAGTACCGCATCGTTCGTCTGGTAGGGAATCGCACCCAACACCTCGCGTTCCACCGGTGACGGGTCCTCCAGCAGCCGTAATGCTTGATCGCTGTGGGTGGCGACGAATACGTAATCAAAACGTTCGGATTCACCCGCAGCGGTTCTGACCATCACCCCATCAGCGAGCCGCCGCACGCCGGCCACCGGCGTGCGCAGCCGGATGCGATCGCGAAATGGCGCGATCAGGTTCCCCACATAACTCTGAGAACCGCCTTTGACCACGCACCACTGTGGCCGATTATTCACGCTCAGCATTCCGTGGTTGTTGAAAAAGCGCACAAAATATTGGGCGGGAAAATCGCGCATTGTTGCCGGGTCGGTGGACCAAATCGCCGCACCCATAGGCACCAAGTATTTTTCAATAAACACCTGGCTGTAACGATGGTGCTCTAGATATTGGCCTAAAGTCAGGGTGTCATCGTCGCGCAGCAACAGTGCCGGGGCCTCGCGATTGAAGCGTAGAATATCGCGCAGCATGCGATGAAAACGGATCGATGCCAGGTTTTTACGCTGCGCGAACAATGTATTCAATGTCGTGCCGTTGTACTCCAAGCCGGTGCGCTCACACTTGACGCTGAAGCTCATTTCGCTGGTCTGCTCAGCGACGTCCAACTCGCGCAATAGTTTGATGAAATTGGGATAAGTCCGGTGATTGAACACGATAAACCCGCTGTCAATCGCGTAGTGGCCCCCGTGCAGCTCGATGTCGTGAGTATGGGTGTGCCCGCCGACATAGTGGTTGGCTTCGAAGACGGTAATGTCATGCTGGCCGTACAGGGCCCGCGCGACGACATTGCCGGCGATGCCGGTGCCGATAACAGCAATTTTGGTGCCCCTACGCTTCATGCGTTCAGCTCGGATGCGTGACCACTCGCCGCGATCCGTTGGGGGACGGTCTTGAGATCCCAGACCAATCTGAGCGCCGCCAGTACCCGCAACCCGTAGTAGGTCAGATCGATCTCCCACCAGCGAAAACCCTGGCGCACCGCACCCGGAAATCGATGATGATTGTTGTGCCAGCCTTCGCCGAAGGTAAGCAGCGCCAACCACCAACTGTTACCACTGTCGTCTCGATTGGCATAACGTCGTCGACCGATGAGATGGCCCAACGAGTTGACACAAAAGGTCGCGTGATAGACCGCGAGCGTAGAAATTACAACACCCCACACCAAAAGTTGCGCGCCATCGGTGTGCAATCCAGGCGCTGTGAACGCCAACCATTCGCCTATGGTGTACAGAAACACCGCAAATATAATGGGTACCAGCACATCGAATCGGTCCAAAAACCGCAGTTCCGGATAACGCGCCAAATCCTTGACCAAATTGAATTTGGTGGGAAAGTTCTGGCGCGACAGGAACCACCCGATGTGACTCCACAAGAAACCGTGTTGGCGTGGTGAATGCGCATCATTGGCCTGATCCGCATAGAGATGGTGATGGCGATGGTGGGAGGCCCACCACAGCGGACCCCGTTGGATGGCGGTGGCGCCAAGCAGCGCGAACAGGAACTGCATCGCACGCGAGGTTTTGAATGCGCGATGAGAAAAATAACGGTGATAAAACCCGGTTATCGCGAACATGCGCAACACGTACAGGGCGATGGCGATTGCCACCGCGATGGGACTGATTCCGACCCACACAACGAGGCCGGCGGCGGCGTGCAACAATACGAACGGAACGGTGCGCAGCCAGTCGACGCGATTATCGTCGGATTCGTTAACCGGCAGATCGGCAACAGCGTGGCTGTCAAACCAGCGCCGCAAGCTGCGCGTAATATTCACGGTGAGCCCTCCTGCCAGCGCTGCTGTATTTTTTGCAGTTTGCTGGTGTCGTAGCCCGCGTCAGCAACAAGATCCACCAAGCGCTCGTATTCACTATCTGCAAGGCTTGGTCTGCGCGCCATGATCCAAACGTAATCGCGCCGCATTCTTCCGATGATCGTTACCGAGTAATCGGGCGCCAGGTACATCACCCGATAGTCGGCCCGGAACGGCCAAATGAACTGCACTCCCCACACCGCATTACTGTGCGTGTCTCGAATGTATCCAGTGGAATGATAGCGTTTCAATTTGCCGTCGAAGCCGCCTTTGCGAAAGCTGAAGGTGGTGTCCACCGCACCTTCATCGTTCAGCCGGTAGGACTCCACCGCATTGTAAGCACGCCGTTCCAAGTAAGTCGGAATTGCCGCGATGACATACCAATCCCCCATGAAGCGCGGTAGCTCCACACGCTCGACGGTCGGCAGCGGCTGTGCGGGCACACTGTTACAGCCCGCCAACAGCAAGCTAATCATCAACGCGACAGTGACTCGGCATATCATGGTAGGGAGCATTGCTCATAGGATCTGGTAACGCAGGGGGCCACCGTCGGTTCGTGATTCCAATGCCAACCACTCGCGTTGCGGGGAATACCAAAGGTCTATCGTCAGGTCGCGTGCGGCGAGGCGATAATGACGTGCCGGTACAGTGTTACCTCGCACCACAATTTGATCGGGTCCGAGGTCCTGCACCGCCACGTTCAAGTGTTCACCGGTTTGCGAATTCAAGAGCTTGTCGGCGGTGAGAAACGACGGATCCCAGTAGGCAAAGCTTTTCACGCAACCCGCAATGCGGCTTGTTTGACTGCGCGACTCAACGATGAATGTCCCATCGCGCTGTTTCGCGTCAACTCGAAAAGATTCGCCGTTATCGTCAGTGCGAGATTCGAGTCCTTGCAGGCAGCCGTCACTCCAAATCTCGCGGTTTTTATGTTGGTATCGGTAAACATTGAAGAACAAAAACTTGACGTTAAACTGCGCATCGGTAGCGACAACACGTCGGTCACCATCATCCTCGACCCGAAAGTGGTGATAGCCGATCTCGGTGCCATCCAGATACACTTTAAACCGCCACTCCTTGGCCCGCTCGGCGCTCGCGTGTGTTGCGCTCAAAAACAATGCGGATAGCGCAAAAAGCATGATCTGTTTCATTATGTGGCCTCCGAACCAGCCGTTGCCGGGGGTTTGGGTGGCCCGGGAATGAAGGCGTTAGTGCGTTCACGATACTGGCGGTAGGCGGGCCGTCGCTCTTCGATGTCCTTCTCGAGCAGCGCGACGCCGGAAACTTTGAGCAGCAGTAAGGTGATCAGCATTGGGGCGAAGATGGTCCACCAGCCGCCGGCGCCGGCGGCGATGAGATAGAAGCCCCACCACACGCACGCCTCACCGAAATAGTTTGGGTGACGTGTGTATCGCCACAAACCCCGGTCCATCACTTTGCCGCGATTGCGCGGATCGGACTTGAAGCGTGCGAGCTGCCAGTCGCCGACGCCCTGAAAGAACATGCCGACGAGCCAAAGCCCCACGCCAGTGACATCCCACGGCCCTATCGCACTCGATCCGCTGACGGCAACCGGTAATGGCGTGGCGATCAGCCACGCCAGCACCGCCTGCAGACCGAATACAATATACAGGCTTTTAAAAATAAAATTCGGTTCGTTGTTGCGGCGTATCGCTTGGTAACGCGCATCTTCGGGCTCGCCCCAGTTGCGCCAGGTGATATGGATGCACAGGCGCAGCGACCAGATCAGCACCAGTGCGAGTACCACCGACAAGCGTGTGCCGATATCCGAGCAAAGCGCGGCGTAGACAATGACGGCTAGCAGGAACATCACCGACCACAAGCTGTCGACGATGCTGACATCGCGCTTCACTAAACTTACCAGCCAGGCCACCGCCGCAAACAGCAATAACGCGGCAAGTGCCCACAGCCATGCCGACCAATCAAACACAGCTCACCTCGGGCATCCGTCTCGGTTGCAGTGTGCCGTTGAAACGATCCGCGACCCGCAGCAATACCGGCATGGCCAATGCCCATGCGACCCCGACGGCGACGAGGGCAGTGACCGGATTCAATAATGTCACCGCGCCCAGTTTGGCGCCCGCGTAGTACGCCAGCGGTCCGCCGATGGCGCCGAATCCGACCGCGAGCAGCCACCGATTCTTCAACCAGTTCAGGGATACGTTGAGCGTGGTGGCGAAGATCATCCACAGCGCCACTATCCAGTGCGGCGCCGTACCGGGGACTAACATTCCGGAAGTGAACTCGAGCCAACCCCCACGTATCAACAGGGTATCGGCCACAAAACCAAGCACGGCGGCACACAGAATCAACAACGCTTGGTGACGCGGTTGCGGCGCGAGATACAGGTGTATCGTAACCAGCGCGATGGCGATAGCAGTACCCACCCAGGGCATCCCGCGCGCACCGCCCACTACACACGCGAACCAACCGATCTGAAACGCCGCGATGTTGAGCCACATGTTCATGCCCCGGGACGCTCAAATAGGTAGTGACCGACCCACCACTGCTGGCCATTGTCGTAACCGAACATCTCGGCGCAGGCCATGAAAAAGATTCGCCAGCGCATCCACCACACTCCTGCGTGTTGGCGGCCATAGGTGGCCTCGAGGATTGGCCAGATCTTTTCGCGTTGCCTATCCATATTGGCGAGCCAGGCGTTGGCAGTCGTCTGGTAATGCTTACCATCCCAACGCCAGCGCCGTGCGAGCTGGAGTTGCTGCTGGAACCATAGCGGCAAATCGTCGCTGGGCATCATGCCACCGCTAAAAAAATGTCGGCTCATCCAATCATTTGGCCCGTTGTCGATAAATACATAGGGCGCCGTACGGTGACAAAATATGTGCATAAAGAATTTACCGCCGGGGACCAACCAGCCGTAAATACGATCGAACAGCAAGCGCCAATTACGCATGTGTTCGAACATTTCCACTGATACAACGCGATCGAAGGTCTGATCCGCTTGAAAGCGGTTCATATCGCATGTAATCACGTCGATATTGTTTAGCCCGCGCTGCTGTGCCTGACTGCGTACGAATTCGCCCTGCGATTTCGAATTGGAAACGGCGGTGATGCGGCTGGTGGAGTAGTGTTGCGCCATCCACAAGCTCAACGCGCCCCAACCGCAGCCGAGTTCGAGGATCGATTGACCGTCCACGATCGCGGCACGCCGACAGGTCGTTTCCAGCGCCAATGCCTCTGCCTGGGATAGATCGGTCACGCCGGCGGGCCAACAGCTACTGCTGTATTTGCGATGTGCACCCAATACCCAGGCAAAAAACTCCGCGGGGACCTCATAATGCTGCTCGTTCGCCTTGTCCGGTAGCAACGCGATCGGCGCGTTGTCCATGTCACCGACGAAGCGGGTCTTAGCGATATCCATCGCTTCGCAGTTGTTTGCCTGGATTTGCTTGAGACGGGCTCGCAGCAACCGGCGAATACCGGCCCGAATGAAGGCGTCCGGCATGCGGCCTTGTTCAGTCCAATCCAGGGCTAGCTGGGCGGCGGCACTCATGTAGGCATACTCATAGCGCTAGATAAATATCAAGAATCGTTATGTCATTTGACCGCATAATGTAGCAGTCCCGGTGTCGCCGGACTGTGACGATGTTCACTTGTGTCATTCACGGTTTGTTCACGTACGCATAGTTTCTTTTTAGGCAACCCTGTCCACGTAAGTGTCATCAGCGCCGATTGCAAGGTCCAAAATTCCATTGTTGGCGTTGTTCACGTGTCGCATAGTCTAAGAATTGACCGGTCTAAGGTGCGCGCGGTGGCGAGGACAACATGTCGCTGATCAGCTCAATGCCAGTGACCAGTTCGTCGCCGACAGCAACGGCACCGCTGCGCTCGATTGCATCGCGATGGCGCGTGGACGTTTGACCGCCAACGAATACCGGCACGTCGCTAGCCGCGACAAGTTTCGGCAGGGCGCGGTCCAGGGTCCCAGCGGGCGGCTGGATGGAACTCGACAGTACCACCGCGTCGATGCGCGTGCGTTGGAGTACATAGGGTAACTGTGCGAGCGGCATATTCGCGCCGAGCAACACCACCCGGTAACCACGATCGTGGGCAGCCAGGGCCAACAACAGTGCACCAAGCTCGTGATGTTCGCCGGGCAGGCAGGCGGCGAGCAGGCGCCGGCCGCGTGCATGGTGCCGGCGGTGATGAAAGCGGGCGCCGAGTTTGTTGCGCATGTACACACCGAAAAAATGTTCTTCCGCGATGCCGCCCGCAGTCCTATCCCAGCGGTCGCCCAGCGCCTTGAGCAGCGGCGTCAACAGCTGTTTGGTAACCACGTCCACCGGATAATGCGCCATCGCTTCCTGGTACACGCCATCTAGTTTCGCCTCGTCGAATTCGCTGATCGCGGCGATCATAGCGTCCAGGTAGCTCGACCAGAGGTCCGGGCCGGCAAACGCTTTCGCGGCGGCGGGTTCCGGCCCCAACGCCACGCGGGCCTGACTAACCGGGATACCCCGCGCAATCAGTCGCAGAACCTCGCGGATCATTTCAACATCTGCGCGCGTGTATAACCGATGGCCCTTGGGTGTGCGCTTGGGGTTAATCAATCCGTAGCGACGCTCCCAGGCGCGTAGCGTCACCGCATTCACCCCGGTGAGTTCCGACACCGTTCGGATCGGGAAATAGCCCGTTTCAGCCATGTGGGTATTGATCTTTTTCAATTATGTACATATCCTATACAATGTTTGTATAGGTATTGTCAAATATATCGACGATCAGGGTCGCGCATCCCACGCAACCAGTAGTCTGGAGGTCTTTTAGATGCAAACTACGACGCCGGCCAGCGCCGAGTGCTTTGTCAGTTGGCACAGCGGTGACGCCACCCACCGCGATTGGCGCTATTTCTCGAAACTGAATCTGTGGCGCGACTTCCTACCCGGGGATCTGAGCGAACGCATGCAACACCAGCAGGGCGCGCTCGTCGAAGTCGAGGTCGCACCCGGAGACGCCATCCCACTCAGCGCATCTCCGCAACGTCGCGATCTGCCCCGCGCCACGGTTGCGGAGGCGTTCCAACGGCGTCAACTGCACGGGCCTTTTGGCGGCCGCTTCTACCCGCGTGGGGTGCTGGCGCCGGTCAGCGGCGCAGGCACCGTGTACAGTCAAGAACGCCACCCGTTTCGAGTGCTGTGCGTCGATCCCGATCGCGTTGGGATCGATCTAGGCCACCCGCTCGACGGCTACGCTCTCACCGTCGGAGGACGTATTCGCGAACACCTCATGAGCAAGGAAGAACGGGGCGGCAGTTGTCACGATGTGGTGGCCGAACTAACCGAGAGCGGGCCTGGGATGCAGTGCCCGCTGAAACGTGGCACGGTGGACTTCGATCAGGCGGACAACTTTATGCGTGCGGACTCGGCCGCCGACGAGATATTCTATGCCCAGCCGCGCATGGTCCATCACATCGATGGGCAAGCGCGGCAGTTCATCAACCGCGTGTATCGCAGGTTTATCCAGCCCGGTGAGCGGGTCCTGGATCTGATGAGCAGCTGGGTGTCCCACCTGGACGGCATCGCACCGCCGGCGAAAATCACCGGTCTGGGCATGAACCGGCAGGAACTGGGAGCTAACGCGCAGCTAAACGACTTTCTGGTCCATGATCTGAATCGCGATCCGCACCTGCCGTGGGGAGACCCTGCGTTCGACGTTGCGATCTGCACCGTGTCGGTGGAGTATCTGGTCGAACCGGACACGGTATTTGCCGAGGTGGCGCGGGTGCTGCGTCCCGGCGGGCGCTTCATCGTGACCTTTTCAGACCGCTGGTTTCCGCCCAAGGCGATCCGGCTATGGAGCCGGTTGCACCCCTTTGAGCGCATGGGTCTGGTGCTGGAATATTTCCGCCGTAGCGGCGCGTTTACGGCACTGGGAACCGAATCGTGGGTCGGTTGGCTGCGGCCCGAAGACGACAAGTACTACGGAAAATTACTCAACTCGGATCCGGTTTTTGCGGTCTGGGGTGAGCGCGCACCGTAATCCAGAAAAAACCATACGGATGGTGAGACACAATGCGGGTTAACTGTCGTCAGATTCAGTTTGGCCTCAGCGTGCTGACCGCATTGAGTGAGGACCCGGCACAATCCTTTGATGTGGCGCTCAGCTTGGACGATCCGAGTCTTGTATCAGAACGGCACAGATCAGCCAAGATTATTCATGCAATCGTCTATTGTTGCTGTTCGCGGAGAGAATAACGCGCCAGGTTACGTTTTGCTTCCAGCATATTGGGCTTTGATTTCAGGGCGCGATTAAAGAATTCAATTGCTTCGCTTTCACGCCCCTGTTTTGCGAGCACTATTCCCAGATTGTTGAGTACGCTTTCGTTATCTTTGGATTTATTCAAGGCGTGTCGATAATAACGCTCGGCCTCGATGTAGTTTCCTTGACCCAATCGAATGTTCCCGAACAATAAATAAGCAGGATAGCGATCACTTTTCATTGCAAGCGCTTTTCCAGCGTAGTGCTCAGCCTCTTCGTACATCTCCCGGTTCGTATAATCAGCGGCAAGATTCGCATACGCAACATAATTATTCCCGGTAACGTCGATGGCGCGATGAAACAGGATATTGTTGTTTCTCCAATAACCAATCTGCAAATAAGCGAGAAAGAAAAAAAGTGCCAGAAATGCAGGCGTGGCATAAAGCGAATACCTGAATAATCTGGTACCGGGCTTTGGCAGTATGAGGGCAATGATTAGAAATATTCCGATCGAAGGCAGATACACGAAGCGATCAGCATGCGCTTGCGTACTGATTTGTATGATGCCGATCGCCGGGATTAACATCAGCAGATACCACAACCAACCCATCAGCAACAGTGGCCAAGCTTGCCGGAAGTAAACGACAACCGCGCTGACAGAAACAAGCAACAACAAAGACGGTAGAAATTGCCGAACAAAATCTATTTGACGGAGTGGGTAAAAGGCGACGAGGTCGATAGGAAAAACAGTCTGTTTCAGGTAGACGGCGTAAGAAACCACGGCATTCATGATCCGCTCATTAAATGGGGTGGTCGCCACCGAGAGGAGCGCATCACTTCCGGCAGCTATGGTCATAAAGCTCAGTACTGCGCTGACAATCAGAAGCGGAAACTTTTCCACGAGCAACGCATAAAGGCCAAAACGTTGTAGTGGCTGAGGTAGGCTTTGCGAAGTTTGAAAGCGGTTAAACACCCAGTAGTCGAGTAACAACAGGACCACGGGCAAGGTGACGATCGTCGCCTTGGACATCGCTCCTAACACGAAGCAAAAGAATACCAGCGCGTAACGAGTTAAAGTAGTTCGACCAACGTAATATCTGTAGCAGTGAAGGACTACCAGAAAAAAGAAAGCAGACAATAAATCCTTGCGTTCGGCCACCCACGCCACCGACTCTACGTGTAAAGGATGAACCAGGAAAAGGACGGCAATCAACATCGCCGGCCAAACTTCTCCTAACGCAAACCGAAAGAAGAAGTACACCAATAAGGCATTGACACCATGAAACCACACATTCACTAAATGGTGCCAACCGGGATCCACGCCGAATAGTGAAACATCGAGCATATGGGATAGCCAGGTCAGCGGATGCCAGTTACCGGGATGAAATGATGTGAATGCCCAACCTATCCCGTCGATGGTAAGGCCATCTCTAACCATGACGTTTTTATAGACATAATCCGCATCATCAAGAATTACGAATTCGAAAGTACCGACCTGGCCATACAAGGCAACAAGCAAAAGCAGAAGCACCGCGCTAACAGACGCATCGACCGCGTATTTGCTTCCAACAAAACCGGTCATGTCACGTTGCTTTAGCATATGAGCCCGTATGTCGCCCCAAGGCAGCGAAGAAAAGAGCTAATGTTGTTTGCAATCAAGAATTCGATCAATGTCCGGTGTGACGCTCTGTGTCCGAGTATGTGGCTATCCCGGCGCTGACTTGGCCGCGAACGCCCGCACTTGCGGTGCACGCAATCCATAGCTACGGCTATGCATTTCGCTCCCGCGCCGCGTCCAGACGCCATCACCCGGGATCGTTAGGTGCAATAGTCGGGCTAAAACTAATTGATAGCCCAAAACGACGCCTTTTTCTAATGTTACTCCGAGATCCTAGAAATACCTTTGCGGCGTATCGCGGTTTTTTCTGCACACGCCGGGCTTGAAATCTCACCTGGATAGACATTGAGCGATATTATGATGGACAGCTGAACGTGAAATCATGACTCGCCGACAGCGACCGAATATTACAGTATTGCCAGCCGCACTCACATTTCAAGCAATCGGAGCTACTGATCAAGCGGCTACCGCAATTGGCACCACAACACGATATTCCCTGGCCAGCATGCCGATTATCGCAACCCAAGAAGCGCATACCATCACCGTGACCCAACCCAGATGGGAAACGCCGAGGCTGAATGGCAGCCACTGCGTGAATAGAAGTATCAGGGCCGCCCCCAGGATCTTGAACAAGCGGTATCCAAGCATGTCAATCCACGCCTTGGCCTGATAGGTGCGCACCGGATCGATGGGGATGTATAGCAGTTCCTTGGAGGCACGGTTAATTGAATAGGACAAGCCGCGATCGCTGATCTTCACAACCGAGGCCGTCATCAGTGTCGGTATCGCAATAAAACTCAGTGAACAGATTGCCAGGATCAACGGCTGTGTCAACAAACCGGCCATGATGCCGAGGTAGCGATGAATGATGGGCGTAATCAGCAGGTTGATGCCGATGGAAACGATCCCTAAGACACTAAAGAATGTGGAAATAAACACGGT
>CALZGZ010000295.1 GCA_945787105.1 uncultured Gammaproteobacteria bacterium
CTTGGCTTGGCGGCGCGTAAAGCATCCGTCCGAGGTCTTAAATGTCGGTGATGAAATCGAGGCGCGGGTGCTCAAGTTTGATCGTGAGCGTAATCGCGTATCTCTTGGGATGAAGCAACTTGGTGATGATCCGTGGGTCGACCTTCCTCGGCGGTACCCGGAGAGCACACGTGTGTTTGGTAAAGTGACTAATATTACGGATTATGGGGCGTTCGTTGAACTAGAAGAAGGCGTAGAAGGTTTGGTGCACGTTTCGGAAATGGATTGGACTAACAAGAATGTTCATCCTACCAAGGTCGCTCACGTCGGCGACGAAGTGGAGGTAATGGTTCTGGATATCGATGAAGAGCGCAGACGCATATCCCTCGGTATCAAGCAGTGTAAACCAAATCCATGGGAAGAATTTGCAGCTCTCCGTAACAAAGGTGACAAGGTCACTGGGCAGATTAAATCAATCACGGATTTTGGCGTGTTCATTGGGCTGGAAGGCGGTATTGACGGTTTAATCCACCTTAGTGATTTATCCTGGGACCGCCCAGGCGAGGAAGTGGTGAGGGAATATAAAAAGGGTGACGATGTGGAAGCTGTTGTATTGTCTGTGGATCCGGAACGAGAGCGAATTTCGTTAGGTATCAAACAAGTTACGCAGGATCCTTTTACAATCTATGTCAGTGAGCATAGCAAGGGAAGTGTCGTTAAGGGCCAAGTGCTGAGTATCGACGCGAAAGGGGGAATAATCGATCTGGGCCAGGGGATAGAGGGCTATCTGAGGGCCTCGGAGTTGTCGCGAGAACATGTGGAAGACGCAAGAAGCGTACTCAACGTGGACGACGCTATAGAGGCCAAGGTCACCAGTATTGACCGCAAGAATCGACGCATCTCGTTATCGGTAAAGGCGCTTGAGGCACAGCAAGAAAGTGAAGTCATTCAGGAGTACACGCGCAAGACTAAGGCTACAACCACTCTTGGAGAAAAGCTCAAGGAACAGTTGGAGAAAAGTAGTAACTCTTAACCGTAGTCCGATGAATGTGAGCATTGTGTGGCGCTATATTGGCAACGTTATACCAGTGGTCTGATACAGATGTCATGGGTGATTCGGCTATAACGAAGTCTGAAATGATAGAAATGCTAGCTGCTGAACAACCACAGCTTGCTTATCGTGATGTGGAGCTTGCGGTGAAGGGCTTATTGGAATGTATGGCAGATGCATTGGCCAGTGGCGAGCGCATCGAAGTCAGAGGGTTCGGCAGCTTTTCACTACACTATCGACCGGCGCGAGTTGGCCGAAATCCAAAGACCGGTGCTGCCGTCGGGGTGCCCGACAAACATGTCCCGCATTTCAAGCCAGGAAAGGAGCTTCGTGAGAGGGTGGATATCACCTCCGATATCCGGTAGCACTCAGCTTATCCTATTCGTCATAAATCCGTCGCCCAACAGAATACCCGGGTTTCGTGCTTGCAAACCGGTGACCGGTCTCTGAGAATGTAGGCAATCTTTGCCAAACAGCGATCGATCGGAAAGTTAATGGGAGGAATGATGAGGCGGTTGTTTTATTTGCTAGTGATTGCACTGATTATTGTCTTTGGTGTCAGTTTTGCTCTCAAAAATCCAGACCCAGTCACTATAAAGTATTATTTTGACATTGGCTGGACCGGTAGAATGACTACACTACTCGCTATAGTTTTTGCGGTTGGGGCGGTTCTAGGGGTTTTTCTTACTTCCACGTGGGTGCTGCGGTCAAAACGTCGACTATCGCACGCGAAAAGAGAAGTCAAAAAAATGGAACAAGAGGTTAACAACCTCCGAGCACTGCCGATCAAGGATGACGTCTAGTGTTTGATCCGGCGTGGCTGTTGGTGTTACTGCCACTGGCAGCTGCGTCTGGTTGGTATGTCGCTAAACGCGACACGCTCCGCAAGCAGGCGCAAGCGGACTTCAATTTGCCGTCGGCCTATTTCAAAGGCCTTAATTTTCTGCTTAACGAGCAGCCCGACAAGGCCATCGAGGTCTTTATCAAGGTGTTAGAAGTGGATTCGGAGACCGTTGAGATGCACCTCACTCTTGGTAATCTATTTCGCCGTAGAGGCGAGGTAGAACGCGCTACCAGAATTCACCAGAACTTGATCGCCAGACCTAGTCTGAGCAAGACTCAACGAATTCAGGCGCTCTACGAGCTTGCTCAGGATTATTTCAAAGCCGGATTATTTGATCGGGCGGAAAGTCTATTTAAGGAGTTGGCTGATATTCCGGCTCATGCGGAATCGGCGCTCCGATATCTATCCCAGCTATATGAACAAGAAAAGGAATGGGATAAGGCGATATCCGCGCTGCGGCAGGCAGAGAAACTGTTAGGCAAAGATAATTCCAATATTATCGCACAGTATTACTGTGAGATGGCTGAGCTAGCGCTATCCGATAAAAACACTGCTTCGGCCCATGAATATATTCAGCAGGCGTTGCAAGAAGATAATCAATGCACCCGAGCTATCATCTTGTTGGGTGAAGTACAGTATCGTGACGGCGATTATCGCGCAGCGGTTCAGACCTGGCGTACCATCGAACAGCAAGATCCTCAATTTCTCAGCGAGATCATTGATAAGCTCTTAGATGCTTATCGCCGTCTCGATGATGACCAAGCGCTTGAAAATTTCTTGGACGAATCCCTGGACAAAATTCGTAGTCCAAAGTTGTTGATTGCCAAAGTCAAGGAACTTCGAGGCAAGCGCGGCCATGACAACGCGGAAGAATTTTTAACCAACTGGCTCAGCGAGAATCCCTCCATAACTGGGTTTCGTTATTTGATGGAGTTACGCAAAGCAGATAAGGAAAAAATGACCGATCGGGATCGAATTCTCGATAACGTGTTGGCAAATACAATCGATAATAATACCGGCTATATCTGCCAACGGTGTGGGTTCAGTGGAAGGTCCATGCACTGGCACTGTCCGGGTTGCAAAGGGTGGACAACGATCAAGCCCATTGATGAGACGCACTCATTTGCACGCTAGCACAATTGACATTCCTGATAATTGGGTTAATATAGCGCCACACTGCGACTCGCAGTGTAAAAGTGTCAATCACATGGAAACAAGGAGATTTAAGGATGAAAAAGTTGATCTTCCTCTTTACCTTTCTGTTAGTTGTGTCCCTTCGTCTATATGCCGCACCTGTGGATGTCAATTCGGCTGATGCAGATAGGCTGGCTGAATCTTTGAACGGAGTAGGACCCAAGCTCGCGGCAGCGATTGTAGAGTATCGGAAGGAAAATGGCCCCTTTCAATCCATTGATGACCTTCTCAAGGTGAAGGGTATCGGTTCCAAGATGTTGGAGCGGAACCAGAAAGACATCATCTTGCGAACAAAAAATCAGCCGCATAAGTAAGTCGTTCGTGATGTAAGTTATTAGGGGGAGTGCCATCGGCGCTCCCCCATTCCTACGAAAACCGCTGGTCTACTCGACACACCAGTAAAAAAAAGGATAATAACGCCTTCGCCAATCGAGTATGCAACGGAGCATATTTTTCCGAGAATTGTTCGCATGAAAGTTACTGTAATTGGAACAGGTTATGTCGGACTGGTGTCGGGTGTCTGTTTGGCAGAAGTGGGTAATACCGTGCTATGCATCGACTCTGATGCATCAAAAATAGACATGTTGCAAGCAGGAAAGGTGCCGATCTATGAGCCTGGTTTGGCGGCCATGGTGGAGTCAAATACGGCTACTGGACAACTACAGTTTTCAACCAGCATTGCTGATGGAGTCAGGCATGGCGAAATTATCTTCATCGCCGTCGGCACACCACCTGACGAGGATGGATCTGCGGATCTCAGTCATGTCTTATCGGTGGCAAAGGAAATCGGTGAGTTCATGGATGATTATCGGATCATAGTGACTAAATCTACGGTTCCGGTAGGTACCGCCGATAAGGTGCGTGATCATATCGAGCGGAGCTTGTCCAAACGTAATACGTTAGTAGAGTTCAGCGTGGCGTCCAATCCGGAGTTCCTAAAAGAAGGTGCGGCCATTGAAGACTTTATGAAACCCGATCGAATTGTGATTGGCACTGACGATTCCCGCGCTATAGATTATATGCGAACCCTTTACGCACCTTTCAATCGTAATCGAGAGCGAATCATCGTCATGGATGTCCCATCGGCCGAGCTTACAAAATACGTAGCAAATGCGCTGCTTGCGACTAAGATCTCATTCATGAACGAAATGGCGAATCTTGCGGAGCGTCTAGGAGCCGATATAGAGGCGGTTCGCAAAGGTATCGGATCGGACCCGAGAATTGGTTACCATTTTATTTATCCGGGTTGTGGTTATGGGGGCTCTTGCTTTCCCAAAGATGTTCAAGCTCTGTCCCGAACCGCTAGACGTGTTGGCTACGAGACGCAGTTGTTGGATGCCGTAGAGTCTGTAAACTCCCAACAGAAATCCGTGCTGTTAGAAAAGATCCGCGATTATTTTGACAACGATTTGAAAGGAAAACGATTTGCAATTTGGGGGCTGGCTTTCAAACCAAATACTGATGACATGAGAGAGGCGCCTAGTCGAAAGATTATCGAGGGATTGTGGCGGGAAGGTGCATGCGTGAAGGCTTTTGATCCGGTGGCGGAAGATGAGGCGAGGCGCATCTACGGAGACCGGGCCGATCTTGTTCTAGCATCGGACCCTTACGAAGCGGTGCAAGATGCAGATGGCCTGGTCGTCGTCACCGAGTGGAGTATCTTTCGCAGCCCCAACCTGGACGAGATCGGAAAGCGAATGAGGGGACGGGTCATCTTTGATGGTCGAAACATATATGATCCGGCAAAGGTCAGACAAAAAGGATTCGATTACTTGGGAATCGGTAGATAAAAGCCCATGATCAAGGCCGGAGTATTTGGCGATTTACAAATATTGGTTGTCGGCGATGTCATGCTTGACCGTTACTGGTTCGGCGAGGTGGATCGAATATCTCCGGAGGCTCCAGTTCCCGTCATCTCTGTCACCGACAGTGAAGAAAGATTAGGTGGTGCGGCCAATGTTGCCAGTAATATTTCTTCCTTGGGTGCAAGATGTGTATTGCTCTCGGTTATCGGTGAAGACGACGCCGGAGCAAATCTGCACCGGATGCTCAATAACTCGGGTATAGAAGCCGTGCTTCACCGTGACCCAGACATTAAGACTACAGTTAAATTGCGACTGATCTCCCGTAATCAGCAGTTATTGCGAGCGGATTTCGACACGC